>NZ_JAPCZO010000010.1:0-257268 GCF_025941625.1 Rhizobium acaciae
AATTCTGGAACAACTGCCGCACGGTGTCGTAGGTGGCGTTGGCGATGTTGAGCGACTGCAGGCCGAGCTGCTGCTGCGTCTGTAACGCCCGCAGCCTGCTCGACTCCTCCTCCATGTCGGCATCGACAAGCCGGCCGATGCCGGCAGTGATGTTGTCGTGCAGTTTCGTGGCGAAGTCGTTCTGCAGGTTGATGCGCTTTTCCAGCGCACCAAAGGCCGAACCGACCGTCGTCAGCTGCGTCAGCGCGGCATCGACAACGCTGATCATCTGGCCGATCTGGCCCTGCGTCGTGCTTGATGTCACCGAGATCACCACCTGCCCGGTGGTGGTGCCGTTCTTGCTCGTCATCAGCACGTAATTTTGCGCAGCACCGAGTTCGGTGGCGAAATAGGCCGATGTCAGCACCCCGTATTCGCCGGAACCAGTGGCACGGTCGTCGATCAGGTAGCGCGCGTCCTTGGAGGTCGTCGCTCCCACCGGCGTATTGTCGATATGGTAGCTCAGCATGCCGATCGAGATCGTGCCGTCGGCGTTGCGGATGAACGAGGCCGGGATCTGGCGCGGCTGCGTCGGCGTCGCATCGTTGGTGAGGACCACCCAGTTGTCGCTGTTGAAGGTCGCCGATTCCGAAACGCTGCGCAGTTGCTCCTGCAGCTGTTTGATCTCTTCGTTGATCTTGTTCTTGTCGATGCCGTCTTCGGTAGCGGCAACCAGCTTTGCCTTGATTTCGGAGACGACGTCGATGACGCTCTGAACGCCGGTATAGGCCGTTCCCATCGTCGCTGCGGCCATGCCAAGCGCATCCTGGATCGCCGAAACCGCTTTGTTGTCGGTCCGCGCGGTGGTGGCGATCGACCAATAGACGGCGTTGTCGCTGGCTTTTTCGACACGCATACCCGTCGTGATGTGGTTTTGCGTGACCGTCATGTTCCGATTGATATCGCGCAGCACATAAAGCGCCGCATCCACGGAGACGCGCTGATAAATACTCACGGGACTAAACTCCAAAACACAACAGACGCAAACTGAACTAAAAATGAACCGTGCCGCACGGACATTCATGTCCGGGGTCGCTGAAACTCCAGCGCATCGCAGCCTTCAAGAAACGAAGAAGACCAGTCGGTTACTGGTCACAATCATTGCCGTTGATGCTTAACAAACGACTAAACTTCAGAAGTAATTTATCTTATTTCACAAGGTATCATACACCATAAGAAACGCCGCAGGAGGAGATTCGGCGGCGTTTTCAAAATTGGATGAAAACCTTATTCGGCGGCCTGCAACTGCTCGTCATCGGGTGCGGCGCGCGGCCGTGTGGCGACCGACATCTCTTCGTGCAGGCGCGCTTCCTCGTGGGCGTGCGGCTTGGCGAAGCGGGCAAGCAGCAGATAGGCAACCGGCGTGATGAACAGCGTCACCAGCGTCGCGAAACCGAGACCGCCGACGATCACCCAGCCGAGCGCAATGCGTGCTTCGGCGCCGGCGCCATGGGCAAAGACCAACGGCACGCCGCCGAGGATGGTGGCGATCATCGTCATCATCACAGGACGAAGGCGCAGCGCACAGGCCTTCTCGATAGAGGACCGCACGTCCTCGCCCCGGTCGCGCAGCTGATTGGCGAATTCGACGATCAGGATACCGTTCTTCGCCATGACGCCGACGAGCAGCACCAGGCCGATCTGGCTGTAGATGTTGAGGCTGGAGCCGGTGATAACAAGTGCGAAGACGGCGCAGGCAAGACCAAGCGGCACCGTCGACATGATGATCAGTGAGGACAGCACGCTTTCGAACTGCGCGGCCAGCACCAGGAAGATGATGACAATGGCGAAGCCGAAGGTCAGCGCCATGCCGCTCGAATTCTCCTCGAGCGTCGCCGCCTCGGCGAGCGGCAACAGGCGGGAGCCTGGCGGCAGCAGCGGCTCGGCGAGCGCAGTCACTTGGGTGACGGCATCGCCGAGCGACATGCCGTTCCTGAGGCCGGCGGTGATCGCGACGGAGGCGAGCTGCTGCTCGCGGTTGAGCTGCGGCGCGACCGAACCTTCCTTCATCGTGGCGATGACCGACATCGGTACGATCTTGCCGTCGCCGGTCTTCAGGAACACGTTCTCAAGATCGGTCGGATCGTCGATCGGCCGCGTCGTCGAGGTCAGAAGCACGGGATAGGATTCGCCGTCGACGAAGACGTCGACCACCGATCGCCCTTCGAGCAGCGATTGGATTGCCGTCGAGAGCCCGGTTATGTCGATGCCGAGATCCGAGGCGCGCTCGCGATCGATCGCCACCGATACCTGCGCCTGGCTGGGCTCGTTGGTCAGGCGCGGCGTATCATACTGGCCGGTGGCCTCGAGCGACTGAACCAGCTTGGCGGCCGCCGCCGTCAGCGCCTCGTGATCATTGCCGATCAGCGCCATCTGCAGACCACTGCCGGCGCCGCGGATGCGAAGGCTGTTCGAGGAAATAGCATTGCCGCGCAGGGCCGGCACCCTGGCGGCTACCTGGTTGATATCGCCGACGATTTCCGTCTGCGTCCTGTCACGCTCTCCCCAGGGGGCGAGCGTCAGCACCATGAAGCCGCTGTTCAGCGAACCGCCCTGCCCGGAGATCGAGAAGATATTGCGGATGTCGCCGCTGTCGACCAGCGGCTGCAGATATTCTTCGACGAGTTGCATCTTGTCGCGGGTATATTCGAGGCTCGATCCCTGCGGCGTCGTCAGCCGCATCATCACCAGCGACCGGTCCTCTTCGGGCGTCAGCTCGCTCTTCACCGTCGAGAAAGCGACGAGTGCCGCGCCGGCAAAGATCACCGAGAACAGGATGACGATGAAGGGCGCGTTGAGACAGCCGTGCAGCGCCCATTTGTAGAGATCGGCGAGCGCCCCGCCGAAGCGGCCGAGCATGCCGTGATCTTCGAGCATCGGTTTGGTCAGCATGCGCGAGGCGAGCATCGGACACAGCGTCAGCGCCACGATCGACGACAGCCCGACCGAGAAGGCGAGCACGAAGCCGAATTCGCGGAAGAGGCCACCGACCTGTCCCGGCAGGAAGGAGAGCGGAATGAACACCGCGGCCAGCGTCGCCGTCGTGGCGATGACGGCGAAGAACACCTCGCGCGTTCCGAGCACGGCAGCAGCGCGCGGCCCCATGCCTTCGGAGCGCCGGCGTACGATATTTTCGAGCACCACGATCGCATCGTCAACGACGAGGCCGGTCGCCAGCACGATCGCCAGCAGCGTCAGGATGTTGATCGAGAAGCCGACCATGTAGATCGCCGCCAGCGTGCCGATCAGCGCCACCGGCATGCTGACAGCCGGGATCAGCGTCGCCCGCCAGTCGCGCAGGAAGAGGTAGATGACGGCGGTGACGATGACGGCGGCAAGCACCAGCGCCAGCACCACTTCGTGGATCGCACCTTGGATGAAGACGGCATCGTCGCTGGTGACGGCGATCGTCGTGCCCTCGGGCAGCGTCTTCGACATCTGATCGACGGCCGCCTTGATGCCGGTCGAGATGTTCAGCGTATTCGATTGCGCCTGGCGGATGATGCCGAGGCCGATGCCCGGTTTGCCGTTGGAGCGCAGCGCCGTTTCGCCGTCGCGTGGTCCAAGCATCACCGTCGCGACGTCGCCGAGCCTGACGCGATCCTGCAGGATGACGTTGGAAAAATCCGCCGGCGTCTGCAGGTTGGCGGTGGCGCGCACCACGATATCCTGCGTATTGCTCTTCAGCGAGCCGGCCGGTACATCGAGTGCGGCATTGTCGAGCGCCTTCGTCAGGTCGCCGATGGTCAGCCCGCGGCTGGCAAGAGCCCCCTGGTCGACATCGACGCGGAAGACCTTCTCCTGGTCGCCATATTCCTCGACGTCGGCAACGCCGTCGACGGAGGCGAGGCGATCGATCACCTCGTTTTCGACGAGCTGTGTCAGATCGTCCATGTTGAGATTGGTGGAGGTAACGGCAAGGCGCATGATCGCCGAGGAATCCGAATCCGCCTTGACGATCTGCGGTGCATCCGCCTCATCCGGCAGGTTCTGGGTAATGCGGCCGATCGCGTCGCGCACGTCATTGGCGGCGACCGAGAGATCGATCGCATCCGAGAATTCCAGCGTCACCCGGCTCTGGCCGAAGGACGAGGTCGACGAAATCGATTTGAGGCCGCTGACGCGCGCGACCGCCCCCTCGATCACCTTGGTCAGTTCCTGGTCGATCGTCTGCGGCGATGCGCCGTCGAAGGTGGTGCGCACGGTAACGACGGGACGGTCGACATCGGGCAGTTCGCGCACCTCGACGCCGACATAGGCGGCAAGGCCGGCAACGACCATCAGCGTGTTGAACACCAGAGCCAGGATCGGCCGGCGAACGAAAAGTGCGGTGAAGCTCTGCTTGCCTGACGCCCTGTCCTGATGAATCTCGGTCACGTTCATTGGGTGGCGACCTCCGCAGTCGCGGCGACATCGGCGCTCACGCGCACCGCCCCACCCTCGCGCACGCGCTGCAGGCCCTGTGTCACGATCACGTCGCCGTCCTTGAGATCGGCTTTGACGAGCACGAAATCCGGGTTGCGCTGCACGATGCTGACCCGCACCTTATGCGACTTGTCGTCGTTGACCTGCCAGACGAAGGAGCCCTGCGAATCCCACTGCACTGAGACCGGGTCGACAGCCGGATATTTGTCGCCAGGAAATTTCATGCTGACACTGAAGGACATGCCGGCACGCAGCTCATCGGAACCGTTGTCGATCCGGGCGCGCAGACGCAGCGTGCGGCTTGCCGCGTCGATGCGGTTGTCGACGGCTTCGACCACGCCTGAAAACACCTGCCCCGGCCTTGCCACAGACATCGCCTCGACCGGCTGGCCGACCGACACCGTATTGGCGAAGCGCTCCGGCACCCAGTAGTCGACGAGGATTTCCGAACGGTCATCGAGCGTGACGATCGGGATGCTCGTCGTGACGTTGTCGCCGATATTGACCGGCACGATGCCGACGATGCCGTCGATCGGCGCGGTGATGTTGCGCCGGGCGAGATTGAGCTCGGCGGCCTGCAGCTGCAGCCGCGCGCCCTGCTCGGCGATCTCCGAATCGAACACGTCCATGCGTGACACGCTGGACTTGATGTTGTGATAGAGATTGGACTTCTCGACGGCGGCCTTGACCGCCACATCAGCCTGGCCGCGGGCGATCACCTGCTCCTCGCTGTCGAGCTTGGCGAGCACCTGGCCGGCCTTCACCCTGTCGCCCGACTTGATGAGGATTTCGCGGATCGTGCCCGATGCCTGCGGCGTGACCGCGACCGAACGGATCGCATCACCCGTGCCGATGGCGTTCAGCCGGTCGTTGACGATACCCTGGACGACCGCCTGCGTCGCGACAAGAATGGTGTTGTTGCGCCCGCCGCCATTACGGCGGTTCCCCTGTCCCTGCCCCTCGCCACGCTGCTGGCCTTGCGCCCGGGCCGGAGCGTCGGCACCGGCAGTCTCCTCGGCCTTCGGCGCGATCTTGGAAACGATGCTGTCTGGAATGCCTGCATCGCGCATCGTATCACCAGCGCCGGGCACGAAGAAAACCCACGCGGCAAAGCCGGCAATAATGACGATCAGCGACAGTACAAACTGCTTCCAAAAGGCCATTCACGTCTCCGGAGGGACTCGAGGTTGGACCAGGGTCGGTCGAAAGAGGCGCTGCGGGATCGAGATTCCCGTCTGATGCGACAATATCGCGCGTTTACAGCTTACCGGCAAGCATAAGCAGCCGGCATTACCGATTTGTAATATCAGCAAAGAATGGAAATAACCCGGCCGCTCACTTTTGCTTGAATGAACACTGGCCCGTGTCTTTGATCCCGCCGATTGTCGGGCAAGATACCGTACAAAATCCCTGAAGATGCGGGTTGGATGTCTATCGGCGCATCGACCACCGCACACCCATCACAGCCGCAATCCCCAGTATCGGCCACACCGCCCAGAACTGCCCCGTCCAGGTGAAGAGGTTGATGCCGGCAAGGCCGAGTGCCAGGATCGCCAGCAAGGTGATCTTGCGGTTGAACCGGGTCTGGTCGCGGTTCCAGGCGAGCGCCGCGACGACGGCAAGCGCGAGCACCGGAAAACGCGCCCAGAAAACGCCCTGCCACGACAGGAGGTTGATACCGATCAGGACGGCGGCGATGATGCCGAGCACGCCATACAGCCTGCGTCCGCCCGGTGCTGGGGTTGTCTCGGCCTTAGCGGCCGCCATAACCGGCGCCGGCTGCGGCCGCGCGGGGCCGGATCGTTCTGCAGGTGGCGTCTCGTCCCTGGCATCGCCGATCTTCACCGCGTAGCTCGGCACGCCTTCATCGACATTCTTCACCATCAGCGGTCCGAGAAACTCGAAACCAACAGCCACCTTGTTGCGGACCTGGTCATAGACGGTGCTCGATATCACGATACCGCCTGCCGCAGCCGAGGTCTGGAGCCGCGCCGCAATATTGACGCCGTCGCCATAGATGTCGTCGCCCTCGACGATCACGTCGCCGAGATTGATGCCGATGCGGAAGAGCATGCGACCGTCGGCCGGGCGGCGGGCGTTGAAACCCGCGAGTTCGTTTTGGGTGTCGACGGCCGCGCGCACCGCCTCGACCACGCTCGGGAAATCGGCGATCAGCCCGTCGCCCCAGGTATTGATGACGCGGCCACCATGGCTTTCGATCAGGCGCCCCATCGCCTCCCGACAGCGCTTCAAGCTTGCAAGCGTCCCCTCCTCGTCAGCCCCCATCAGCCGCGTATAGTCCTGCACGTCAGCACAGAAGATCGTCGTCAGCTTGCGCCGCGTTTCACTCATGGTCTCTCGTCTCCGCGCTATCCGCCCCGGGAAAGGTCGCTGCAAAGGCTGAAACTGGTCGATTGGAGATTATGGGCTATTGCAGCGGCGGTAAGTTACTAAGCCTTTGTGTTCGTTACCACCGATAATTGCTGATCGTCGACCCGCCTTTTCCGGGCATGAGAGGCGGCGTGGACGATTCAGCTTCCTTCATTCGCCCAGTCGTCGACCTTCAAAGGCTCCGAAACGCGAGCAAAAGCCTTGTCGCGCGTGACGAGGGTTGCGGCAGTAGCAACGGCATGAGCGGCAATCATCATATCGAGGGGCGCCAGAGTCACCCCTTTGGCTTCACAGGCAGCGCGCAGGTCGCCATAAGTTCGCGTAACATCGTGATCCCAAGGGAGAACATCGACCCGGAGCAGGAATTGGCGGATCCGTTCCGACAGCACCTTCGGATAGCCTCGCTTGGCAAGACCGTAGAACAGCTCCCCTTCGGTGATCGATGAGATGACGATGTCTTCCATCGGAAGCGTGGCCAACCTTTCGATGATCTCCGGCCGATCGCCCTTGATGACATGGCTCACCATATTGGTATCGAGCATCCAGGCCGTCATTCCTTCCAGCCCTCGAATGGATCACGATCATGCGAAGGCTGGCGGCGGTCGACTGGCCCCAGGAAATCGTCCGGAACCTGATCCTTGCCATAAAGTTCAAAGAGACCATCCCACGAATCCGGCTTGCGTGACAGAATGACATCGCCGGTCTTCGGATCACGACGGACGAACACCTCGCTCTCCTCGAAGCGGAACTCCGCAGGGAGCCTGACTGCCTGGCTGCGGCCGGTCGTAAAAATCTTGGCTGTTCTCGTTGCCATGATGGCCTCCGCATTGCGATAGCTATCATGATATATACCGATAGCCAGCGGTGAACAAGAAGCCCGGCACCTCAAGAAAAGAGCTGGATCACT
Organism: Rhizobium acaciae; assembly: GCF_025941625.1. Classification (NCBI taxonomy): domain Bacteria; kingdom Pseudomonadati; phylum Pseudomonadota; class Alphaproteobacteria; order Hyphomicrobiales; family Rhizobiaceae; genus Rhizobium; species Rhizobium acaciae. Next base: position 7,763 of record NZ_JAPCZO010000010.1, read on the forward strand.
GAACGATCTTGCGCGGGCTCGCCGCGTGTTCTCTTGCCACCGTGCTGGAACTGTCGATTTCCTGAAGCAACACGTCATAGCCCCAGAGATCGGCGAGATGCTGCAGGACGAGTTTCGTGTCATTGTCCTGAAGATAGCAGCCATTCATGACGATGTGCTGCAGCAACAGCCGGCGGTCGCCGGCGAGGTCGACATCGACGATATCGATTGCCGGATCGGTCCAGCCGATATCGTATTCGCGGGAGAGCTGGCGGCGGATGCGCAGGTATCCGCGCTCATTATGAATCGCCGAAACCAGTACCCCCTCGGTCTGTTCCGGATCGTCGTAGAGATGGAACAACCGCAACTGCCGGATCAGGTTCGGGCTCAGGAACTGGCTGATGAAGCTCTCGTCCCGGTAATTGGCCCAGATGTCGCGCAGGACCGCCATCGCATCGCCTCGTCCGGCGATATCGGGAAACCATGCGCGGTCCTCTTCCGTCGGCGTCGTGACGATCCTCTCGATGTCCTGCATCATCGCAAAGCCAAGCGCATAGGGATTGAAGCCCGAGAACCGCCGGTCGTCATAGCTCGGCTGGAACACGACGTTGGCGTGCGACTTCAGGAATTCGAGGAAGTTTCCGTCGCTGATCTGCCCCCGCTCGTGAAGGCGGGTCATGATCTGGTAGTGGACAAAGGTGGCGGTTCCCTCGTTCATCACCTTGGTCTGCCGCTGGGGATGGAAATATTGTGCGACGTGGCGGACGATGCGAAGGATCTCGCGCTGCCACGGCTGCAGCCGCGGTGCCGACTTTTCAAGAAAATAAAGAATGTTGTCCTGCGGAAGCCCGAGGGCGGCGCGGCGCTTTTCCAAGCCGATGTCACCCGCCTTTCGGGCCTTACCGACGGGAACCGTGCGCCACAGATCGTTGAACATCTGCTCCTCGTGGGCGCGGCGCTCCTGCTGCCGCTTTTCCTCCTGGCGAAGATCGATCGTGGTCTTGCCCGCGTATCGATGCACCCCGTGCGACATCAGCGCATGGGCTGCGTCGAGCGTGCGCTCGACAGCCGTCTCGCCGTAACGTTCCTCACAGCGGGTGATATAGCCCTTGGCGAAATCGAGGTAATCGAGGATGCCCTCCGCATCGGTCCAGAGCTTGAAGAGATAGTTGTTCTTGAAGAAATGGTTGTGGCCGAAGGCCGCATGCGCGGTGACGAGCGTCTGCATCGTCGCCGTGTTTTCCTCCATCAGGTAGGAGATGCAGGGAGAGCTGTTGATGACGATCTCATAGGCGAGGTCGCGCATCCCGCGGCGGTAGAAGGTTTCGTGATGCGCAAAGTGTTTACCGAAGGACCAATGGCGGTAGAAGAGCGGCATGCCGGTCGAGGAATAGGCATCGAGCATCTGCTCCGAGGTGATGACTTCGATCTGGTTCGGATAGACGTCGAGGCCGAGTTCGCCGAGCGCGATCTCCTCGCAGGCGTCGTGGATGCGCTGGAGCGTTGCAAAATCCCAGTCGGCCCCCTCGAATAATAGCCGCTCTCGTGGCCTCATCGTCATGGTCATGGCGTCACCTTCGACTGTGCGTCACGTTTCTGGAAGAGATCGTGGAAAACAGGGAATATTTCGTTTCGCCGGCAGACCTTGCGCATCGAAAGCGGCTGCAGCTCGGAACGGATCCCGTCATAGAGCATCCAAAGCGGCGAGCGGGATACCGAGGAGTCACCGCCTTCTTCGCCCACCTCGATGTAAGCGAAATACTGGCACAGTGGCAAAATCTCGCGCAGCAGCTGTCCGCTCAAGTTCCCGTCCGAATGGGCGTTGTCGCCGTCAGAGGCCTGGGCGCCATAGATATTCCATTCCGCCGGATCGAAACGCGCCGCGATGATCGCCCGCATTGCCGCTAGCGCACTGGAAACCAGCGTGCCGCCCGTTGCCGGGCCATAGAAGAAGGTTTCCTCGTCGACTTCCTCCGCCTTGTCTGTGTGACGGATGAAGACGATCTCCACTTTCTTGTAGCGCTTCGACAGGAAAAGGTAGAGCAGCAGATAGAACCGCTTCGCCAGATCCTTCATGTGTTCCGACATGGAACCGGAGACGTCCATCAAGCAAAACATCACGGCCTTCGCCACAGGCTTCGGCTCGTTTTCGAAGCGGCGATACCGCACGTCCAGGGGATCGATATAGGGAATGCGCCGGCTTTTTTCCGTCAGGGATTTGAGTTTTGCCTCAAGCGCCAGCCGGCTCTCGTCGTCCTCGCACTCCTCGATCTGCCGCTGCAGGGCTTCGATTTCTTCGCGGCGGGGACGGTGAAGCGCGACACGGCGCATCATCGCGAGCCTGGTCGTGCGACCGACGGCGATGTTGGACGGCGATCCCGACACGGAATAACCGGCACGGAACGGAGTTTCCTCCTCGGTTTCGGCCAGGCGCCGCTTGGCAAGGTCGGGCAGTTCCAGATCGTCCAGGAACACATCGAGGAATTCCTCGCGCGTCAGCACGAAGCGGAAGCCGTCCTCGCCGTCGCCCTCACCCGCATCCTTGGGTTTTCCGCCCCTGCTCCCCGGCGGGCGCGGAAGAATGTCGCCTTCGACGAAGGCCCTGTTTCCAGGCAGGATATGGTCGCGGATGCCGCCGTCGCCCCTTCTCAAGTTCGGCTCGGCCATTCCATCGATCGGCAGGCTGATTTCCCCGCCGTCGAGCACATCGCGAATGTTCCGGTTTTGCAGAGAACGCTTTACCGCCTGCTGCACGGCGCCTTTCATGCGCCGAAGAAACCGTTGCCGATTTTCCAGACTTTTACCGCGCGGATTTAGCCGACGGTCGACAATGTGCATATTGGCTCCACATTAACTTGCCTGTTTGACGCGCATGTACCATTCGACGAGGCGCCGAACCTGCCTCTCCGTGTAACCCCGCGCGGCCATGCGCGAGACGAATTCGCTGTGCTTCTTTTCCGTTTCGGAATCCTTCTTCGATCCGAAGGAAATGACCGGCAAAAGATCTTCGACCTGCGAGAACATTCGCTTTTCGATGACTTCCCGGATTTTCTCGTAGCTCGTCCATGACGGATTCTTTCCGCCGTTGGCTGCCCGCGATCTCAAGCAGAACTTGACGATTTCGTTGCGGAAATCCTTCGGATTGGCGATTCCCGCCGGCTTTTCGATTTTCGTCAGTTCCTGGTTGAGGAGCTCGCGATCGAGAAGCTGGCCGGTATCGGGATCCTTGAAGTCCACGTCTTCGATCCAGGCATCGGCATAATCCACATAGCGGTCGAACAGATTCTGTCCGTAATCCGCATAGGACTCAAGATAGGCCTTCTGGATTTCATTTCCAATGAACTCTGCGTAACGCGGCGCAAGATCGGCCTTGATGAATTCCAGATATCGCTTCTCGACATCGTCGGAAAACTGCTCGCGGCGGATCGACTGCTCCAGCACATACATCAGATGAACGGGATCGGCGCCTATATCCGTGGTGTCGTGATTGAAAGTGGAGGCGAGCACCTTGAAGGCGAAGCGGGTCGATATGCCGTCCATGCCCTCGTCGATGCCGGCGGCATCCCGGTATTCCTGGACACTGCGGGCGCGCGGATCCGTCTCCTTCAGGCTTTCGCCGTCATAGGTACGCATCTTCGAGAAGTATGTCGAATTCTCATGCTTGCGCAGGCGTGAAAGCACGGAGAAGCGGGCCAGCATTTCGAGCGTTGCCGGAGCGCATGGCGCATCGGCGAGTTCTGATCCCTCGATCAGCTTCTCGTAGATCTTCTGCTCTTCCGTCACGCGCAGGCAATAGGGCACCTTGATCACGCAGATACGGTCAATGAACGCTTCGTTGTTCTTGTTGGCCTTGAAGGTCTGCCATTCCGCCTCGTTCGAATGCGCAAGGACGATGCCGGAGAAGGGTATGGCGCCGATATTCTCGGAGCCGATATAGTTCCCTTCCTGCGTCGCCGTCAGCAGCGGATGCAGCATCTTGATCGGCGCCTTGAACATCTCGACGAATTCGAGCACGCCCTGATTGGCGCGGTTGAGGCCGCCCGAATAGCTGTAGGCATCGGGATCGTTCTGGGAATAGGTCTCCAGCTTGCGTATATCGACCTTGCCGACCAAGGACGAGATATCCTGATTGTTCTCGTCTCCAGGCTCGGTCTTGGCGATGGCGATCTGGCGCAACCGCGAAGGCTGTACTCTGACGACGCGGAAGCGGGAAATATCGCCTCCGAAATCGTCGAGCCGCTTCAGGCACCACGGGCTCATCAATCCGCTCAGGCGCCGCAGCGGAATGCCGTATTGCTCCTGCAGGAGCGATCCCATCGTGTCCGGGTCGAAGAGGTTGAGCGGACTTTCGAAAACCGGGCTGATCTCGTCACCGGCCTTCAGCACGTAGATCGGATAAACCTCCATCAGCAGTTTCAGCCGCTCCGCCAGCGATGATTTGCCGCCGCCGACCGGGCCGAGCAGATAGAGGATTTGCTTGCGCTCCTCGAGCCCCTGCGCTGCGTGCCGGAAGAAGGAAACGATGCGTTCGATTGTCTCTTCCATGCCGTGGAAGCCAGCAAAGGCCGGATAGATCCGGATGGTCCGGTTCATGAAGATCCGGCCGAGGCGCGCGTCCCTGGCGGTATCGACCATCTGCGGCTCGCCTATCGCGGCGAGCAACCGCTCGGTCGCATTGGCGTAGGCAAGCGGTTCCTTTTTGCAAAGATCGAGATACTCCGAGATCGACATATCGGTCTCGCGACGCGCATCATAGCTGCGGGTGAACGCATCAAATACGGATTCGCTCAGCATGGGCCCTCCATCAAGGTTAATGCCACAGGCTCTAGGTCGTCATACCAAAGGAGATGGCCACGACATTCCTAAGAATCAATAGTTTCGCAGGTATATTCCACGCTCACCGGCTGTTTCTGGCAATGCACAAAAACGTGCATGCACCGGTTATTTTTTTACTCCACGAAACTGTTTCTTATTATAGTTGAGAAAAGGGCTATTGCGATATCAGCACATTTCGCGACGTGACAGAAAGATGAAAAGGGTGTGCAATGCCGCCCGTGATTCGAGCACTGGAAAAATCGACGATTGGCGGCCAATCTGCGCAAAGTCGATGCAGGACAGCGTGTGCCGATCCGCTTCAGACATGATTGAAACGGACGCGTCGCGACGATTCGCCCCTTATCGCGACTCATCCGCCTACCGGCGCGACTCAGCTGTTGAATGCCTTCTCCAGCGCGGCGACATCGATCTTGACCATGCCGAGCATCACTTCGGTTACGCGCCTGGCCCGCTCGCGGTCGCTGTCGGCGATCATCTCCGACAGCATGCGCGGCACGATCTGCCAGGAAAGGCCCCAGCGGTCCTTCAGCCAGCCGCAGGCCTCCGGCGTGCCGCCATTGGCGAGAAATGCCTCCCATATCCAATCGATCTCGGCTTGGCTTTCCAGGAGAATCGCGATCGAGAAAGAATGGTTGAAGCTATCGAGCGGGCCGGCCTTCATGGCCAGGAAGGCCTGGTCGGCGAGCGTGAACTCGATCAGCTCGACGCTGCCGGGAGGCCCGCTCGGCGTTTCCGCCGGCAATATGGTCGTACGGCCGATCCTGGAGTCCGGGATGACAGACACATAGAATTCGACGGCTTCGCGCGCTTCCTCGGCGAACCAGAGATTTGAAACGACCTTCGGCATGAAACGGCCTCCTTGTTGACGGGGGTTGATCCGGACTGCTGTCCGATGACCCAAGGACGCCCCACCGGCGCCGGTTCCGACACGCCACGATCCGATTTTTTTGCCCCGCTTGCCCCGCATGGCGACCACAGCCGCGCTCGGCGGCGGCCTTGCCGCCCGCAACATACCGCTTGGAATAGCGTCGGCTCGGGAATGAAAGCAGAACATCTTTTCTGGTCTTTCCTTCCCGAATCACTACATTACGCGCCATGAGCAATAGTTTCGACGATATGCCCTTCTTCGACGAAGAGCCGGGCGAGATGGCGCGCAAGCCGCAGCCACCTGCCGCACCCGCCGAAAGGGCGCCCGCCGCCGGTGGCGGCATCGCCGCCCGCGCCATGGCGGCTCGCGACGGCGGCAAGCGGCCGGATTATCTCGCCGGGCTTAACCCCGAGCAGACCGAAGCCGTCGAAACGCTGGAAGGCCCCGTCCTCGTGCTCGCCGGCGCCGGCACCGGCAAGACCCGCGTGCTGACGACCCGCATTGCGCATATCCTCAACACCGGCCGCGCCTTCCCCTCGCAGATCCTCGCCGTCACCTTCACCAACAAGGCTGCCCGCGAGATGAAGGAGCGCATCGCCTTGCTCGTCGGCGGCGCCGTCGAAGGCATGCCCTGGCTCGGCACCTTCCACTCGATCGGCGTCAAACTTCTGCGCCGCCACGGCGAGCTCGTCGGCCTGCGCTCCGATTTCACCATTCTCGATACCGACGACGTCGTTCGTCTGATCAAGCAGATCATCCAGGCCGAAGGCCTCGACGACAAGCGCTGGCCGGCCAAGCAGTTCGCCGGGATGATCGACACCTGGAAGAACAAGGGTCTCGGCCCTGCCGATATCCCCGAGGGCGACGCCCGCGCCTTTGCCAATGGCCGCGGCCGCGATCTCTATTTCGCCTATCAGGCGCGCCTGACGACGCTGAACGCCTGCGATTTCGGCGACCTGCTGATGCATCCGATCGCGATCTTCCGCAAGAACCCGGATCTCTTGAAGGAATATCACGGTCGCTTCCGCTATATCCTCGTCGACGAGTACCAGGACACCAACACTGCTCAATATATGTGGCTCAGGCTTCTCGCCCAACGCCCCAAGGGCGAGCCACAGAACGTCTGCTGCGTCGGCGACGACGATCAGTCGATCTATGGCTGGCGCGGCGCGGAGGTCGACAATATCCTGCGCTTCGAAAAGGATTTCCCCGGTGCCAAGGTCATCAAGCTCGAGCGCAACTACCGCTCGACCGAACATATCCTCGGGGCCGCCGCCCATCTGATCGCCCATAATGAGGGCCGCCTCGGCAAGACGCTGTTCACCGACCGCTCCGATCCCGACGACGCCAAGGTGCAGGTCCACGCTTCCTGGGATTCGGAGGAGGAAGCCCGGGCCATCGGCGAGGAGATCGAGCAGCTCCAGCGCGGCAAGCATCTCTTGAACGACATGGCGATCCTCGTGCGCGCCTCCTTCCAGATGCGCGAATTCGAAGACCGCTTCGTCACCCTCGGCCTCAACTATCGCGTCATCGGCGGCCCGCGCTTCTACGAGCGCCTCGAGATCCGCGATGCCATGGCCTATTTCCGCCTCGTGGCGCAGCCGGCCGACGACCTCGCTTTCGAGCGCATCGTCAACACCCCGAAGCGCGGCCTCGGCGATACGACAGTGCGCGCGCTGCACGACTATGCGCGTGCCCGCGATATCCCGATGCTTGCGGCAGCCGCCGACATCATCGAGACGGACGAGCTGAAGCCGAAGGCGCGAAAGGCGCTCTTCGATGTGATTCAATCTTTCCGCCGATGGCAGGAACTGCTTGAAAACACGCCGCATACCGAACTTGCCGAGCAGATCCTCGAAGAGTCCGGCTATACCGACATGTGGAAGAACGACAAGAACGCCGAAGCCCCCGGCCGCCTCGAAAACCTCAAGGAACTCATCCGCTCGATGGAAAGCTTCGAGTCGATGCGCGGCTTCCTCGAACACGTCTCCCTGGTCATGGATGCCGAGACCAACGAGAACCTCGACGCCGTCTCGATCATGACGCTGCACTCGGCCAAGGGCCTGGAATTCGACACCGTCTTCCTGCCCGGCTGGGAGGAAGGCCTCTTCCCGCACCAGCGCTCGCTGGATGAGAGCGGCCGCGCCGGCCTGGAGGAGGAACGCCGCCTCGCCTATGTCGGCATCACCCGCGCCAAGCACCGCTGCCACATCTGGTTCGTCTCCAACCGCCGCATCCATGGCCTCTGGCAATCGACCCTGCCCTCACGTTTCCTCGATGAACTGCCGGAAACCCATGTCGAGGTCGCCGAAATGGAACAGAGCTACGGCGGGTATGGCCGCGGCGGCTACGGTCAGTCCCGCTTCGACAAGGCCGAACCCTTCGCCAACTCCTATTCCACTCCCGGCTGGAAACGCGCCCAGGCCAACAAGACCGACGCTACACGCGACAATTGGGGCACCCGCTCCGGCCACGCCGTCGAACGCATCGGCTATGGCGAAAGCGGCCCGAAGGGGCGCACGATCGAAGGCGAACTGGTGGCGAAATCGACCTCGTCGGAACCATCGAGATTCACCCTCGGCGATCGCGTGTTCCACCTGAAATTCGGCAACGGCAACATCACTGGCATCGAAGGCAACAAGCTGACAATCGAGTTCGACCGGGCCGGACAGAAGCGCGTGCTGGACGGGTTCGTCGAGCGCGTGTGACCTCAGAGCAATTCCAGGAAAAGTGTGAAGCGGTTTTCCGCCCGGAATTGCGTAAAACAAAAGACTGGAGCGGTTCTGCGCTCCCATGAAAAGCTGAACCGATCCAAGTCAGCACGACGCGAAAACGCTCACCCGAGCATCCGCATTCTTCCGAGCCCGAGAATATCGTTGACGAGCGCGATGCCGATGCCCGCGGCGACGATTCCCAATCCGATCAGAAAGAGCCGGCGAGATCGGTCATATTTGGTGGCAAACAGGGAGTCCCGCGCCAGCAAATCGGCAAAGACTTTCACCTGGACGGCGATGCCCACGGTCAGGAACAGCATCGGCAGAATATCGATGCGGCTCCAGTCATTGGGGTTGGAGACCCAGACGCTGATGAAATTGAGCGAGAAACCGAGGATGATCCCGGCCGCTGTCAGCGACCCGTTGCGAAACGTCGCATCGATCTTTTCGTCTGGATCGGACTCGGACATGACTTCGCTTCCCGCTGCTGAGGGTAAGAAAGGCAGAAATCATGATCCGGAGCAAGCTCAGCCTGACGTCGCCCTCATAGAGAGCAGACGAAATGTCGCAGCCACGCAAACCCGGGCACTCCCGCCCATGGCTCCTCCGCACGCTGCATTACGGCAATTTCAGGCAAAGACGGGCATGAATTTAATCGCGCCCAGGCGAAGAAATCGCTAAAAAAGCCAATAATTCCAATGAAACAACTTTGGTAACCGCAAGGTTAACGTGCGTCGCCCCGCGCCGTCAATCGCACTTCTGCCCTGTCAAAACGTCGCTTTGACGCCTTGCGCAAATCAGCTTAGCCCAGAGGCTGCCCACCCATGAAAGGAGGGTTTCACGACGAACTTTTCGAAGGAGGTTCAAGTGACCAGTGTTTCGTCTCTCGGCAGCACATTAACTCAATATCAGTCTCCGCTTTCCAGCCTCGACAAGAATGGCGACGGCGTCATATCGGCGGACGAGTTGGCCGCCGCCTCGCAGTCCTCGACATCGGCCACGGCGTCGACCGACAGCGACGACAGCAGCACCGACATCGTCAAGAAGATCACCGCCGACATCCTGTCGCTGATGCTGTCGATGCAGAAGACCGACGGCAGCGACGATCAGAGCGACGACGCTTCCAAGGACGTCTTCGCCGCGATGGATACGGATGGCGACGGCAAGTTGACCGAGTCCGAATTCCTCGCCGCCGATCCGAACAGCATCAAGACGTCAGGTGATAGCGATCCGCTGCTCACCAAAGTGCTGAGCGACATGCAGACGGCCCTTCAAGCCTACCGCAATACCTACGGCGCTTCCGCCGCAGCAGGTGATTCCGCAGCCGAAGACGTGGCGGCGGTCTAGCTGGCCGAGATCCGGGCTCTGCCGGGGGAGCCTCGATCCATCGATGCCGCACAAAGCATCCTACGCAGGCAGATCGATTTGCCGGCACTTGCCAACGTCGTGGGCCTTGTCTGCGATCCGGAAATCATGCACACGCCTTCCCCTCCGTTCCATTTCGACACGAGAACCGCCGCCAACTATCGCAATGATTGCATTAGAGCATTCTGTTTCGACGACTTACTACCGCTAGTACCAGAATTAACACTTGCGCGTCCGCGCCTGGAAATCCACTAGTTGATCCATTCAGTGTGCTTGGCGTCTTACACTGGAATAAAGCGAAGGGATTGGCCTTGATGAAAGCGCTGCTGCTCGTCGACATTCAAAACGGCTTCTGTCCGGGCGGCAATCTGCCGGTGCCGGAGGGCGACAAGGTGGTTCCCGTCGCAAACAGACTGATCGACAGCGGCAAATACGATCTGATTGTCGCCTCGCAGGACTGGCATCCGCCGGGCCACGGCAGCTTCGCCTCCGCCCATCCCGGTGCCGCCCCCTTCGAGATGGGGGAACTGTCAGGCAAGCCGCAGATGATGTGGCCCGACCACTGCATTCAGGGTACGCTCGATGCCGAACTGCATCCCGAGCTCAAATCCGAAGAGATCGACCTGATCCAGCAGAAGGGCGAGGATCCTGATATCGACAGCTATTCGGCCTTCCGCGACAATGCCCGCGATGCCTCGACCGGCCTCTCCGATTTCCTCGAGGATCAGGGCGTCACCGACCTCGACGTCTGCGGGCTGGCGACCGACTATTGCGTCAAGTTCTCCGCGCTCGACGCGCTGGAGATGATACCTGACGTTCGCGTGCGCTTCGTCGAGGATGCAAGCCGCGGCATCACGCCCGAAGGCGTCGCCGCCGCCATCGAGGAGATGCGGACGCATGGCATCGCGATCATCGACAGCGCCAAGGTCCTGGCCGGCTGAGTGAGATCAGCGATAAAAGACAATGTGGCGGATGTCGGATCGGCACACGTCCATCCGTCCTTGGCTCTGAACACACCAATCACGGGAGTTGAGAGATGAGAAAGCTTGTTACCGCAGCCTTCGTGAGCTTGGATGGCGTCATGCAGGCGCCGGGCGCGCCGCAGGAGGATCCGACCGGCGGCTTCACTCTTGGCGGCTGGACCGTTAATTACTGGGACGAGCCGATGGGCGGTTTCATGGACGGGATTTTTACCGACCCCTTCGCGCTGCTGCTCGGCCGTAAAACCTACGAGATCTTCGCGGCGCACTGGCCCTTCGTCGGCAAAGACGATCCCATCGGAAAAGCCTTCAATGCCGCAACCAAATATGTCGCAACCACCTCGAACGAGCCGCTCGCCTGGGAAAATTCCTTTGCGCTGCGCGGCGATGTCGCCGCCGAAATCGCCCGCTTGAAGCAGCAAGACGGTCCCGACCTCCTGACGCAGGGCAGCAGTGGCTTGCTGCAAACCCTGCTGGCGCACGACCTGATCGATGAACTCCGGCTCCTGACATTCCCGCTCATCCTCGGCCCCGGGAAGCGCTTGTTCGGCAAGGGCGCCAGGCCGGAGGCGCTGAAGCTCACGACCAACTCGGTATCGACGACCGGCGTCATCATGAGCGTCTACGAGCGCGCCGGCGAGGTCGAAACCGGCAGCTTCGGAATGCCCGAGCCTTCGCAAGCCGAAATCGCACGCAGAGAACGGATGAAGCGCGAGGGCTGAGACGCGCCGGCGCGTTCCTCAGGCACCGCACTTCATCGAGGATGCCAGCCGCGACAGCGCTGACGTATTGCGCAAATAGGCTGCTGACCGGCGTCTTATTTCAATACGTAGGCGTCGAACGTCTCATCGCTTCCGCCAACCGGGCCGAAGCGCTTGACGAGGCTTGTCGCGCTCTGGAAAGCAGAAATGTCTTCCGGCGTCAGAGACAACCGCCAAACATAGCTTTCACGCAGGGTGACGGGCGCAGCAATCTGATCGAGCCGCTGCGAAAGAAGGATGACGACAGGCACATGCTCACTCCGCTGCAATCGGTGTGCCGTTTGCAGAATATCGGCAAGGCTGAGCGAAAGCCGCGCGTTCCGGGTATATCGCACGATGGCGCCGAACCGCTCCTCCCGCAGAAGATAGGTGCGATTGGAGACGTAATAGGGCAAGGCTTCCACGAGATAGTCGGGATCCGCCATGATGACCGCGTCCTTGAGATCAGGGCGCGATTGCATGAACGCCCCGAAATCCTTGCTTCGGCTCAGGGGTATTTCGGCTATGAAGGCCTGATTGATCTTTTCGATACCGGACACGACCTGTAGCGCCAGCAATATCAGGAAGCACAGGCGCCCGAACCTTACGATCCCGCCAGCAGCCTCGATGCCGGCAGCGCCCGTCCCCTCGCGCTGAGTATGCCTGGTCAAAGCGGTGATCGCGATCATGAAAACCAGCCAGAGCGCCTGATGTCTGTATCCGCCGGGATAGACAAGCGTAAAAAGCAGCGAAAGCCCTAAGAGAACCAATCCGGCTGCGATCATCGCCGGCCGCCGGTTCGCCAGCGCCAACAGGCTGGCGTAGATGAGCACGGACATCAACGCTGCGAAAATCCGGGAGGCCAACGGATATGCCAAGACCAATTCAAGGATCCGGTCGGGATAGAATGCCATAAAATGGGAACTGGGCGCGGCAAGTGCACCGAGGGCAAGCAAAGCGAAATTCTTGCCGCTGAGATCGTTCTGCCCCGTATCATTGAAGGTCGGATAGACCGTTACGAAACATAGAATAATTCCAACCGCGGCAATGGCAGCGGCTGTCGCAAAGCCCCGATATTCCGTCAGGGCAGGCCTTGGCCGCGCCAGAATTAAATCGAAAAACCAATAGGCGAGAAAGCCGCCGACCAGGACGACCGAATGGACGTTGGTATTTGCCAGCAACGCAAACAACAGGCCGAGCAATAGCCCGTTTCGTGTTCCCTTCTCCCAACTCAGGACGATAAGGAAAATCACCAGCATGCTGATGCCGTAATTTCGCGACATCGCGGCGTAGTCGAAAATCGAAAAGCTGCTGAACAGCGACAGCAGCATGATGGAAAGCGGCAGTTTCAGTCCGAAAACAAGAAGATAGGCCGCCGCCGCCGCAATCGTCAGGGCGACGACCTTCAGGACGACCGGTGAGCCGACCACGACATAGGCGGCGCGCAACAGAATATACCAGAGAGCAGGATGACCCTCGCCATGCATCTGGCGAAGCATATCGATGAAATTATCCCCCTGGAGGGCGAGTGACAAAGCACGAACCTCGTCACGCCAGACCGTTTCGGACCAGCAAAGCGCAGACGCCAGCACAAGCCAGACCATAAAGATCAACGCCTTGCCGAGCTTGGCGGATCGAGGTTCATCGATAGCAGAGACAATCACGGCCAAATAACACGCACCCGGTGAACGAAAGCGTCACGACCATATCGGTGCAGAAATAATTTGGCGTTAAGTGAAGGCTCTGGTTCGATTCTAAGGCGCTAGAATTTTTTCCTCCCTCTCAAGCAGATGGATATCTTCGGCCATGTCTTCCATTCGCTTCAACAGGGCGGCTTGGGCATCTTTCAGCCCTCGATTGTAGACGTACGGGCCGATCTCCTCGATGAAGAAGTCAAGCAGGAATTCAGCCGACAAAGCGCCGATGGGGTCGAGTTCCCGGTCGAAATAAGCGCGGATGCGCGAAACGATCTCAGCCTTTTCTTCCTTCGAAAATTCGATCTTCTTCATGGTTGCCTCTTTACCGAATGCGATCAGGAGTTTGATGGTTCAGCGAAATCGATTGGTCAATCAATGAAATTCAATTGCCGTTGCAAGCCGTAGACCATAAGGGGAAACCTGAATTCCAACAGGAAAGATCCCATGAATCGCGCCGACTTTGTTGAAGGTTTGCGGGGCGGCTCCGCCGTTGCGCTGGCATCGGCGCCCTTTGGCGCCCTGTTCGGAGCGCTTGCGGTCGAAAACGGCATGTCGCTCTCCGAAGCCGCCTTCATGAGCGCCACCGTTTATGCCGGTGCCAGCCAGATGGTCGGCATCGAACTCTTCGGTCACAATGTCCATGCCTGGCTGATCGTGCTGTCGATCCTCGCCGTCAATTTCCGCCACGTGCTCTATTCGGCGGCGCTGGCGCGCTACATCGGCCATTTCACGCCGGTGCAGAAATTCTTCACCTTCTTCCTGCTCGTCGATCCGCAATTCGCCGAAGCGGTGAAGCGCGCCGAGACCGGCCGGCAACTCACCTTCGCTTGGTATTTCGGCTTTGCCATCATCATCTACATTCCCTGGGTGCTGATCAGCGTCGCCGGCGGCATGCTCGGCGGCTTCATCGGCGATCCTAAGGCCATCGGCCTCGACATCCTGCTGCCGGCTTATTTCCTCGGCATCGTCCTCGGCTTCCGCAAGCGAGACAATTTCCTGCCCGTGGCGCTCGTTAGCGCGGTGGCTTCCGTGTTCGCCTACCGTTACGTCGGCTCGCCCTGGCATGTCAGCCTCGGTGCCGCCGCAGGCATTGTGCTAGCCGCCGTGCTGCCTTTGCCGCCGGAAGAGCCTGATCTTGAAGCCGATGCCCTTCAATCCGAAGTGCACGAGGTCTGAGCCATGGAATTCGATCTTCACATGGCGCTCGTCATCCTCGCCGCAGCCGCCGCCACCTTCGCCACCCGCATCGGCGGCTATATCCTCATCACCCGAATGAAGAGTATTCCCCCGCGCATGGAGGCGGCGCTGAATGCCGTGCCGGCCGCCGTGCTGACGACGCTGGTCGCGCCCGCCTTCTTCATCGGCGGCTGGGAATCGAAGCTGGCGTTGATCGTCGCTCTCTTCATCGGCCTGCGCTTCAGCCATACATGGATGCTGGTCGCCGCCTGGATCGTCGTGATGAGCTGGCGCCACACGATCGGCGCCTGAGCACCGGCCCGAAAGCCGGCACAGAAATTCAAGGCATTACAGCGTCGCCGACGCTGCAATGCCGTTTTCTCAATATTCCAGCGGCAGCGTCGCGTTTTCGAGCCACGCCCTGACATCGTGATCGTGGATGAGCGGCATCAGCGCCTCGCATGTGCGGCGATGATAGTCGTTGAGCCAGTGCAGCTCGTCATGGGTCAGAAGCTCAGGAATGACGAGGCTGCGGTCGATGGGGCAGAAAGTCAGCGTCTCGAATCCGAGCATCGGCGCATCGCCGCCCTCGATCTCTTCGGCGCCGCGTACATAGATCAGGTTCTCGATGCGGATGCCGAAGCTGCCGGGCCGGTAATAGCCAGGCTCGTTCGAAAGGATCATGCCGGGCAGCAGTTCCTGCGTCGAAAGCCTGGAGATACGCTGCGGCCCCTCATGCACCGAGAGATAGGAGCCGACGCCATGGCCTGTGCCGTGAGCGAAATCGGCGCCGGCCCGCCACAGCGCGATGCGCGCCAGCGGATCGAGGTCGCAGCCACGCGTGCCCTTCGGGAAACGCGCCGTGCTGATCTCTATCATCCCCTTCAGCACCAGCGTGAAGAAGCGCCGATGCTCTTCCGAAACAGTGCCGATGCCGACGGTGCGGGTGATGTCGGTCGTGCCGTTGATATATTGCGCGCCCGAATCGATCAGGAAGAGTTCGCCGGCCTCGATCATCCGGTTGGTCTCGGTTGTCACGCGGTAATGCATGATCGCCGCATGTTCGCCGGCGCCCGAAATCGTGTCGAAGGAAATGTCCTTCAGCGGGTTCTGCATGCTCTGGCCGACGCGGGCGCGCGCCGCTTCGAGATGCTCGGCAGCAGCGATCTCGGTGACCGTGCCGGGCTTCGTCTGCGACAGCCAATAGAGGAATTCCACCATCGCCGCCCCGTCCTGCAGATGCGCGGCGGCCGAGCCGTTGATCTCGACGTCGTTCTTCACCGCGCGCGGCAGCTTGGCGGGATCAGCGCCCTCCACCACTTCGCCGCCCGCCTTACGGATGATCGCCGCCAGCGCATAGGCGGCGATATCAGGGTCGATCAGCACCCGGCCGCCGTCTCTCGAGACGGCGGCAAGCCTCTCCTCCAGCGCCGAGGGCGGCAGCTGCGTGCAGATCTGCCCGAGATAGGCCTCCGGCTCGATGCCGGTCTTGCGCTTGTCCAGGAAGAGTTCGGCCCGGCCGTCGGCATGGATGATGGCGCGCGCCAGCGGATGCGGCGTGTGCGGCACGTCGGCGCCACGGATATTGAAGGTCCAGGCGACCGAAGAGGGATCGGCGATCAGCACCGCTGCAAGGTTCTTCTTCGAGAGATCGGCTGCGATCGTCGCGATCTTCTCTCGCGCCAGCACGCCGGCCTGGACGACATTCTGGATGCTGACCGCGCCAAGCGGCTCGGCCGGCCGGTCGGCCCAAAGCCTGTCGAGCGGATTGTGCGGCAGGAAGACCAGCGTGCCGCCGATCTCCGACAGCGCCCTTTCCAGACGGCGCACCTCGGCCCCGGCATGCAGCCAGGGGTCGATGCCGAGCCGCAGGCCCTTGCCGCCGTTTGCGGCCAGCCAGACATGCGGCGGCTCGTTGACGAGATCGCCACCCGAAAAGACCGAACCGTCGACCTGTTCGGCAAGTTGCGTCACATAGCGTCCGTCGACGAAGACGATCGCCTGCGTGCGCATGATCAGCGCAATTCCGGCCGAGCCGGTAAAGCCCGTCAGCCATGCCAAGCGCTCCGAACATGCGGGAACATATTCGCCGTTGAATTCATCGGCACGCGGCACGACAAAGGCGTCGATGCCGAGCGAATCGAAACTAGCGCGCAGCGCCGATACACGATCCCTGCCGAATTGCGGCGTGGAGGTAACCTCGAAAGACTGGAACATGCTGGAAACCCGAATGATTGAGACGAATCCGGTTAATGGGATGCCGGCCATGTTAGCGAAATTTCAATCGATGGGGAGAAAAAGCGACAAAACGAGTCGAAACCCCTGGGGCCGCTCAACATTTTGACGGAACTGTGACGCCAAAAGTTAATTTGGCACGCTTTATGCATTGGCCGCATGGCTCCCATGACCAAAACCCTCTGCCTCCGCATTTCAGAATAGCTATATAGGCGTCATCGAACGGTTCGCGATGAACCTGTAAACAAAGGAATTCTTGAAATGACCGCCTCTCTCTCGCGCTTCGCATATAGCAGCCCGGTGCAGGCTGGCGAACGCCAGACCGTGCGTCACGTGATCGGCGCCCGCCGCCCGCAGAACGAGGACAGCCTCAAGCTGCTCGGCGCCGGCCAGCGGGCCACGCGCCACAAGGGTGCCCCCAGCTACGCGTTCTAAGCCTGAAAGCCAGTCCGTCTCCTCCCTCCCGGACCGGCCTATTGGAATGCAGTGGAGCCCGCTTGAGCGCTCCTCCCCTTGAGCTCGCGGGCATTGACCGGATAGACCGGTCCAAGGCGGTGCCATCGGCACCGCCTTTTTTCTTCTTTGGGAAGGCACGGGAGGTACGCTATCGGCTTGCTCCCTCTTCTCCCCAGCGGGGAGAAGGTGGCCCGAAGGGTCGGATGCAAGGGGGCCACACGGCACACCATTCGCTGCGCTCAGCGCATTCGCGACTTCGCCGCTCACCCCCTCATCGCCTCGCTATCGCTCCGGCACTTCTCCCCGCTGGGGAGAAGAGGACACCGCATTCGCCTCCCCAACTCTCGCCCCCATCAAGGCCGATCGAGATGGATAGTCACCCAGCCGTTGCGCCAGATGGTTCTGACGTGGCGAAGCCTCGCGCCACTATAGGCGGCAATCACCTTCCAGCGCTGCCCGGCAAGGATGCCGGAGAGAATGACCGATCCGCCAGGCGCAAGATGCGTCGCAAGCTTCGGCGCCATGCGGATCAGCGGCCGGGCGAGAATGTTGGCGATGATGAGATCGAAGGGGCCATGCTCGGAAAAGGCCGTCGAATGAAAGCCCGGCGCGGTCCTGGTAACGATGCCCGAGGCGATGCCGTTGCGGCGCACGTTCTCGGCCGCCACCTTCGTCGCGATCGGATCGATGTCGGTCGCCAGCACCGGTATGTTCCTGAGCTTGCGCACCGCAATCGCCAGTACGCCGCTGCCGGTGCCGAGATCGAGCGCGTTGCGGACCGGGCGCGAGCGCACCACGCTATCGATCACCTCGAGGCAGCCGGCCGTCGTGCCGTGATGGCCTGTGCCGAAGGCCTGGCCGGCATCGATCTCGATGGCGATGTCGCCGGGGCGGATTTTGTCGCGGTCATGCGAGCCATGTACCAGGAAACGGCCCGCCCGGACGGGCTTCAGCCCCTCCAGCGATTTCACTACCCAGTCGATCTCGGGGATGACTTCCCGCTCCAGCCGGGCATCGGGGAAAGAAGCCTTCAATGCGTCCTCGACGCGGGGTTGCACCTCAGCCTCGTCCTCGGCCATCATATAGATCGAGGCTTCCCAGATATCCTTCTTCTCATCGATCTCGGTGGTGCCGATGGCAAAGTCTTCTTCACCGAAGACCTCGCTCAGAAGGTCGAGGATCTCCTCGGCCTTGGCTTCGGTCGTCGTCACGTAAAGGCGGATTTCACTCACGATAGGCGGTCTTTCCCATTTCCATTGCCCGCCGCCGGTCGAGCCAACGCCCTATCACGCTGAAGCTGTCACCCCTTGCTGACGAGATTCTCCAGCTTCTTTACCGCCGTGTCCGGGTTTTCGCCATAGGCGATCGTTCCGGCAAACCGCCCGGCCGAATCGAGCAGGAAGACCGAGGCGGTGTGGTCCATCGTATAGTCGCCTTTCGGATCCTTCTCGTCGACCGGCACTTTCTTGGCGTAGACGCGGAAACCCTTGACGACCTCGGCGATCTTGTCAGGCGCGCCTGAAATGCCGGTGATGCGCTTGGAAACATTGGAGACGTATTCGTTCATGATCTCGGGAGTGTCGCGCTCCGGATCGACGGTCACGAAATAGGCCTGCAGCTTATCGCCCTTCGGATCGACCTTCTCCATCCAGCCGTTCAGCTCGAAAAGCGTCGTCGGGCAGACTTCCGGGCAATGGGTGAAGCCGAAGAACAGCGCCGTCGGCTTGCCGCGCAGCGCCTGCTCGGTGATCGGCTGCCCGCTCTGAGAGACCAGGGTGAAGGGCACCCCGAAAGGCGCTTCCGCCACCACATTCTTCGACTTCGTCAGGTAGAGCGTGTACGCGCCAAGAAACCCGGCAAGTATCAGGACACCGACCCAGACGGCGATGCGGAATGTCTTCATTAGCATGATCCTCGATCCAGGCGGATGTGCCGCCCGCCCCTGCTGGCGTGATTATAGCCTCGACCGGAGGCGCGCAATTCAAGAAAATGTTTTCGAACCCGTGTTGAATTGTCTCACCGGTAGAAACTGCCACGGCAACGAAATCCGCCCTCAGGAATCTGCACGGATCAAAAATGCATGTGTTTGAATAGCTTACATCCAGAGCGACGGCCAATTCGAAAATACATATCGTTAGGAAAGACTTAAGCCGTCACATCTATATTTAACGGCGGTTCTACATCGCCTCTCCCGCTGGGGACAACTGGGAAGAATTCTGACCATGAACAACAATAACGCCATCAAGCAGTCGGGCGCTTATCTCGAAATCGTTTCGTTCCACCTCGGCGATCAGGAATTCTGCATCGACATCATGGCCATCCGCGAAATCCGCGGCTGGGCTCCGGTGACGCCGATGCCGCACACCCCGCCCTACGTCTTGGGTCTCATCAACCTGCGCGGTGCGGTGATCCCCGTTATCGACATGGCCTGCCGCCTCGGCATGAAGATGACCGAGCCCTCCGAGCGCTCGGCGATCATCGTCACCGACATCGCCGGCAAGCTGGTCGGCCTGCTGGTCGAGCAGGTTTCCGACATGATGACCATCAAGAGCGAGGACCTGCAGCCGCCGCCGGAAATCATCCCGGAAGCCCAGCGCGCCTTCTGCCGCGGGATCGTCGCGCTCGAAAAGACCATGGTCTGCTTCCTGAACCTCGACACGGTCATTGCCGACGAACTGACACAGGCCGCCTGAGGAATACTCATATCTGGAATTCGAAGGCCCGGCTCGTCCGGACCTTTTTGATTTTGGGGTGGAGGTAAAACGGGCATGGGATCAGACTTTGCGAAAAACCCTCCCCAACCCCTCCCCACAAAGGGGAGGGACCATGCTCAGGCCCCGACTCGCTCCTCCCGAAACGTCGAAAATCTGGAAAGCGGGTGCGGCAAGTTAAGCCCCTCCCCCTTGTGGGGAGGGGTTGGGGCGGGGTCTTTCATCGCAAGCGCGAGAGCCCCCGGAACCTCCCAGACTTATTGCGGCTTCCCATTCTTCCAGGTCACGCTCTGCCCGTAGAGCGGAATGGTCGAGATCGACATCTTCGCCGAACCGTCGGTCAGTTCGCGCGAATGGGCGAGATAGATCAGCGTGTCGTTGGTCTTGTCGTAGATACGGTTGACGACCAGTGTCTTCCAGATCAGCGACATTCCCTGGCGGAACACCTCGCTGCCATCCTTGGACAGGTCGATATTGCCGATCTCGATCGGCCCCGTCTGCCGGCAGGCAATGGAATTGTTGGACGGATCCTCGAACCAGTTGCCGTTCTTGAACCGGTCGATCAGGCTGCGGTCGAAATAGGTGACGTGGCAGGTAACGCCCTTGACCTCGGGGTCGGAGACCGCCTCGACGATGATGTCGTTGCCGATCCAGTCGACCCCGACCTTGCCGACGACTTCGGCCAAGGCAGCACCTGCGGAAAGGGCGGCGAAAGAGAAGGCGGCGAGGAGAAGATTGCGCAGTCTGGACATGGCGGCTCCCTGAATAATCCGCATTCTAGATAAGCATGTACCCATGCTTTGCAAGAAATGGGTGCTCGCTGAAGGATCAGCCTTTCCGGCAGGTGCAGGGCTCGTAGGCCCGCGCCGTCAGCCGACCGGGTTTCATGCCGATCAGCGCTGGTATCGCGTGGACGGCACTGGCCTTGACCGCCTTCGCCATCTCGATGGCGGCCGCCGCGCAGACCGCGGCATCTTCGGCGGCGTTGTGGTGCACGAAACGCAGACCGAGATGCTCGGCAATCAGGTTCAGCCGGTGCGAGAGGAAATGCGGCCAGATCCGCTGCGCCATCTTCAGGCTGCAGAGATAGGTAAGCTCCGGATAGGATTGCCGGTAGAGATCGAGGCTCGCCCGCCAGACGCTGAAATCGAAGGCGGCATTGTGCGCGATCATCGTCGCGCCGCGAAAATCCTCCTCGAACTCGTCCATCACCTCGGGAAACTCGGGCGCGTCCTCGACATGCTCCGGCCGGATGCCGTGGATTGCGATGTTCATCCCGGAAAAGCGCATCTCCCGCGGCCGGATCAGCCGTTCCTCGACGCGCGTCACCCTGCCCTCCTCGATCCAGGCAAGGCCGACGGAACAGGCGCTGCCGCGCTGTTCGTTCGCCGTCTCGAAGTCAATTGCGATGGTCTTCAATGCAGCAACCCGAATCGTTTCTTCAGGAACAGGAATACCGCCCCGCTTCCGGCCGCGCAAATTCGACGCGACGCCCGATTGACTTTTTAACCCGCATATCGAAACTTGTTGCCATGATCGGTTCCGTGACCATGGCAGCGCTTATCCATCACACCACGACCCTTGAAGGGTACGCGGGAGCGATGGCGCGATAGCAGCGATCCGATCATCATCCCGAAACCCTGCCGAGGCGAGCAGGGTTTTCGGAAACCGGCTCTCCTCCCGACATCGATGGAGAGCATGAATGTCCGAAAACGAAGAGAATGAACCTCGCGAGCGAGCGCGCCTGCCAGATGGCGTCTTCGTGCGCGCCGTCCGCCTGTCCGATGCGGAGGAGATCACCGATCTCATAAATCTGCCGGGCTACCGGGCCGGCACCTTGCGGCCGCCCTACCAGCGGGTCGAGGAGGTTCGCAAGCACATGGAAAATCCCTCGCCGGGCGCGCTCAACCTCGTCGTCACCCAAAATGGCAAGATCGTCGGCAATGGTGGCCTCAACCGCCTCTCCGACCGTAGGCAGCACGTCGCCAGTATCGGCATGGGTGTGCATGACGATTTCACTGGCCGCGGCTTCGGACGGATCCTGCTCGGCGCGATGGTCGACGCTGCCGACGACTGGCTCGATATCAAACGGCTGGAACTAACCGTCTACACCGACAACGATGTCGCCATCGGCCTCTACCGGAAATTCGGTTTCGAACGGGAAGGCCTGCTGAAGGCCTTCGGCTTTCGATCAGGGGAGTATGTCGACGCCTATACGATGGCGCGGCTCAGGTTATGAGAAAACGGGCTGGCGGCTTGCCGTCAGCCCTCACCCGCTGATCAGTGCCAGCCATTCGTCCTCGTCCATCGTCTGCACACCGAGTTCGCGCGCCTTGTCGAGCTTGGAGCCGGCGCCTGGGCCGGCGACGACGATGTCGGTCTTCTTCGAGACCGATCCCGCCACCTTGGCGCCGAGGCTTTCCGCCCTCGCCTTTGCCTCGTCGCGGGTAAACTTTTCCAGCGAGCCGGTGAAAACCACGGTCTTACCGGCAACCGGGCTGCCTGCCGTCTTCGGTTGTTCGGCCTCCTCGGGCGTCACCTCCTCAAGCAGTCGGGTGATCACCTCGACATTGCGTGGTTCCTTGTAGAATTCGACGATGGCCCGCGCCACGACCTCGCCGATACCTTCGATGGCGTTGAGATCGTTCCAGGCGTCGCCAGAAAGCGCCTCGGCCTCCCGCATCGCCATCTCGAATGCCTCGTAGGTGCCATAGGAGCGCGCCAGCAGCTTCGCGGTGGTCTCGCCGACATGACGGATGCCGAGCGCGTAGATAAAGCGATGGAGCGCAATGCTGCGCCGCTCGTTGATCGCGCCATAGAGCTTGCCGACGCTGACCTTGCCGAAGCCGTCAATATTCTCGAGCTTGGTCAATGAATCCCGCTGCCGTTCCTCCAGCGTGAAGATATCGGGCGCAGTGCGGATCTGCAGCGACGCGTCCTCGTTTTCGAAGAAGAAGTCGATCTGCTTCGAACCGAGGCCCTCGATATCGAAGGCGTTGCGCGAAACGAAATGCTTCAGATGCTCCGTCGCCTGCGCCCTGCAAATGAAGCCGCCGGTGCAGCGGGTGACCGAATCGAGCTTGCCGGTCTTCTCATGTCTTTCACGCACGGCATGCGAACCGCAGACCGGGCAGGTCTTCGGAAATTCATAGGGACTGGCCTCGGCCGGGCGTTTCTCCATGACCACGTCGAGTACCTGCGGAATGACGTCGCCTGCGCGCTGCACGATGACGGTATCACCAATGCGGATATCGTGCTCGTCGTCGCGGATGCGTTCGCCGCTATTGCCGATGCCCTGGATGTAATCCGCGTTGTGCAGCGTCGCATTGGTGACGACAACGCCGCCGACGGTGATCGGCGTCAAACGCGCCACAGGGGTCAAGGCGCCAGTGCGGCCAACCTGGATGTCGATATTCTCGACGATCGTGAAAGCCTGTTCGGCAGGAAACTTGTGCGCCGTCGCCCAGCGCGGCGAACGCGAGCGGAAGCCGAGACGGGCCTGCAGCTCCAGACTGTCGACCTTGTAGACGACGCCGTCGATGTCGTAGTCGAGATCCGGACGCTCAAGCCCGATCTCGTCATAATGCGCCAGGATGTCGGCGACCGAGTTCAACCGTTTCATCAGCGGATTGACCGGAAAACCCCAGTCCTTGAAGGTCTGCACCATACCGAACTGTGTATCGGCGGGCATCTCCGACATCTCGCCCCAGGCATAAGCGAAGAATTTCAGCTTGCGGCTTGCCGTCACCTTGGCGTCGAGCTGGCGCAGCGATCCGGCGGCCGTATTACGCGGATTGACATAGGTCTGCTTGCCCTCCGCCTCCATCTGCCGGTTCAGCGCCAGGAAGTCGCTCTTGGCCATGTAGACCTCACCGCGGATCTCGACGACAGCGGGCACGCCTTTCGGCAGCTCGTTGGGGATCTCGGCGATGGTCCGGATGTTGGCAGTGACATTCTCCCCCGTCGTGCCGTCGCCACGCGTTGCAGCGGTCACCAGCCTGCCGTTTTCATAACGGATCGACATCGAGAGACCGTCGATCTTCGGCTCGGCGGTAAAGGCGATCGACTGGTCCGGCAGCCGGCCGAGGAAACGATAGACGCCGGCGACAAAATCCTGCACGTCCTCCTGCGAGAAGGTGTTGTCGAGCGACAACATCGGCCGCGCGTGGACGACAGGCGAAAAAGTGACGGAGGGCGCCGCACCGACATGCCGCGATGGGCTGTCTTCGCGGATCAACTCGGGAAAGCGCACTTCCAGCGCATCGTTGCGGCGCTTCAGCGCGTCGTAATCGGCATCCGAAATCTCCGGCCGGTCCTTGCCGTGATAGAGCGCATCGTGATGTGCGATCTCCTTTGCCAGCCGTTCGAGCTCGGCGGCAGCCTCTTCGATCGTCAACGTATCGACGGCGGAACTTTCGGTGGACATGGAACATCACTCCAGAGAATCTGCATTGTTTTTTAGAGCAAAATTTCCGGATGAAAAGAGAGGCCGCGTATCCGCCATCGGGATGATCGGCCCGCTCAGCTCTCCTCCCTCATTCCTGTGCCTGTCACAGGAATCCAGCCACGGCGCCTCTGCGCCGTGAATGACACTCTCTTTCAGGGAAGAAGAATCTCCCGCGCCCAAGGACTTGGGCGCGCTGGATCCCTGTGACGAGCACAGGGATGAGGGAGATTGAGGTGAGCTTTCGCGCCGACTTTCATGCCGTGGAATCCTTGTCACCGCCCTATCCGGCTATTCCCAATCGTTCGCATTGCGCAGCCGGATACCACTGACATGCAGGCTCGTGCCCCAGAGCCCTTTCAGCGGCGTCAGCGTGTCCACCACCCTGAGATCCACCTTGCGCGGGGCAAACTCCCGGTCGAGCTGTGACATGGCGGCATGCTCTATCGGCACCACTCTCTTTCGGGCCACCCACATGCCAGCATCACCCAGATCCTCGAAGCCCTCGGCTGGCATCTCGTAACGATGAATCGTCTCCGCTTCGAGCCGTTCCAGCCAACGGCGCTCGACGTAGGCGACGGCGCGCCAGTCGCCGAGCCAGTGTCGTCGTTCGGCCTCCGGCGTATCGGCTGTCGCCCAGAGGAGGATGCGGGGACAATCGCGCGGAAAGAGATACATGAAATCATGATCGGCATCGATTGCCCAGACGAGCGGACCGTTCAGCCATTCCCGGCCGGGCGCACGGGCAGACGGGATGCGAACCGGGCGTGGCTCGAACGCCGCGATACCGGCATCGTCGCTGAAATGGAAAAGTCGCATGGCTTGGGCTCGCCGCCGATCGGGAAGCTTCAGCGGATATCGCGCCGCGGGGTGATTGTCATCCCACCTGCCTAAGCGGAAAGAGCATCGGAAATTAGCCGTTGCCGGCTAGCAGCCGCTTCGCTGCCGCCCTCGCCTCTTCGGTGACCGAAGCTCCGGCCAGCATACGGGCGATCTCCTCGGTGCGGTCCTTCTGCGCCATCGTCGCGACGCGCGTGGCAATCTTTTCCGAACCGTCGGCCGACGGCCCCTTGGAAATCAAGAGATGCGTCGCCGCCCGCGCCGCGACTTGCGGCGCATGCGTGACCGACAGCACCTGCACCCGCTCCGACAGCCGCTTCAGCCGCTGACCGATCGCATCGGCCACCGCGCCGCCGACGCCGGTATCGATTTCGTCGAAGACGAGCGTCGGGGCCGATCCGCGATCGGCGAGCGCCACTTTCAGCGCCAGCAGGAAACGCGAGAGTTCGCCGCCCGAGGCGACCTTCATGATCGAGCCTGGCCGCGTGCCCGGATTGGTCTGGACATGGAACTCGACGACGTCGATGCCTTCGGCCAGCGCCTCGCCCGCATCCGTGGTGATCTCGACCATGAAACGGGCGCGTTCGAGTTTCAGCGCCGGCAGCTCGGCCATGACGGCCCCAGCCAGTGCCGTGCCGGCATGATGGCGCTTGTCGGACAGCGAGCGCGCCGCCGCATCGTAATTTTCCCGAGCCAGGCCAACCTCGGCATCAAGCCGCGCAAGCCGCTCCTCGCCCGCGTCGAGATCGGCAAGATCGGCGATCATGCGGACGGCAAGCGCCGGCAGCTCGGTGACAGGCACGGAATATTTGCGCGAGGCGGCCCTGAGCGCGAAAAGCCGCTCCTCCACCCGCTCCAGCTCCCTGGGGTCGTATTCGGTCTTGCGCAGTGCCGCCTCGACTTCCATCTGCGCGTTGGAAAGCTGGTCCAGCGCGGCATCGAGCAGCGTCACTGTGTCTTCGAGCAGTCCTGGCGCCTCATGGCTCTTGCGCTCCAGCCGGCGCACCAGCGAGGCGATATGGGGCACCGGCGAGGCATTGCCGTTCAGGAATTCGGACGCCTCGGCAATATCGCCAGCGATTCGCTCGGCTTTCATCATCTTCTGCCGGCGATCGGCGAGTTCTTCCTCCTCGCCGTCCTGCGGCGAGAGCTTCTCGAGTTCCTCGACCGAAGAGCGCAGATAGTCGGCTTCGCGCGCCGCACTTTCCACCTTCTCGCGGTGCTTCTTCAGCGTCCGCTCGCTGTCGCGCCACAGGCGATAGAGCCGGGAGACCTCCGAAACCTCGTCGGTGAGGCCGGCGAAGGCATCGAGCAGAGTGCGGTGGGCATTGGTGTCGACAAGGGCGCGGTCGTCGTGCTGTCCGTGGATTTCGACCAGCATCTGACCGGCCTGGCGCATCAGTTGCACGCTGACCGGCTGGTCGTTGACATAGGCCTTGGTGCGTCCGTCCGCCGATTGCTGGCGGCGGAAGATCAGGTCGCCCTCGTCGTCGATGCCGTTTTCACGCAGGAGGGTGCGGGCGCCGTGTTCCATGCCGACGTCGAACACCGCCGTCACCTGGCCCTTGTCCTCGCCATGACGCACCAAGCCGCCATCGCCGCGCCCGCCGAGCGCCAGCGACAGGCTGTCGAGCAAGATGGATTTACCCGCCCCGGTCTCGCCCGTCAGCACGGAGAGGCCGGTCTCGAAGGCAAGATCCAGCCGCTCGATCAGGACGATATCGCGGATCGAAAGCTGGATCAGCATTGGCCTCAGGAACCGAGAAGAAGTTTCTTGCCCGCTGCGGCGATCCACGAACCCTTGTTTTCACGCGGCTCGGCACCGCCGCTCTGCAGCAGCTTGTAGGAATCAGCATACCACTGGCTGTCGGGATAATTGTGACCGAGAACAGCAGCGGCCGTCTGCGCCTCGTCGACGATGCCCATGGAGTAATAAGCTTCGACGAGACGCGCCAAGGCCTCTTCGATCTGGTTCGTGTTCGGATATTTCTCGACGACGATGCGGAAGCGCGAGATCGCGGCCAGATATTCCTTCCGCTCCATGTAGTAGCGGCCGATCTGCATTTCCTTGCCGGCGAGCTGGTCGCGTGCAAAGCGGATCTTGGCCTGTGCGTCGTCGACATATTCGGAGTTCGGATAGTTGTCGATGACGGCCTGCATCGCCTCGATCGTCTTGGCCGAGGCGCGCTGGTCCTGCGTCACGTCGACGATCTGCTTGGAATAGGTGAGTCCGATGATATACTGCACATAGGCGGCATCCTGGGACTTCGGATATTGCGACATGTAGCGGTTGCCGGAAGCAAGCGCATCGTCCAGGCGGCCTTGGCGGTATTTGACGAAAGTGCTCATCACAAGCGCCTTGCGCGCCCATTCGGAGAACGGGTTCTCGCGGTCGATCGCGTCGAACTTGCGCCCCGCTTCCGCCATGTTGCCGGCCTTCATATTGGCAAGGCCTTGCGTGTAGAGCACGTCGGGCGGATCGGTTTCGAGGCCGAGCTTGGTGATGTCGATATCGGGGTCCGACTGGCAACCGGAGATCAAGGCGCCTGCGCTGAGCACCAGAAGCGATGCCAACAAAGCACGCGCTGTCTTCATCATACCTTCAGATCCTGCATAACCCATTCGAAAGAACCCCACTGCCGCCGCTCGCTCCACGGCAGCCACGCCTCGCTGGCGTTTCTAGCCACAAATGTGCATCAAGAGCAACGCAATGATAAGGCATTAACGCATTTTTGTGGCAACGACCGCAGAAATGACCGGGCTTTTCATCTTCTTCCGGATCTGTGGCAGCCAGAGCATCGGTTATCGCCGCATACGCGGCCGGACATAAAAAAACCGCCTCCGGGAAAGAGGCGGCCTGGTCTTGAGAATATGCTGGAGGTCATGCCGACCAGGGAGCGAATTCCGAAGCGCTGACAGCGATCAGTTCGCGGGCAGCGACGCGCTGGCGCGGCGTCGACGTCTCGACCACCTCGTAGGCGGAGGAATCGGCGAGCAGCGCCTTCAGCGCATTGGCGTTCATCTTGTGACCGCCGCGATAGGAACGGTAGCAGCCGATGAACTGGGCGCCGGCAAGCGACAGATCGCCGACGGCATCGAGCGTCTTGTGGCGGACGAATTCGTCCTTGGCGTAACGCAGTCCTTCGACGTTGATGACCGTGTTGTCGTCCGAAATGACGACGGAATTTTCGAGTGAAGAGCCGAGCGCGTGGCCCGACGCCCAGAGACGTTCGACATCGCGCATGAAGCCGAAGGTGCGGGCGCGGGAAAGCTCGGCCTTGAAGACGGCGGCGGTCATATCGCCAGCCCACTTCTGCCGGCCGATCAGCGGGCAATCGAAATCGATCTCGACTTCGAAGCGCGTGCCGTCATAGGGGCGGAATTCGCTCCAGGAGCCGCCATGCTCGATTCGCACCGGCCTGGTGATACGGATATAGCGGCGCTTGACGCCAAGCGAGACGAGACCAACCTGCTCGATCGCCTCGACGAAGGGCAGCGAGCTGCCGTCCATGATCGGCATTTCGGAGCCCTGCACTTCGATCACCACATTGTCGAGGCCGAGCGCATAGATAGCGGCCATGACATGCTCGATCGTCGCGACCGAATGGGCGGGCGAGAAGCCGAGTACGGTGCAGAGGTCGGTATTGCCGACCTGCGAGGAAACGGCCTTGAGTTCGGTGATGTCGCGATTGTCATGCAGGCGCTGAAAAACGACGCCGGTGCCCGATTCGGCCGGGTTCAGGGTGATCGAAACGTCAGCGCCCGAATGGACCCCGATGCCCGAAAGCGTCACGGGACGCGATACCGTCGTTTGAAAACCCAGCAAGCCAATTGCCATAAATTCTGCCTTTATTCTTCCGCACCAGCGGTCTGTCCGATCGGCGCGGTCATCGTTTATTCTGCAGCCGGAGCCTGTCAAAAGGTCTCCTGGGGCAGTTTCGTTGCACCATACTTACGTGCGCCGGCGCTCCAATCCAAATCACTGTTTCTTTCGCTTTGTTACGAAGTCACGCGATTGAAATCATTTGCGAATCACGGGCGAAAAAACAGCAATGCCCGGGACCTTGATCCCGGGCATGAGAGGTGCCGAAGCACGGCCTCAGTTTGACTGGCGACGCAGGAATGCCGGGATTTCCAGCTGGTCGTCTTCCTGCATCATCCGGGCCTGCGGAACCGCGCGACCCTGGTCGTCGAGGTTGCCGCGACGCGGTGCGTAGAGGCTTGCCTCCGGCGACAGCGGACGGCGCTGCTGCGAAGCGGCCGGCGGTGCTGCGGTCATATCGGTGGCAACGGCGTCGTCGTCGCGGCGGCCAAGCGAATTGGTGATTCGCTTGAGCAGACCCATCGGACCGCGCTCTTCCGCCGCATGCGCGGAAGCCGGCTGCGCACGGTGATCGAGTTCGGCCTGAACGACCGGCGGGAAATCCTCGACCTTCGGCATGCGCATCGGTTCGGGCGCCTGACGGATGACCGGCTCCTGACGGATCGGCTGCTGCTGGACCGGCTGGCTGATGACGGGCTGGCTCATGGCGGGCGCCGGAGCCTGCTGCTGTACCGGTGCCGGACGCATTGCCGGAGCTTCCGGTGCAGGCGCGAAGATCTTGCTCTGCGGACGGAAGGTTTCCTGCTGTGGCGCCTGCTGCTGCAACGGTGCGGCAGCACGCGGGGCCGGAATTTCGAGCTCGCGTTCCATCTCGGCTTCGCGGATGGTCTGCGCGATCGGATCCATGGCCTTCGGTGCCTGCATCACGGGGGCAGGCTGAACTGCGGCCGCTGCCGGAGCAACAGCCGCGGAGGGACGGATAACCGGCCTTGCTGCCGGCTGGAGGTTCCGTTCGGCGGCTTCGTTCATCGCCCGGTCGATGCCGGTTGCGACGACCGAGACGCGAATGATGCCTTCGAGCGATTCGTCGAAGGTGGCGCCGAGGATGATGTTGGCGTCAGGATCGACTTCCTCGCGGATGCGGGTCGCGGCTTCGTCGACTTCGAAGAGGGTGAGGTCGCGACCGCCGGTGATGGAGATCAGCAGGCCCTGGGCGCCCTTCATCGAGGTTTCGTCGAGCAGCGGGTTGGCGATCGCAGCCTCTGCAGCCTGCAGCGCGCGGCCGGAGCCGGAAGCTTCGCCGGTGCCCATCATCGCGCGGCCCATCTCGCGCATCACCGAGCGGACGTCGGCGAAGTCGAGGTTGATGAGGCCTTCCTTGACCATCAAGTCGGTAATGCAGGCAACGCCCGAATAGAGAACCTGGTCAGCCATGGCGAAGGCATCGGCGAAGGTCGTCTTGTCGTTGGCAATGCGGAAGAGGTTCTGGTTCGGAATGACGATCAGCGTATCGACAGACTTCTGCAGTTCCTGGATGCCCATCTCGGCCAGGCGCATGCGGCGCCCGCCTTCGAAATGGAACGGCTTGGTGACGACGCCGACCGTCAGGATGCCCTTGTTGCGGGCCGCCTGTGCGACAACCGGGGCAGCACCTGTGCCGGTGCCGCCGCCCATGCCGGCGGTGACGAAGCACATATGCGTGCCGTTCAGGTGATCGACGATCTCGTCGATGCACTCCTCGGCGGCCGCGCGGCCGACTTCCGGCTGCGAGCCGGCACCGAGGCCTTCGGTGACGTTGACGCCGAGCTGGATGATGCGCTCGGCCTTCGTCATCGTCAGCGCCTGCGCATCCGTGTTGGCGACGACGAAGTCGACGCCCTGGAGGCCGGCGGTAATCATGTTGTTGACGGCATTGCCGCCACCGCCGCCAACGCCGAACACGGTGATGCGCGGCTTCAGCTCTGTGATGTCAGGCTTTTGCAGCTTGATGGTCATTGTACCTGTTCCTTCTCTCTCCGGCCGCATCGCCACGCCGGCCAATTACGCAATTTCAGAAGCTTTCCTTCAGCCACTGGCCCATGCGGGCTATGCGGCTGTTATTTCCCCCAAGCGACATGAGCAGACCGCTCTGTGACGCATGTGTCTCCATGTCCGCGACCTGCGGATAGATCATCAGGCCGACGGCCGTCGAAAAGGCCGGGCCCTTGGCCGCCGTCGGCAGCCCCGAGACGCCCATCGGACGGCCAATGCGGACGTTGCGGGCAAGGATGCGTCGCGCTACGTCGGCAAGGCCGGTCAGCTGGCTCGCCCCGCCGGTCAGCACGACGCGCTTGCCGACGATCGGGCTGAAGCCGGAGCGCTGGATACGGTCGCGGATCAGTTCCATCGTCTCCTCGATACGGGCCGATACGATGCGCGAAACCAGCGCCCGCGGCACCTGCGACGGCTGGTCGCGATCGTCCTCGCCGATCGGCGGGATCGAGATCAGCTCGCGCTCGTCGGAGGAATTCGAAAGCGCCGAGGCATGCACGACCTTCAGACGCTCCGCATCCTCGATGCGGGTCGAAAGGCCGCGCGCCAGATCGGTGGTGACGTGATGGCCACCGAGGCCGACGGCATCCGTATGAACGAGCTTGCCTTCGGCAAACACCGAGATCGTCGTCGTGCCGCCGCCCATGTCGATCGCCGCGCAGCCGAGCTCGACCTCGTCGTCGACGAGAGCCGCAAGGCCCGATGCATAGGGCGTCGCAACGATGCCCTCGACCGACAGATGCGCGCGGTTGACGCTAAGCTCGAGGTTCTTCAGCGCCGAGCGCTCCGCCGTGACGACATGCATGTCGACGCCGAGCGCATCGCCATACATCGCCAGCGGATCGCGGATGCCGCGCTCGCCGTCGAGCGAGAAGCCGGTCGCCAGCGAATGCAGCACCGAACGGTCCTGGCGCAGCGACTGCTGACAAGCGGCCGACAGCACCTTCTTCAGATCGTTGAGCTCGACTTCCTGGCCGCCGAGATCGATTGTCGCCGTGTAGATGTCGCTGCCGAGACGGCCGGCCGTCAGGTTGACGATCAGGCTTTCGACGGTCAGCCCCGCCATGCGCTCGGCCGCGTCGACGGCGAGACGGATGACGCCTTCCAGCGCGTCGAGATCGGCGATGACGCCGGTCTTGATGCCGCGGGAACGCTGGTGGCCGATGCCGATGATCTCGATATTGTGCGTGCGGCCCGGCAGGATCTGGCTTTCCTCGCGCGGCGTCAGCCGGCCGATCATGCAGACGACCTTGGTCGAACCGATGTCGAGCACGGAAACGACATGTGACCGCTTCGACGAAAGCGGCTTCAGGCGCGGCAATCCGAAATGGGATGAACCGAACAAGCTCATATATTCTGCCCCGCCTTCTTCAATTCCTTCGTACGCTCCGTCACTGCCGTCTGCCTGCGGATCGCCGCCTCCGGCGTCAGCTGGATCGCGGTTCTGTCGGCCAGCCTGAGATCGACTGCGGCAATGTCCCGCTCCAGGAGCTGATGCTCCTTGTCGAACTTCGAAAGCGTCGCCAGTGCCTGGTCGATACCGTCTTCCGGCAGCTTGACGACGACGCCGTTATCCATGTGCAGGTCCCAGCGACGGCCGGATATCCAGACATAGGCCTTCACGCGAGCCTTCACGTTGGGCCACTTCGAGAAGGCTTCATCGAGCGAAGCCGCCGCCGTTTCGGCATCGCGGCCGACGACGAGCGGCAGCGCCGAAAACTTGTTGTCGCGCAGCGGCGCAATGACGCTGCCGTTCTTCTCGATCAGGGAAAGCTCCTGCCCGTGCTGCCAGATCGCATAGGCCTGGCGCTCCTTGAGCTTCACCTCGATCGTCTTCGGATAAATCTTGCGGACCTCGACATTCTCGACCCAGGGAAGATGCGCGATCTTCCGGCGGGCGGCATCGACGTCGAGCGCGACCAGCGAGGTCGTGCCATCAAGGCCGATTAACTGCAGGATCTCGATTTCGGAGGTCTCCGAATTGCCGGAGACCTTGACGTCCTCGATCGCAAAACCCGCGGCCGTCGTCGTCGCCTGCGCGACGGCTTCCGTGTGGCCGCCGAGCGACATGCCGTAAAGCCCCGTCGCGCCCAAGAAAGCGAGCGCCGAGACCGTGCCCGTATGAACAGGAATGTAGATGCGGCCGCTGCAGAGGCTGATCAGGAAGCGCGTGACCCGGCGCAGCGGACGCGGCAGCACGAACCGCTCTTCGGCTTCCATGATCGGAAGCACGGCATGATGGCTGGGGCGCCCTATCCTCTTGACTGTCAACGCAAACAAGACGCGTCCTCCACCATCCACCGGAGAAACTGACCAAATGAATAGCCGGCATGACCGGCCATTTCGGGCACGAGCGAGGTTGGAGTCATGCCAGGCTGGGTATTGACCTCCAGCCAGATGATTTCGCCGTCTTCGGAGAAACGATCGTCGTAACGAAAGTCGGACCGACTGACGCCGCGACAACCGATTGCCTGATGCGCCCTTAGGGACAATGTTTGTATTTTTTGGTAAATATTCGGTGAAATTTTCGCGGGGATGACGTGTTTTGAACCGCCCGCCGCATACTTGGAGTCGTAATCATAGAAATTGTGTCCCTGCGGCACCACTTCCGTGACACCGAGCGGAGTTTCACCCATGACGCCGCAGGTGAGTTCGCGACCGTAAACATAGCGCTCGACGATCACCTCCTCGCCGTAACGCCACTCGGGCGAACTGACGATCTGCGGCGGATGCGCCTGATCTTCCGTGACGATGACGACGCCGAAGCTCGACCCTTCGCGGACGGGCTTCACCACATAAGGCGGCTTCATCGGATGCGTCGAGGGAAAGGCGAAACGGTTGACCACCTGCGATTCGGCGACCGGAATGCCGGCGGCGCCGGCAACGAGCTTCGCCTTGTCCTTGTCCATCGCCAGCGCCGAGGCAAGAACGCCCGAATGCGTATAGGGGATTTCGAGATATTCGAGGATGCCCTGAATGGTGCCGTCCTCGCCGAACGGGCCGTGAAGCGCATTGAAGACGACATCGGGTTTCAGCGCGGCAAGTTTCTCGGAAACGTCGCGCGCCACGTCGATGCGCGTCACGTCGAAGCCCTCCGCCTCGAGAGCTTCTGCGCAAGCCTTTCCCGAGGAAAGGCTGACGGGCCTTTCCGAGGAAAATCCGCCCATCAGGACAGCGACATGCTTGCGACTCATCAACACCCCCAAAAAATAACTTTCATTTTCGAAATCGACGCTTGCGCGAAGCTGTCTGCGCCGTTTCGGGCCTTTGTCCGACCTGGGTGCATTAGAGCATCATTATGGTTAATGAAGTGTTTACTTTCGTTAACTTCGTATTGCCGCGCCCTTGATTTTTAACCTTCTCTTCTTCGGGATTGCCAGATCGAAGACGCCGCCGACCCACGAAAACAGAAAAACCCGCACGGAAAAACCGCGCGGGTTCAATGGGATAGCTCTGCATCGTGCAGTCAGTCGGCGTCGTCGAGGAATTTCCAGACGAGCCCGCCGAGCGCCCCACCCGCAAGCGGCGCAATCCAGAACAGCCAGAGCTGCTGCAGCGCCCAGCCGCCGACGAAAAGCGCTTGGCCGGTGGAACGCGCCGGATTGACCGAGGTATTCGTCACAGGGATAGAAACGAGATGGATCAGCGTCAGCCCGAGGCCGATCGCAAGCGGCGCGAAGCCCGCAGGCACCCGGCTGCTGGTCGATCCCAGGATGATGATCAGGAAGAACATGGTCAGCAGCACTTCGATCAGCAGCGCCGAAAGCAGTGAATAACCGCCGGGAGAATGATCGCCATATCCGTTGGCGGCAAAGCCCCCGAGTTCGAAACCCGCCTTGCCGCTGGCGATGAGATAAAGCAGCGCCGCCGCGGCGATGGCGCCGACAACCTGCACGACGATATAGGGAACGAGGCGCCCCGCCGGAAACCGTCCGGCGACCGTAAGGCCGAGCGAGACCGCGGGATTGAAATGACCGCCCGAAATGCCGCCCACGGCATAAGCCATGGTGAGCACCGTCAGACCGAACGCAAAGGCCACTCCGACAAAACCGATCCCAAGCTCGGGATAGGCCGCGGCCAGCACGGCACTGCCGCATCCGCCGAAGACCAGCCAGAACGTGCCGAGAAATTCGGCAACAAGACTCTTTTGCATGGATATTTCCTCCGCCCTCAACCAGAGGGTAAGCAATGAATCCGTTACAATTCGATTCCGGTCAAGCGCGCGGACGCCGCCGTGGCAAGCCTCACGCAAGGAAGGAAAACCCAAGGATTTGTAATGACGCCCGGAGACGCGAGCCGGTCACGCATGCGGGCCGCGTCCCCTGTATCCACTGCATGTTTTGACATTTTCTCAGATCTGAAATTGCGTTAAGACCCGCCAGCCTCCCAAGGCGCTCCCTAGAAAATACTGGATTGGAATGAAAATGACTGACGCGATCTCCGCATCGCCGACTCCTGCCTCGAACAGCACGCAAGTCAATTCTCCGGCTCGCGTCCTTATCGCCAGCCTTGTCGGCACCACCATCGAATTCTTCGACTTCTACGTCTACGCAACGGCAGCCGTCCTCGTCTTCCCACACCTCTTCTTCCCGGCAAGCGATACGAACGCCGCAACGCTGCAGTCGCTGGTCACTTTCTCGATCGCCTTCTTCGCCCGCCCCATCGGCGCCGTGATTTTCGGTCATTTCGGCGACCGAATCGGCCGCAAGGCGACGCTCGTCGCCGCGCTGATGACGATGGGGCTATCGACCGTGCTGATCGGCATGCTGCCCGGCTATGATGCGATCGGCATCGCAGCACCCTTGTTGCTGGCACTTTGCCGCTTCGGCCAGGGCCTTGGCCTCGGTGGCGAATGGGGTGGCGCCGTTCTGCTTGCCACCGAAAACGCTCCTCCCGGCAAGCGCAGCTGGTACGCGATGTTCCCGCAGCTCGGCGCGCCGATCGGCTTCATCCTCTCCTCCGGCTTCTTCCTCATCCTGGCGGAAACGATGAGCAACGAGGATTTCCTCGACTACGGATGGCGCATTCCCTTCATCGCCAGCCTCGCCCTCGTCGCCGTCGGCCTCTATGTCCGCCTGAAGATTGCCGAGACGCCGGAATTCCGCAAAGCCGTCGAAAAGCACGAGCGCGTCGCCGTGCCGATCGAGGTCGTCTTCCGCAACCATCTGCGCAGCCTGATCCTCGGCACCTTCATCGCCGTCGCGACCTTCGTGCTGTTCTACCTGATGACGGTCTTCACGCTCTCCTGGGGTACGACACCTCTGGAAAAGGGTGGGCTCGGTTACTCCCGCGAGCAGTTCCTGGTCGTCCAGCTTGTCGGCGTCGTCTTCTTCGGCCTGACGATCCCGCTCTCCGGCTGGCTCTCCGATCTCTATTCGCGCCGCATCATCCTGACGCTGACGACGATTGCCATCGCCATCTTCGGCTTCTTCTACGCGACGCTGTTGACCAGCGGTCTCACAGGCGCTTTCCTGTGCTCGATCATCGGCCTCGCCTTGATGGGCTTCACCTATGGTCCGATCGGCGCTGCCCTGGCCGCCCCCTTTCCGACCACGGTGCGCTATACCGGCGCCTCGATGACCTTCAACCTCGGCGGCATCTTCGGGGCTTCGCTCGCCCCTTATATCGCCACCTGGCTCGCCACCCATTATAGTCTGGACTATGTCGGCTACTACCTCGCCGCCTCGGCCGTGATCTCGCTCGTCTGCATCCGGCTGTCGGGCCGCGAGGAAGTCTGAACCTCGATCAGCAAATGAACAACAAGCCGCGACTGCCAACGTCGCGGCTTTTTTATTGATGCCGTGAGCAGTTCCGGTTAACCCGAACACTCGCGGCAAAACGGGAACAGATCATGCGAAGCCTCATTACCGGCGCAGCCGGCTTTGTCGGTGGGCCTCTCGTCGAAAGACTGTATGGAGAGCGGATATGCGAGCTTGCGGTGACGACGCGATCTGCAGCCGCCAGCTTCCCGACATCTGTGCGGCATTTCCCCATCGAGATAACAAGCGAAACCGATTGGGCGGTAGTTCTCGAGGGTATCGATGTCATCGTCCATCTCGCCGCTCGTGTTCACATCATGAACGACCGCGCAGCTGATCCGCTTGCGGAATTTCGCTGGATCAACACCGCCGCCACGTTGAACCTCGCCGAACAGGCCGCCCGCGCGGGCGTAAAAAGGTTCGTCTTCATCAGCAGCATCAAGGCCAATGGCGAGGAGAACGATCGGCCCTTCCGGCACGACGATACGCCAATGCCGATCGATCCCTACGGCATTTCGAAGCTGGAAACCGAAATCGGGCTGCATGAAATCGCCGCCCGAACAGGCATGGAAGTCGTGGTCATTCGCCCGCCGCTCGTTTATGGACCCGGTGCGCGGGGCAACTTCGCCCTGCTGGTCGGACTTGTCCGGAAGAAGATACCGCTCCCCTTCGCGTCGCTGAAGAACCGCCGGACACTGGTCGCGCTCCCAAATCTCGTCGATCTGATCATCGTCGGGATGAAGCATCCGGGTGCTGCCGGCCAGACCTTTCTCGCAGGCGATGGAGAAGATCTTTCGACTCCCGGGCTTATCGAAGGGATTGCCGCAGGGTTGGGTGTCAAACCGATGCTGCTCCCCTTCCCCCCCGCGCTGCTGCAGATGGGCGCGAGAGTCGCCGGAAAGGACGCCGTCTACCAGCGTCTTTGCGGTTCCCTGCAGGTCGATATATCCCATGCCCGCGACGTGCTTGGCTGGTCGCCCCTCGTCACGCCGCGCGAAGGCCTGAAGCTTGCGGTAACGTAAACCGTTATTCGCTCGTCACACCGTGGAACGGACGCACTTCGCGGCCGGGCATGAAGACGCCGAGGCGTTTGATTTCCCATTCGAGCTTGATGCCGTCTTTTTCGAAGACCTCACGACGCACCTGTTCGCCGAGATATTCGAGCTCGTAGCCGGTCGCCTGACCCATGTTGATCATGAAGTTGCAGTGAAGCGACGACATTTGCGCTCCGCCGATGACGAGGCCGCGGCAGCCTGCCTCGTCGATCAGTTTCCAGGCCGAATGGCCG
Organism: Rhizobium acaciae; assembly: GCF_025941625.1. Taxonomy (NCBI): domain Bacteria; kingdom Pseudomonadati; phylum Pseudomonadota; class Alphaproteobacteria; order Hyphomicrobiales; family Rhizobiaceae; genus Rhizobium; species Rhizobium acaciae. The sequence continues at coordinate 45,705 of NZ_JAPCZO010000010.1, forward strand.
GCCGGGTTCTTGAAGGTCGAGCCGCCGGTCTTTTCGCGTACCGGCTGCACCGTCTCGCGATGGTTGCGCACGGCGTCCATCTCGGCGCGGATCTGGGCGCGCTCTTCCGGATAGCCCTCGAATAGCACGGAGGTGAAGATCAGATCGGTGGATGCGGTCGAATGGCGATAGGAATAGCCCATCTCGGCATTGGAAAGCACATGCTTGTCGCCCTTACGGTCCACCGCATGGACCTCGATCAGCCGCTCCCGCGTCTCCACACCGTTGGCGCCGGCATTCATGCGCGCCGCGCCGCCGATGCCGCCCGGAATGCCGTAGAAGAAATGGAAGCCGCCGATGCCGTTGTCCATCGCCATCGCCGCCACATGTTTATCAGGGCAGATGGCGCCGGCGAGAATCCGGTTTTCGCCGGCAAGCTCGACGAAGCCGAACCCCTTGGCCGACAGGCGCAGCACGACGCCGGGAATGCCGCCGTCGCGCACCAGGATGTTGGAGCCGACGCCGACCACCGTCAGCGGCACCTCTTCCGGCAATATCTTCAGGAAGGCGACGAGATCGTCGATGTCATGCGGCTGGAACATCAGCTCAGCCAGGCCACCGGCCCTGAACCAGGTGACACGGTCCATCGGAGCATCCGGCGTGATACGGCCGCGGATATCCTTTACACCGTCTCCGAGAGACGCGAGAAGCTTTTCCCCATTCACCTGTTTCATACGGACTTTCCCGATAGGCCTTCCAGTTGCTTGGGCAGCGCCGCCGCCCAGGATGTGATGCTCCCAGCCCCCAACAGAACCACGAAATCGCCAGGCTTTGCAACCTCCGCGACCATCTGCGGCAGAAGCTCCGCCGAGCTTAGAAAGCGGGCGTCGCGATGGCCGCCGGATTTTATGCGCGAGACCAGCGACACGGAATCGATACCCTCGATCGGATCCTCGCCCGCCGCATAGACCGGTGCCAGGAAAATGCTGTCGGCATCGTTGAAGCAGGCGGCGAATTCCTCGAACAGGCTCGCAAGACGGCTAAAGCGATGCGGCTGGTGGACGGCGATGACGCGGCCCTTGCAGGACTCTCGGGCGGCACGCAGCACCGCCTTGATCTCGACCGGATGGTGGCCGTAATCGTCGAAGATCTGCACCCCGTTCCACTCTCCGGTCAGCGTGAAGCGGCGCTTAACGCCGCCGAAGGAGGCGAGCCCCTTGGCGATATCGGCGCTCGATATGCCGAGCCGGTTGGCAACGGCAATCGCCGCCGTCGCGTTGGAGATATTATGCCGTCCGGGCATCGGCATGACCAGCCCCTTGAGTTCGATCACCTGGCCGGTGCGGCGGCGGCGGATTTCGACGTCGAAGATCGAGCGCGTGCCGTCGATGCGCACATTCTTGAAGCGCACGTCGGCCTGCGGGTTCTCGCCATAGGTGATGATCTTGCGGTCCTCGATGCGGCCGACCAGCGACTGCACCTCGGGATGGTCAAGGCACATGACGCCGAAGCCGTAGAACGGCACGTTCTCGACGAACTGCCGGAAGGCGGCGCGCACGGCGTCGAAATTGCCGTAATGGTCGAGATGTTCCGGGTCGATATTGGTGATGACCGCGACATCGGCCGGAAGCTTCAGGAAGGTGCCGTCCGATTCGTCGGCCTCGACCACCATCCACTCGCCCTCGCCCATGCGGGCATTGGTGCCGTAGGCATTGATGATACCGCCATTGATGACGGTCGGGTCGAGCCCACCGGCTTCGAGCAATGTGGCGACCAGCGAGGTGGTCGTCGTCTTGCCATGGGTGCCGCCGATGGCGATCGCATTGCGGAAGCGCATCAGCTCAGCCAGCATCTCGGCGCGGCGCACCACCGGCAGCAGCTTTTCGCGCGCGGCGATGAGTTCCGGATTGCTCTTCTTGATTGCCGTCGAGACGACGACGACTTCGGCCTCACCCAGGTTTTCAGGCCGGTGACCGACGAAGACCTCGATGCCCTTGTCGCGCAGGCGTTGGACATTGGCACTGTCGGCCTGGTCCGATCCCTGCACCTTGTGGCCGAGATTGTGCAGCACTTCGGCAATACCGCTCATGCCGATCCCGCCGATGCCGATGAAATGGACGAGACCGATCGTCTTCGGCAGTTTCATGCGCGTGTCCTCTTGAATTCCGCAATTGTCCGTCTGGCGGCAATAGCCTCAACCATGTCGGCAAGCAAGTTCGCTGCATCGGGTTTCCCGGCGAGTTTCGCCGCCGCCGCCATGTGCGAAAGCTTTTCCGGATCGTTCATCACAGCCGTCAGGATCGCCGCGATCTTCTCCGGCGAAAGCTCCGACTGGGCGATCACCTTCGCCCCGCCGGTCGCAGCAAGTGCCGCCGCATTCGCCGCCTGGTCATGATCGAGAGCGTGCGGGTAAGGCACGAGCACGGCAGGCCGGCCGATGACGGAGATTTCCGAAACCGTCGAGGCACCCGAACGGCAGATGACGAGATGCGCCCTCGCCAGCCTCTCGGCCATGTCGGTGAAGAAGGGTGCGATATCGGCTCCCATCTCCAGCCTCGCGACGCAGCCGCTGACCATCTCCATATCCTCGGGACGCACCTGCTGGGTGATGCGCAGGCGCACGCGAAGCGCGTCGTCGAGCAGGCTGATCGCCGTCGGCAGCGTCTTGGAGAAATATTGCGCGCCCTGGCTGCCGCCGAAGACGACGAGGTTGAAGGCCTCGCCCGGATGCGACGGCGTGTAAGGCACCTCGGCTGCGGCGATGATTGCCGGGCGGACCGGATTACCCGTCGTCACCGTCTTCTCCGGGAAGGCAGCGCCTCCCTCCGGCAGGAAACCGCCGGCGATGGCTTGCACGCGGGTTGCCAAGGCCTTGTTGGCGCGCCCCATCACCGCATTTTGCTCGTGGATCATCGAGGGCACGCCGAGCCGGGTGGCGGCAAGCAGCGGCGGCACGGTGGGATAACCGCCGAAACCGACGACAATAACAGGCTGCAGCCGCTGGATCAGCTTCTTTGCCGCCCGCATGCCGCTCCAAAGGGTCCATAGCGAGCGGGCGACCGCAACCGGGTTCTTCGAGCCGATCGTCGCCGACGGCACGACATGGATTTCCTCGGCCGGGAACTTGCCGGCATAACGCTCGGCCCGGCTGTCCGTGACGAGATGCACCGAATAGCCGCGCTCCTTCAGCTTGAAGGCCAGCGCCTCCGCCGGGAACACATGGCCGCCGGTCCCTCCGGCGGCAAGCAGCACGATGCCTTTGCTCATGGTCTTCTACTCCGCCGGCATGCCGTGCGGGACGCGGAAGAGGCTCCGGTCCTGCGCGCGTTTTTCCGGTCGATGGCGCGTCAGCGCCAGAATGAAGCCGGCGGTGACGCAGATCGCCACCATAGACGAGCCGCCATAGGAAATCAGCGGCAGCGTCATGCCCTTCGCCGGCAGCAGTTCGAGATTGACGCCGATATTGATGATCGACTGGATGCCCATCTGCAGCACCAGGCCGGCGACGGCGAAACGGTTGAAATCGTTCCGCTCGCGATAGGCATGCGAGAGGCCGCGCAGCACCAGCACGGTAAACAGCGCGACGAGCGCCATGCAGAAGACGATGCCGAACTCCTCGGCCGCGACCGAGAAGATGAAGTCGGTATGCGCATCCGGGATGATGCGCTTGACGATGCCTTCGCCCGGTCCCTGGCCGAACCAACTGCCGCGGATGATCGCCTCGCGCGCGGTATCGATCTGGAACGTATCACCCTCGCCAGTCATGAACTTGTCTATTCGGCCGGCGACGTGCGGGAAGACGTAGTAGGCGCTGAGCAGGCCGCCGGCGCCGCCGATGCCGAGCAGCATGATCCAGATCCATGGCATGCCGGCCATGAAGAACATCCCGCCCCAGACGGCCGTGGTCAGGATGGTCTGGCCGAGGTCCGGCTGCGCGACGAGAAGGGCCGCGACGATGCCGAACAGAATGATGGCAAAGAGATTGCCGGGAATCTCCGGCTGGCGCGCATGTTCGGCAAACAGCCAGGCGCAGACCACGACGAAGGCAGGCTTCATGAATTCCGACGGCTGGATGGAAAGGCCGGCGATCCAGATCCAGCGCCGGCCACCCTTGACCTCCTGCCCGACGAACAGCACCAGCACCATCATGGCGACCGAGATGATCAGGATCAGGATCGCGGTTCGCCGCACCTGGCGTGGCGTCAGGAACGACAGCCCGAGCATGACGCCGATCGAAGGGATCATGAAGGCCGCATGGCGCTTGACGAAGTGGAAGGGCTCGAGCCCGATGCGTTCGGCGACCGCAGGAGATGCCGCAAACGACAGCATGAATCCGATGCCCATCAGGAAGATGAACATTGCCAGGAAGAAGCGGTCGATGGTCCAGAACCAATCGGCCAGAGGCCCACGTTCCGCGCGGCTTACCATGTCATTTCTCTCCTGTTGCCGGACCGATCAGCATCGTAATCCCGTCAAGCGCCGCCACGTGGCCGACGAAGGCTTCGCCCCTGACTTCGAAGTTCTTATACTGGTCGAAGCTTGCGCAAGCCGGGGATAACATCACGGCCGAAGCAGCGCTCTCGTCGCGTTCGGCATCGGCGGCCGCATGCGCGACGGCGCGCTCCAGCGTGCCCGAGATCTCGTAAGGCACGGCCTCGCCGAGCGTCGCGGCGAATTCCGCCGCCGCCTCGCCGATCAGATAGGCCTTGGCGATGCGCGGAAAATAGGGAGCAAGCGTCGTGATCCCGCCAGCCTTCGGCAGGCCGCCGGCGATCCAGTAGATGCGGTCATAGCTCGAAAGAGCCGGTGCTGCGGCGTCGGCATTGGTCGCTTTGGAATCGTTGACGAAAACGACGCGGCCACGCTGCCCGACCGGCTGCATGCGGTGCTTGAGGCCGGGAAACGAGGCAAGGCCGGCGCGGATGGCGTCGGCGGAAACCCCGACCGCGAGGCAGGCGGCAACGGCTGCGGCGGCGTTCTGCGCATTATGGCTGCCGCGCAGCGTCTGGATGCCGTCGAGATCGGCGAAGGGCAGCATGGCGCCGCAGGCGGCCTGGATGAGTTTGGTGCCCTCGGCATAGATGCCGTCGGCCAGCACGTTGCGGCGCGAAATACGGACCACCTTGACGCCTGCCCGCTCGACACGGTCGGCAATCAGCGCCGAATGGCTGTCGTCGACGCCGATGATCGCGACGTCGCTGCCGGCGACCAGCCGTTCCTTGATATCCGCATAATGCTGCATGGTGCCGTGACGGTCGAGATGATCGGGCGTCAGGTTGAGCAGGATGCCGGCAGATGGGTCCAGCGTCGGCGCCAGATCGATCTGGTAGGAGGAGCATTCGACGACGTAATAACGCTCGGCCTTCGGCGGATCGAGCGTCAGCACCGCCGTGCCTATATTGCCGCCAAGCTGCGTGTCGTAGCCTGATGATTTCAGGATATGGGCGATCAGCGCCGTCGTGGTCGACTTGCCGTTGGTGCCGGTTATGGCGATGAAAGGGCAATCCGGCGCATGGGCGCGGCGCTCGCGCACGAAGAGTTCGACGTCACCGACGATATCGACGCCGGCCGCCCGCGCCAGATCGACGGTCCAATGCGGCTTCGGATGGGTGAGCGGCACGCCGGGCGACAGCACGAACAGCGCCTGCTGGCTCCAGTCGATGTTGTGCAGGTCTTCCGTCCTGATGCCTTCGGCAGCGGCCTTGGCGACACTGTCCGGATTGTCGTCCCAGGCGGTCACCTCGGCACCGCCTGATACCAGCGCCCGGGCGGTGGCAAAGCCGGAGCCGCCGAGCCCGAAGAGCGCGACCTTCCTGTCCTTGAGCGTCGTGACCGGGATCATCGCTGCCTCACCGGAGCTTCAGCGTCGAAAGGCCAAGCATCGCAAGGCCGACGGCGACGATCCAGAAGCGGATCACCACCTGGCTCTCGGTCCAGCCCTTCTTCTCGAAGTGATGATGGATCGGCGCCATCAGGAAGACACGCCGGCCGGTCATCTTGAAGAAACCGACCTGGATGATGACCGACAGCGTCTCGATGACGAAGAGGCCGCCGATGATTGCCATGACGATCTCGTGCTTGGTGGCGACGGCGACGGTGCCGATCGTGCCGCCGAGTGCCAGCGACCCCGTGTCGCCCATGAAGATGGCGGCCGGCGGCGCGTTGAACCAGAGAAAGCCAAGGCCGGCGCCGATGACGGCGCCAAGCACGACGGCGAGCTCGCCAGTGCCGGGCACGAAATTGATCTGCAGATAGTTCGCAAACACCACATTGCCGGCGAGATAGGCGATGACGCCGAAGGAGGCGGCGGCGATCATCACAGGCACGATGGCAAGCCCGTCGAGACCGTCAGTCAGGTTGACGGCATTGCCGGCGCCGACGATGACGAAGCCGCCGAAGACGACGAACATGATGCCGATATTGATCATGAAGTCCTTGAAGAAGGGAAAGGCGATCGAGGAGCCGAAGGTCGAGCCGGCAATCCCCGAGGCAAGGGCGGTGCGCATCATGAAATAGACGGCGATGCCGGCGATGACGAATTCGATGCCGAGACGCGCCTTGCCGGAAAAGCCCATGTGGCTCTGCTTCGTTACCTTGAGATAGTCGTCGTAGAAGCCGATCGCACCGAAGCCCAACGTCACCAGCAGCGTGGCGACCACATAGACGTTGGAAAGATCGGCCCAGAGCAGCGACGCGCCGACGATGCCGGCGAGGATCATCAGCCCGCCCATGGTCGGCGTGCCGGCCTTCTTGAAATGCGTCTGCGGCCCGTCGGCGCGGATCGGCTGGCCCTTGCCCTGCCGGATGCGCAGCGAATTGATGATCGTCGGCCCGAACAGGAAGACGATCAGTGCTGAGGTGAAGAGAGCAGCCCCCGTGCGGAAGGTAATATATCTGAACAGGTTCAGAAATTTGAAATATTCCGACAGTTCGACAAGCCAGATCAGCATTCAGGGCCCCTTGTTTACCCGATCAAAATTCGCGTTGCGTGTCGGCAACTGGCGGGAACTTGTCAAGGAGCGCGGCGACGATCTTGCCGAAACCGATGCCCAGAGACGATTTCACCATCAACACGTCGCCTGGCGCGACCGAGTTCAATACATAATCCGTCAATTCGCTCGTGTTCTCGCGATATTCGACATGGACGCTTTCCGGCAACGATTCCTTGAGCACAGCCATCTCCGCTCCTGCGAGCCAGACATGCTCGATGCCGGCAGCAAGCAACGGCACGGCAAGGTCGGTATGGACCTTTTGCGCATACTCGCCCATCTCCAGCATGTCGCCGAGCACGGCGATACGGCGTCCGCGGCCGGTCGGCTCCGAGGCTGCCAGCAGCGCGATCGCCGCGCGCATCGAGGCCGGATTGGCATTGTAGCTCTCGTCGATCAGCGTGAAGCTGCCGCCGCCGATGACAAACCGGTGGCGCTTGCCCCTGCCCTTTTCCGGCCTCAGCGTCGCAAGCGCTTCGATCGCCTTCTGCATATCGGCGCCGACGATCCTGACGACGCCGAGCGCTGCGAGCGCATTCTCGGCGATATGGCGGCCCGGTGCGCCGAGCGCGACCTCCAGCGTCTCGCCGCCGATCGTCAGCCACAGCGTCGAATTCTCGTCGGAACCGTTGAATTCTGCGAGCCGGAATTCGGCCTTGGCATGCTGGCCGAAAGAATGAATATGCTCGATGCCGAGCGACTGCGCCGTGCGGTCGAGGAAATTGAACTGGTCGTTGTCGCGGTTGAGCACGACATGGCCGCCGGGTTCGAGCCCCTCGAAGATCTCGGCCTTGGCGGCGGCAATTTCCTTGATGTTCTTGAAATTGCCGAGATGCGCCGGCGCGATCGTCGTGATGATGGCGACATCGGGACGGATCATCGCCACCAGCGGCCGGATCTCGCCGGGGTGGTTCATCCCGACTTCGAAGACGCCATAATCCGTATCCTCAGGCATGCGCGCCAGCGTCAGCGGCACGCCCCAATGATTGTTGAAGGAGGCGACGGAGGCGTGCACCTTGCCGGAGGGCGACAGCACATGCCGCAGCATTTCCTTGGTGGTCGTCTTTCCCACAGACCCCGTCACCGCGATGATCCGAGCCCGCGAACGCTCGCGCGATGCAAGGCCGAGCCGGCCGAGTGCCGCGAGCACGTCTTCCACGACGATCATCGGCACCGTCAGGCGGCCCATGGCGGGAAGCCTCGCCTCGCTGACGACGAGAAGGGAAGCGCCGTTCGCCATCGCCATCGAGGCGTAGTCGTGACCGTCGACGCGGTCGCCCTTGATCGCGAAGAAAGCTTCGCCTGGCGTAATCGAGCGGCTGTCGATGGAAATGCCGGTGATGCCTTCGGGCAGCGTGCCGAAAGGGCGCCCCGCCATCACTGCGATCATGTCTTCCGTCGTCCAGAGCCAGCTCAAGATTTCAACTCCTCCAAGGCCTTGCGCACCTCCGCATGATCGGAGAACGGCAGGGTGACGCCGCCGATCGTCTGCCCTTCCTCATGCCCCTTGCCGGCGACGATCAGCGTATCGCCGGATCTCAGCATGCCGACCGCCTCGCGGATCGCCATGGCGCGATCGGCGATTTCCGCGGCGCAGCTCGCTGCCGTCATGATCTCCGCGCGGATCGAGGCCGGTTCCTCCGAACGCGGATTATCGTCGGTGACGATAACGACGTCGGCAAGACGGCAGGCGATTTCGCCCATGATCGGCCGTTTGCCGCGGTCACGGTCGCCGCCGCAGCCGAAAACGACGATGACGCGGCCGGTGGTGAAGGGTCTGACCGAGCCCAGCACGTTTTCCAGCGCATCCGGCTTGTGGGCGTAGTCGACATAGGCGAGCGCGCCGTCTTTCGTATGGCCGACGAGTTCGAGACGGCCGGACGCGCCGACGAGCTTTTCGAGCGCGGCCATCGCAACCTTCGCCTCAACGCCGGTCGACATGGCAAGCCCTGCTGCGACCAGCGCGTTGGCCACCTGGAAATCGCCGGCCAGCGGAATGTCCACCTCGAAGATCTCGCCGCCGATATGAATCTCGGCCATCTGCTTGTGGCGGAAGTGCTCGACGCGCTTCAACGAGAGGTAATCGCCCTTTCGCCCGACGGTACGAATGTCGTGACCGGCATCGGTCGCGGCCTTGATCGCCTGCGCCGACCACGGATCGTCGGCGAAGATCACCGCCGGCGATCCCTTCGGCAACAGCGTATCGAAAAGCCGCATCTTGGCGGCCATATAGGCCTCGACGGTCGGATGATAATCCATGTGGTCGCGGCCGAGATTGGTGAAGGCGGCGGCCGCAAGCCTGACGCCATCAAGCCGGCACTGGTCGAGACCGTGGCTGGAGGCCTCCATGGCGGCATGCGTCACGCCCTCTCCGGCAAGTTCCGCCAGTAGCGCGTGCAGAGAGACCGGATCGGGCGTCGTCAGTGAGCCATATTCGTTGCGTGTCGGCGAGACGACACCCGTCGTGCCGATCATCGCGGCCGCGTGGCCCGCATATGCCCAGATCTGCCGGGTGAAAGAAGCGACCGAGGTTTTGCCGGCCGTGCCGGTGACGGCGACCATGGTATCGGGCTGCCTGCCGTGGAAGCGTGCGGCGGCGATGGAGAGGAAACGGCGCGGCTCCTTGACCGCAAGCACGGGGATCGAAGCATCGACGGCTTGGGCGGCGATGGCGACGGCAGCGCCGCGGCCGGCGGCATCCACGATGAAGCCCGCACCGTCCGCCTTGGTGCCGGCGACCGCGACGAAGACATTGCCCGGCGCCACCTTGCGGCTATCCGAAGACAGGCCTGAAATATCAAGCAGGCCTGCCGGGCCTTCGAGCTGTGCTTCAAGTTCCGGGAACTGATCTCCGGCCAAGTCTCGCAATTTCATCGAATGCACTTTTCTCTCTTGAAGCCGGTCCACCCCTCGCGAATCGGCGTCGATATTCATTCACACTCAATAAGACACCAGCAAGGCCGATCCGCCCTCCCCGAATTTCGGCTCGATGCCGAGAATAGGGGCCGCACGCCTGATGATCTCGCGGGCGATCGGGCCGGCGGTACCGGCGGAGATCGTTCCGCCATAGGCTTTCTCGCCGCTCTTCGGCTCGTCGCAGAAAGTGATCACGGCATATCTGGGATCATTCATGGGGAATGCGGCGATGAAGGAATTGAAATTCAGGGTTGCCGAATAGCGCCCATTCACCACCTTGTCGGCCGTGCCCGTCTTGCTGCCGACGGAAAAGCCCGGCACTCGGGCGACGCGCCCGGATCCCTTGTAGCCGTTGAAATCGAGGAGATAGCGGATCTCGTCGCTGGTGGTCTTCTTGATGACCTGCGTGGCGATCTCATCGGCCTGTTCGCGTGTGCGCGGCAGGAATGTCGGCTCGATCAGCTTGCCGCCGTTGACGAGAGCGGCAGCCGCCACCCCTGTCTGCAGCGCCGTCGTCGAGACGCCATGGCCGAAGGAAATCGTGATCGAATTGATCTTCTTCCAGACGCGCGGCTGGCTCGGCATCTTCACTTCGGGCAGCTCGGTCTGCATCTTCGTCAAAAGGCCGAACTTGGTCAGATAGTCCTTCTGCGCGTCGATGCCGACGATGTCGATGACACGCGCCGTACCGATATTCGAAGAATACTGGAAAATCTCGGGAACGGTCAGCCAGCGGCGCTGCCCGTGAAAATCGTGGATGGTGAAGCCGCCGATATAGATCGATTTGCTGGCATCGAAACTGTCGGTCATCTTCACCTTGCCGCTATCGAGCGCCATGGCCAGCGAAAAGGTCTTGAACGTCGAGCCCATTTCGAAGGTGCCGTTGGTCATCCGGTTGAGCCAACCCTCCTTGGCGCCTTCCTGCGGATCGTTCGGATCGAAATCCGGCGCCGATGCCATCGCCAGCACTTCCCCGGTATGCACGTCGATGACCGCAGCACCGGCGCCCTTGGCCTGGAAGTTGGTGACGGCATTGACGACCGCGTCCCGGACGATGTTCTGCACGCGCAGGTCGATCGATAGCCGCACCGGCTCAAGCGGCTGGTCGCTGGTCATGCCGACGGAGGCGAGATCGGCAAGCCCCTGGTCGTCGATAAATTTCTCCATGCCGGCGACACCGCGGTTGTCGATGTTGACGTAACCGAGGATATGCGCGGCGGTCGCCCCGCCCGGATAGAAGCGGCGCTTCTCCGGCCGGAAGCCGATGCCGGGAATGCCGAGCGCCAGGATCTGGCTCTGCTGCTTCGGCGTCAGTTGCCGGCGCAGCCAGGCGAAATGCGAGGTCTTGACCGAGAGCTTCTTATAAGTGTCCCTGACGTCGAGCTCGGGCAGCACCGTTGCAAGCTTCTCGACCGCCTCGTCGGCATCGACGATCTTGTTCGGTTCGGCAAACAGCGAGACGGTGCGGATGTCGGTCGCCAGCACCTCGCCGTTGCGGTCGAGAATGTCGGGGCGCGAGGCCATCAGCCGGTCGGGCGGCAGGATGCTGGAGACGACCTCCTGATCCTTCATCGCATATTCGACGAGACGGCCGCCGATGACGGCGTAGACACCCATGAAGCCAAGGATCAGCAGGCCGACGCGGCTTTTTGCCTGCCCCGATCTCTTCTTGCGCGACCCCTCGATCGCCAGGCCGGCGGGGGAAGGACCGCCGAACCGGTTATAGACTCCGGCGGAGAAATGCGCCTGGCTCTTCAAAACCATGATGCGGGAAAGAAACGACATTATTCCTCCACCGATCCGGTTTCGATCTGGTCTGCATCCTCTGCCTCGCCGCGTGGCGCAGGTATCGGAATGGGCTGCACCTTGGCGGTGACTTGCGCGCCCTTGGCGGCGTCTGGCGCGCCCTTGGCGCTGGCAACAGTTGCGCTCTTGGCGTTGGCCACGGTCGCACTCTTGGCGCTGACCTTTGCCTCCGTCACCTCAGGCACGGGAACCTCGGATTTCAGCATCGGCAATTCCTTGGCATGCACGAGCGCCGTCGATTCCGTCGGCTGCAGCTTCAATTCTTCATTATAGGCCTTGACCAGCCGCTCCAGCCGGTTCGGCTGCGATTGCAGCGCCCAGTCGGCCTTGAGAAGGTCGATCGTGTCCTTCTCGAGCTTGATCTCGGCTTCGAGGCGATGAACCTCCTCGAGCTTCAATTCGGCGCGGTGCTTGATCGTGTAGGTCACGGCGGCGGTGGCCGTCATGACGCCGATGAGCACGAGATCGAACGTTTTCAGCATATCAACCTCCAAGCTTTCCGAGACTGGCAAGATTGGGAAACCCGAAGAGCGACATATCCGCGGCTTCGGTGGCCGCGTCCGTCCTCAGCCCGGCGCGCAGCTTGGCGGAGCGGGCGCGCGGATTGATCTCGGCCTCCGCCTCGCTTGCCGAAACTATCGGCTTGCCAATCGCCGCAAAGGTTGCCGCCCGCTCATGCGCGACCGGCAGATGCCGCGAACCCGACGCCTTGCCGGCGCGGTCGGAGAAGAATTTCTTGACGATGCGGTCTTCGAGCGAATGAAAGGTGACGACGACGAGCCGCCCGCCGGGTTTCAGCGCCGCTTCCGCCGCAAACAGCGCCTGCGCCAGTTCGCCGAGTTCGTCGTTGACGAAGATGCGCAATGCCTGGAAGACCCGCGTTGCCGGATGGATCTTGTCCTTCATCTTGCGCGGTGTGACGAACTCGATGAGACCGGCGAGATCGCGTGTCGTTTCAAATGGCTTTTCGGCGCGGCGCTTCTCGATCGCATGGGCGATGCGCGGCGCCTGGCTTTCCTCGCCGAGAAAATGGAAGATGCGGATGAGATTGGCGACCTTGGCGCGGTTGACGACATCCGCGGCCGAAACGCCTTCGGCCGACATGCGCATGTCGAGCGGACCGTTTTTCTGGAAGGAGAAGCCACGTTCGGCCTCGTCGATCTGCATGGAGGAGACGCCGATATCGAGCACGACGCCGTCGAGCCCGCCTTGCGGCGCATGATCGGCAAGATGCGAGAATTGCGAATGAACGAGCCTGAGCCGACCGCCATGGGCGGCGACCATCGCCTGCCCTGATGCAATCGCCGTCGGGTCGCGATCGAGCGCGATCACCTCGGCGCCGGCAGCAAGGATGGCCGAGCTGTAACCGCCCGCACCGAACGTACCGTCGAGGATGAGCTTGCCGGGCGCGGGCGCCAATGCCGCAAGGACTTCGTCGAGAAGAACAGGAATGTGACGAACCGGTCCGCCACCGGCATCAGTTGAACCTCCGCCAGGATTCGCCACCATTCCGTTCCCTCGTTCTTTCAGGAACGCTTGCCCGCCAGCTTGCGCTCCCCTCGTGCCTGCGCCTGTGCGGCCACAAAAGCCTGCGGCTGCCAGAGCTGAAAATGATCCGCCCGACCGACGAAGGTCACTTCGTCCGAGATGCCGGTAAAGCCCCGAATGAAATCCGTGACCATCAGCCGCCCCTCGGCGTCGAGCTTCATGAAGACCCCGCCTCCATGAATGAGAAGCGACATCTCGTTCGCATCCGGCGAAAACGGATCCTCCGCAGCAATCTGCCGCTCGAATCTTTCGAGAAGATCCGAACCGCCGATGCTGATCGCCGGAAACACAAAGTCCTGGAAGCAGTAGAGCTCCTGGACATTGCGCTGCGCCAGCACGGAACGGAAAGCCGACGGCACGGAAACCCTGCCCTTGGCGTCGATCCTGTTGGTCGCATTCGAAAGGAAGCGGCTCATGACACGAAACATCCGTTCCCGCAGGGATCCGGACCAAAAGACGCCCGAAACTCCCGATATCAGGCACAGCTTCGCAAGCCGGATGAGCAAAAACCCCTCCGACGCTTCCGGAGAGGAAGACGCCTTTGCTTTGCGATGAATGGGCAGGTGATTGCCCTGGTGCAGTGCGCATTTGGGATAGCATGGGACCATATGGGCGTCAATGGGATACGCCTATTTTGCAATAGACGCATGATCAAAAATTTATAAGCCGTTAAGTTTAACAAAGGGTTAGCGGCGCCATCCTACATATGACACGCATTGGTACCCATGCAGGAAAAATCCATCCAGTGGATGCATAAACATCTGCTTGAAAACAGCCGGTTTCAGCGACTTACGCTGAAAATCCGGCTGCCGCGCCGTCAAGATGATAATCGCCAGTTGGCCTGTAAGCCGGGTTCTGTATGGCTCCGGCGTGAACCGGAACGTGGCAGCCATTCCTCTGGGACAGCGTTCGCACGCTGCCTCACGCAACCCACCCGGATGACTGGCCTGGAAACCAGCCGGAAGGCCTTTCGGCCTACCGCGTCATCCCTATTCGGTTTTGCTCCCGGTGGGGTTTACCGTGCCATTTCCGTTGCCGGAGATGCGGTGGGCTCTTACCCCACCCTTTCACCCTTACCTGTCATGACAGGCGGTTTGCTTTCTGTGGCACTTTCCCTGAGGTCGCCCTCGCCGGACGTTATCCGGCACCGTGTTTCCGTGGAGCCCGGACTTTCCTCACCCTACCGCCTTTCGGCATTGGTAAAGCGCGGCTGCCCAGCCAACTGGCAGGGCTCCCATAAACGAGAGAGATCGCAATTGCTATCGAAATAAATGATATCGCTCAGAGCAATTCCAGCAAAACTGCGCAGCGGCTTTGCGTCCGGAATTGCGTAAGAACAAAAACAGGGAGCACCTCCGTGATTCGGAGAAAAACGGAAATGCTCTAGCGAAATTGCGGTGTGAAATCCGTCGAGTAGCCCTGTTCGCTGATTCCGCCTGACAAAAGCAGCTCGGCCCCAAGCCGGCCGATTTCGTCCGAACTCTTGGCCGAGGTGCCGGCGCAGCCCGTCAGCACCGCGATCTCGGGCGATGAGCTATAGCCGATCATCGGATAGCCACTTTCGGTATGCGACACGACGCAGGCGGCCGTCGAAATCGAAAGCGGCACCATATCGGGCACAAGACCTGCAACGATGCGTTTGAGATGCGCGCGCACCGTATCGCGCCCCTCGGTCTTGAACCAGGCGCGCATTTCGGTGTCGTTGCTGAGCGCCAGATCGTCAGGATCGCCGCCGATCTTCAGGTAGAATTTGCCGTCGGGATACCGGATCGGCGGCAGCAGGTAGATATCGATGCCGGGCGCCCGGAGAATGAGCGACGGCATCGCGGCCAGGCGCGCCGCATCGGCCTCGCTTACCTCGAAAAGCGTCACGGTCCGGGCATAAACCGTCATGGCAACGGGCCGCGGCAACAGATTCTCCGCAATGGAAAATCCGCCTGCTGCCAGCAGCACCTTTTCAGCACGATGGGTCAGGCCACCTGATGTCTCGACCACAGCCGACCCACCTTCGCTGCGGATCGAAACGACGTGATCGCGGATGACCGTGGCGCCTGCCTTTTCCGCCAGCAGCGATTGGGCTTTCACAAGCTTGCGCGGGCTGATGTGGCCGGCGCCCCTCGCCTCGAAGACGCCCATGCCCCCATCGGGAAAGGCGAAGAAGGGAAAGGCAGCCTTCAGCCCCTGCTCGTCGAGCAGGCTGGTCTCGACGGCGAGCGAAACGGCGGCCTGTCGGGTTTTCTCGAGATAATCGCCCCCGGTCGGCGCGACGACAACGCAGCCGACCTCGCGATAGAAATCGACGCCGCTGTCGCGAGCGATCTCGCCATAGCGGTCGATCGAGCGGTTGGCGAGCAGCGCCCAATTGCGGTCGGGATCGATGGTGCGAGTGATGCGCCCCTCGTCATAATGGCTGGCGAAGACGCCCTGATGCGTCTTGCGGTCATCAGGCTCGTCGGGGCCAATCACCGCGACATCGTCCGCTTGGCGCGCCAGATGCCGCGCCGCCGCTGCCCCCATCAGCCCGCGGCCGACGACGATATATTTGAAATCGACTGCCATGCTGTCTCCTCTCAACAGCGCCACGCGTCTTTTCAGACGCGCAAAGGACGCAGTAACACTTTGAATTGCTGCATTCGACTTAGGGAATCATGCAGCAGCGAAAACCGGCGTCAGTACACCGCCGAAATCCGCTTCGCCAAGCTGCCCTTCCGCCAGAAGCACCGCCCCTAAGCGGCCGAGTTCGTCGGAAGATTTGGCCGCAACGAAATTGCCGCCGGTCAGCACCGCGATGCGCGGCGACTGCGTAAATCCGGCATAGGGATAACCGGTCGGCGTGAAATTCGCCATGCAGGGCGCCGAGGTCACCGGGCAGCCGGCAAGCCCCGGCATCAGCTGCAGGGCGACACTCGAGAGATGATCGCGCTCGGCGGCACTGCCGTCGGAACGGAACCACGCCCCGGCATCCTCCAGCCTGTCGAAGGACAGCGCCTCGGTGTCGCCACCGAGTTTCAGATAGGTCTTGCCGTCGGGATAACGCACCGGCGGCAGGATATAGATATGATCCTCCTCTCGGTCACCGAGCACGATCGTCGACGGCATATCGCCGAAGATCGCCATCTCGCGTTCGCCGATCTCATAGAAGGCGACCGTTCGCGCCATGACCCTGATATCGACGGGACACGGCAGCAGGGCATGGAAATTACCGAAACCGCCAGCGGCGACCAGCACGCGCTCGGCACTATAGATTTTGTCGCCAGCCGTCACCTCGACATGGGAGCCCGCATCGCGCACCGATGTTGCGGTCGCCTCGACCAGCGAGACGCCGCCCTGTTCGGCAAGCTTGGCCTGCGCGCGCACCAGCGCCCGTGGGTTGATGTGGCCGGCGCGCTTGCGCTCGAAATATCCTGTAAAATCGGCGGCAACGGCAAGATAGGGAAAGCGTCCGCCGAGTTCCGACGGTGCGATGGTCTCGATATCGCCGCCGAGCCTCCGGCTGACGGTCAGCGCCCTTTCGATATAATCCTGCTCGCTCTTCGGCGTTGGGCCGGCAAAGAGGCAGCCGACCTCCGAATAGAAGGAGATGCCGCTCTTTGCCTCGATCTCACGGTAGCGGTCGAGCGCGCGGGCGGCGAAGGTTCCCCAGGCAAGATTGCCGTCGAAGGTGCGGGTGATGCGCGCTTCGTCGTAATGGCTGGCGAAGACGCCGTGATGGGCCTTGCGCTCCTCCGGCTCACGCGAGCCGATCAGTGCGATGCCGTCGGCCATCGAGGAGAGATGCCGTGCGGCAGCGGCACCCATCATGCCGCGTCCGATGATGATGAACCTGAAATCGACTGCCATATCCCACCTCGCTAAATTCCAGCGATACCATGGCAATCGTCTTGAATCATCCAGCTCTTGTCAGGGATAAGCGCTTCAGGCTCAGAGCATTGCCAGAACCTTGCCGCAATAGGACTTGGACACCGGGTTCATGCGCGTGGCGCCATGGCCGGCATTGTATTTAAGGATGGTGTTGCAGGTCTGGCCACCACCGAGATCATGGGCGGCAGCCAGATATTTCATGCCGTACTTGATGTTGGTTTCCGGATCGAACAGGCCCTTGGCGCTGCCGGAATAGCCCATCATGCGGGCAGTTGCAGGCTTTATCTGCATCAGGCCGATTTCACCGTGGCTGCCGCGCGCATTCGGATTGAAATTGCTTTCGATGCGGATGACCGCGGTCGCAAGCGCAACCGGTACATCATATTGGTTCGCATATTTGCTGATCAGTGCGGAATAGGAATTACCGGAAACATCGGCGACGGGATAACCGCTCTGGCGCTCGACCGTCTTCAGCGGGCGTTCCGCCGTCTTGAGCGGACGCTTCACCGGCTTGACCGAACGCTCCGCTTTCTTCAACGGACGCTCCGTCTTCTTCGAAGGACGCTCGACTTTCTTCACCGGCGCATCGGCTCGCACGCCCCAATCATTCGCAAAGGCAAAGCTATTTCCCGCCAGCACCATGCCAACGCACGTTGCAGCAACAACAATCAGTTTTCTCATGTAGTCTTGAACACTCCGACCCAAAGAATTTCCGGACGGCGCGCCTCGCTGTCATAATGAATACCAGATCGAGAACCGATCGGGATTCACGGTAATTCTTATCATTTCACATAGCGCCCGTGGTTTAACTCGAAAACAACTCCGAGTACCGCTTGGCGGACGTTCTTAGACCATCGCAATGAGGAGATAATAGGGAAATGATGTGGCAGGCCGAATTTCGCGCTGCAGTGCGAAATTCGGCGTTTCAGTAATTGTCGAGGAATCAGGAATAACGCGGCAAAGCCGACAGCAGCCGGTGCAACGTGTCGATCGTCGAGAAATCGGCGATGCCATCTATCCGTTCGGGCCGAAAATGCCGCTGGAAAGCTTCGACGTCGCCCGCCGTTTTTTCGGAGAATTCACCTGTGATTTCAGTGCTGTAACCATAGAGCGACAGCATGGACTGCAGCGCTTCCACAGGTTGGCCGGTATCGCCGCGCTGGAAGAAGCGCCCGCCGGTGATCGTTGCCGGCTCGACCCAGTGCCCGATGCCCGCCTGGTGGAGCGCGGCCCAGGGGAATTTTTCGCCCGGATCGACCTTGCGGATCGGGGCAACATCGGAATGACCGAGGACCCGCTCCGGCGTGATCGACCAACGTTTGACACAGTCGCGACACAATTCGATCACCGCGGCGATCTGCTCTTTCGGATAATCAGGAAGCCCGCCGGGATGGCCGGCATTGGCGATCTCGATGCCGATCGACAGCGAATTGATATCGGTCTCGCCGTGCCAGCTGCTTTTCCCCGCATGCCAGGCACGCCGCATTTCCGGCACGAGTTGCACGACCTCGCCATTCTCATGCACGAAATAATGGCTGGAAACCTGGCTTTCAACGCGACAGAGCCAGTCGAGCGCACCATCTGCTGTCGGCATGCCGGTATAGTGCAGCAGGATCATATCCGGACGGCGCCCGTCCGCCCGTTCGCCATGGTTCGGCGAAGGCTGTACGCGGGCGCTTCTGCAATCGGCCTCGAAAGAGGTCATGCGGCGCGGCGTTCCTTCTCGATCGCCTCATAGGCCGCGTTCAGCGCCGCCATGCGCTCATTGGCGATCACATG
This sequence comes from Rhizobium acaciae, assembly GCF_025941625.1. Classification (NCBI taxonomy): domain Bacteria; kingdom Pseudomonadati; phylum Pseudomonadota; class Alphaproteobacteria; order Hyphomicrobiales; family Rhizobiaceae; genus Rhizobium; species Rhizobium acaciae. Next base: position 64,583 of record NZ_JAPCZO010000010.1, read on the forward strand.
GAATTCCTTCGGCACTCCGCGCGAGATCAGCCGGTCGGGATGATGTTCGCTGACAAGGCCGTGGTAGCGGCGGCGGATAGTCGGGAAATCATCCGAAGGCGAGACGCCGAGCACCTTGTAGGGATCGCCGCCGGACGAGACGTGGCGGGCCGCGATCTGCTCGAAGCGGGTCTCGCTCATCTGGAAGATCTCGCCGATATGGCCCAGGAAATTCAGTTCCTTCTCGTGGATCAGCCCGTCGGCCTTGGCGATGTGGAAGAGGCCGTCGAGCACGTCTTCCAGCACCGGGCAATTGGCCGCACACGTAACGCAGAGCGTCGAGAGCCGTTCGGCATAGGCTTCGTAGCCGGCGACGTCCTGCCGCGCGAGGTTGTAAAGCCTGGCGACATTCTTCGCCTGATCCTGCGGAAACTCGAAGATTTCGCGAAAGGCTTCGACCTCCTTCTCGCTGACGATGCCGTCGGCCTTGGCCATCTTGGCCGACAGCGCGATGATCGCCACCGAGAAAGCTACCTTACGCCGGGTCTCGGGATCGCCTTCAAAAACCGTGCGGATAGCCTCGACCACCGCAGACAGCGCATTGCCTGCGGTATTGCCAATGGCATTCAACAGTTTTTCCCAGAAGGACATCGAAAATCTCACACACTTGTCAACTTATAGAGAAACAGCTTGACCAAAGAATCGTAGCCTTTGCAAGGCGACTATTCGTCGTAGGGCCGAACACAGTTTTCACGATTTGGTAATTGTCGCACCGCAGCAAACGATTCATCACGCTCGCTTTCATCTCGCGTGAGGGCATGGACGGCGCTCGCCGGCATTGCCCGGGCACGTGGATTCCGGAACGCGCGGCGGAAATTTCTACGGACATTTCCCGACAAGCAGACCGGGTTGAAACGATTATATCAGCACTTCGCGTCGCCTTTGCGGTCCAACACGGCAGAAACGCGCATTTTTCGTAAATTCTTTACTTTACAGGGCCCTTTCCCTGCCGCATCCATGCGCTAGCTAACGCTGCCGCACCGAAACACCGTAGGAGGGATCATGGCCAAACAGAAAGTCGCAATGCTGACCGCCGGAGGCCTGGCGCCCTGTCTTTCGTCCGCCGTCGGCGGCCTTATCGAACGCTATAGCGACGTCGCGCCCGAGCTCGAAATCGTCGCCTACAAGTCGGGCTACCAGGGTGTGCTCCTCGGCGACAGCATCGAGATCACCCGCGCGATGCGCGAAAAGGCGCCGCTGCTGCACCGCTACGGCGGCTCGCCGATCGGCAACAGCCGCGTCAAGCTCACCAATGCCGCCGACTGCGTCAAGCGCGGCCTGGTCAAGGAAGGCGAGAATCCGCTGCGGGTCGCCGCCGAACGCCTCGCCAATGACGGCATCACCATTCTCCACACGATCGGCGGCGACGACACCAACACCACAGCCGCCGACCTTGCCGCCTACCTCGCCGCCAACGGCTACGATCTCACCGTCGTCGGCCTGCCGAAGACTGTCGACAATGACGTCGTGCCGATCCGCCAGTCGCTTGGCGCCTGGACGGCCGCCGAAGTCGGCGCGCATTTCTTCGACAATGTCGGCAACGAGCAGACGGCCGCCCCCCGCACCCTCGTCATCCATGAAGTCATGGGCCGCCATTGCGGCTGGCTGACGGCCGCCACCGCCCGCGCCTATCTGCAGCGCACCAGCCGCAACCAGTATGTCGACGGCCTGATGATGGACGCGCACCTGAAGAGTATCGACGCCGTCTACCTGCCTGAGATGGCCTTCGACCTCGACGCCGAGGCCGCCCGGCTGAAGGAAAGCATGGACCGCAACGGCCACGCCACGGTCTTCGTCTCGGAAGGCGCCTGCCTCGATGCCATCGTCGCCGAGCGCGAAGCCGCCGGCGAAACCGTCAAGCGCGATGCCTTCGGCCATGTGAAAATCGACACGATCAATGTCGGCGCCTGGTTCCAGAAACAGTTCGCCAATCTGCTCGACGCCGAGCGTTCCCTGGTGCAGAAATCAGGTTATTTCGCCCGCTCGGCACCCGCCAACGGCGATGACCTCAGGCTGATCCAGAGCATGGTCGATCTCGCCGTCGAAAGCGCGCTCAATAAAGTCTCCGGCGTCACCGGCCATGATGAAGGCCAGAACGGTAAATTGCGCACTATAGAATTCCCGCGCATCAAGGGCGGCAAGGCTTTTGACCTTTCGACGGCATGGTTTGCCGAAGTCATGGACAATATAGGCCAGAAATACAAAGAAGCGTGATTGACGGATGGTTAATATGATGTCTTTGCTTGTTCCTGAGGAATAGGAGGAGACACCATGTCACTTGAAGCTTGGCTCGCTTTTGCGGCCGCATCCGCCATCATGCTGGCCATACCGGGGCCGACGATACTGCTCGTCGTTTCCTATGCGCTCGGTCATGGGCGCCGGACGGCGTTCGCGACGGTGGGCGGCGTGGCGCTTGGTGACTTCACGGCGATGACGGCTTCTCTCTTCGGTCTCGGCGCCGTCCTGGCCGCCTCCGCGACCTTCTTCACCGTCTTGAAGTGGATCGGCGGCGCCTATCTGATCTGGCTGGGAATCAAGCTCTGGCGGGCTCCCATCATCGGCGAACCGGTTGCCGACAACGACAACCTTCCGGAGGAGAAGTCGCTCAAGATCTTCCTCCACGCCTATGTCGTCACCGCCCTCAATCCGAAGAGCATCATCTTCTTCGTCGCCTTCGTGCCGCAGTTCCTCAATCCGGCCCTGCCCTTCGTCGGGCAGATGGCGATCATGGAAGCGACCTTCCTCGTGCTGGCGATCCTCAACGCTTCCACTTACGCCTTTCTCGCCCATAGCGCGCGCGGACTGATTCGCAAGGCGAGCATCCAGCGCACCGTAAACCGAACCGGAGGCACTCTGCTGATCGCTGCAGGGGCCGTAACGGCGGGGTATCGCCGTATTGCAGCTTAGAAATATTCCGAAATATTCCGTGGTTGCCGGAATGCCACGAATAGGTTAATGGGGTCACCAGGGCTTAAGGCTTTTGGTAACTTTTATACGCTGCCGGGGCGGCGCGATTTCACGAAAGTGGCGGAATGGTAGCGATCGGATTATCCGGCCTGAAACGCAGTCTTGTCGTCTCGACGATACTCTGCGGCGTGATGACGGGATGTACGAGCGTCGAATACACGTCCCAGGCCGAACTGACGGCCGCCCAGACCGTCGTGCCCATGCCGAAACCCGGCGAAGATGCAACACTCGCCGCGATCCCAACAGCCGAAGGCGCGGCCGGTCAGGCTGTTGCAGGCGCCACCATTCCCCAGGCATCATCCCCCTCCCTGACAGCAACGGCGATGCCGGCCGTGACAGCCTCCCAGCCTGGCGATCTTACCATGCAGGCAGGTATGCAGCCGGCAGCCTATGCTCAGATCCCGCTGACGCCCGAGATGACGGCGATCCAGTCCGTCGTGCCGACGCCGCGTCCGGGAACGCCGGCACAGCCGACGACGCAGCTTGCCTTTGCCGCGACACCGCAAAACAGCGCGCTTGCAGCACTTGCCGCAGTCGACACCACGCCGCGCGCCAGCATGGATTACGGTTTCGACGAATCCGGGCCGATCGATCCGCCGACCGCACCCCCGATGTTCAGCGACGACGACAAAGACGATGCGCCGACCGTCGAGAAGAGCTTTGTCACCAAGCTCATCCAGAAATATTCGAAAATCTACGAAATTCCCGAGACCCTGCTCCATCGCGTCGTCCATCGCGAGAGCCGCTATAATGCCAAGGCCTACAACAAGCGCGGCTATTTCGGCCTCATGCAGATCAAGTACAACACCGCCAAGTCCATGGGCTACGGCGGTGCCCCGGGCGGCCTCTTCGATGCCGAGACCAACATCAAATATGCCGCGAAATATCTGCGCGGCGCCTGGCTCGTCTCCGACAGTAAGGAAGACGACGCCGTTCGCCTCTACGCGCGCGGTTATTATTACGACGCCAAGCGCAAGGGCATGACCGACATCGCCCAAGGCAACTACTGAAACCGGTTAATTTCTGAAACAGGGATGACGGCTGAAACGGCGGCCTATGGCTGCGGCTGGGCTTGTCGTTGCGATCCGGCCTGCTGCTGCGCCCCCGATTGCGGCAGGGCCGCCAGGATCGCCTTCAGCAGCGTCTGCGGCTGGTAGCCGAGCCGGCTCGGTGTCAGGCCAAGCCTGACGACCACCAGATTGGCGGAAGGCACGATCGCTACGCTCTGCCCGTCGTGCCCCGTCAGCCAGAATGTATCCTCAGGCAACCCGGCCCCAGCACTCGAGCCGCGGCCGGGCGCCAGCCAGGCCTGGCCCTGCGAATACCGCCCGTTCGAAGCCGCCGTCGGGGTACGCATGGCGCCGACGAAACCCTCCGGCAACAGTCGCTGGCCGTTCCACACGCCATCCTGCAGCAGGAACTGCCCGAAGCGGGCCCAGTCATGAGCCGTCGCATAAAGATAGGAGCTTCCGGCGAACGTGCCGCGGGCATCGAGTTCGAACACGGCGCTCGTCATGCCGAGCGGCGAAAACAACGCGTCGTGCGGATAGGAAAAAGCCGCCTGAGCATTGCCGACCCTGTCCATCCAGATGCGCGAGAGCAGCACGGCCGTGCCGCTCGAATAGCGGAAGCGTTGGCCGGGTGCTGCCTCCATCGGCGCATTGGCCGGCAGCGATACCATGTCGGGATCGAGATAGAGCATGCGCGCCACATCGGCGACGTCGCCATAGTTCTCGTTGAAGGCAAGGCCGCTCTCCATGCCGAGCAGATCGGAAACCTTGATCTTGGCACGCGCATCGTTCTTCCACTGCGCCAGCAGGTTATCGTCGTCGAAAGAGATCTTGCCGCCGAGCATCAGCCGGCCGAGGATCGCCGCATTCACTGTCTTCGTCATCGACCAGCCGATCAGCGGCGTCTTCGCCGAGAAGCCGGGGCCATAGGCCTCAGTGACGATGCGGCCATTGCGCACCACCACGATCGCCCGCATTGCCGGGCCGACAACTCCGGCATCGGAAAGCAGCGCGGCGATCTTCCCGTCCGCCGGATTGCCGGTCCCCTCGCCCTCCGGCCACAAGGCGTCGTTCGCCTGCATCTTGGCCGGCGGATCGAAGGGCGCAGCCTTCGCGGCCGCCTCGAAATTGCCGTCCGGCACGCTCGTACAGCCGAAAGCACCGCGATAGAGCGCATAACTCGGCGCAAACAGCCCCATGAAGCGCGCCGTCACACGGTCGTTGTCGCGGTCGACGCTGACGCGCAACAGCCGCAGCAGCGGATGTCCAGGCGCCTGGACATCGTCATGGAGCACATCCTCCGCCTCCCGACCAGCGATGAAGACATTGGAGCAGACGATCTTGGCGGCATAGCCGTCGCCGACGCGCAGCAGCTCCGGCGGCCGGATGAACAGCCAGCCGGCGGCAGTGATGACGAGGAGAACGAGAAGGAGAGCAAGCGCCTTCATGATACGCAGGACAAATCGCATGAAATTCCTCCATGCCGGGAGAGAAGCAGGAATCGCACGCGCCGGAAAGGGGTCGAAGCGAAGAAGAGCGATCCTGCCGATCACTTTCCCAGGAGAGCCATCCCGGTCGTTTTCCCGAGAAGGTCGAAGCCCCAGGAACGGCGCGCCCACAGCCCGCGTCATCAAACTGTAGCAGAGGCGCGCTACACGCCCTGAACGCTAAAAAGGTGACAGACTCATGTCAGAATTTGCACCGGATGCCGGCTTCCGCAAGAACCGGAAACTCAAGGACGCCCTTCTTCGCCATAAGGCTTTTTCGAAGGATGGCTTTTCCGAGCGTCTCTTCGGCCTTCTCTTCTCCGGCCTCGTCTATCCGCAGATCTGGGAGGATCCGGATCTCGACATGCAGGCGATGGAGCTGAAGCCAAACCATCGCATCGTCACCATCGGCTCCGGCGGCTGCAACATGCTCGCCTATCTCTCCAAAGCGCCGGCCTCGATCGACGTCGTCGATCTCAACCCGCACCACATCGCGCTGAACCGCCTGAAGCTTGCCGCCTTCAAGCACCTTCCCGGCCATGCCGATCTCGTCCGCTTCCTGGCAATGCCGAACGAGAAGTCGAACAGCCGCGCCTACGACCAGCATCTCGCCGCCCGTCTCGACGAGGCGACCCGCAGCTACTGGAACGGCCGTAAGTTCGGCCGTCGCCGCGTCACAGTCTTCGACCGCAACATTTACGAAACGGGCCTGCTCGGCCGCTTCATCGGCGCCGCTCACCTTCTTGCCCGCCTGCATGGCGTCAAGCTGCGCGAGATGACCAAGACCCGCTCGATCCGCGAGCAGCGCCAGTTCTTCGACGAACAGATCGCGCCGCTCTTCGAAAAGCCGGTCGTGCGCTGGATCACCGGTCGGAAGAGCTCGCTCTTCGGCCTCGGCATTCCGCCGCAGCAATATGATGAACTCGCAAGCCTTGCCGCCGATCATTCGATCGCGCCGGTGCTGAAGCACCGCCTGGAAAAGCTCGCCTGTCATTTCCCGATGAGCGACAACTATTTCGCCTGGCAGGCCTTCGGCCGCCGCTACGGCACCGAAGCGGAAGGCCCGCTGCCGACCTATCTGAAGTCGGAGCACTATCAGGTGATCCGCGCCAATGTCGACCGCGTCAACGTTCACCACGCAAGCTTCACCGAGCTTCTGGCCCGCGAGCCGGCCGCCTCACGCGACCGCTACATCCTGCTCGACGCACAGGACTGGATGACGGACGAGCAGTTGAACGACGTCTGGACGGAAATCACCCGCACGGCGCGCGAAGGCGCCCGCGTGATCTTCCGCACCGCCGCCGAAAAAAGCATCATCGAAGGCCGCCTGGCTCCGGCGATCCGCGACCAATGGAATTACTTCGAAGAGAAGTCGCGTGAACTGACTGCGCTCGATCGCTCGGCAATCTACGGCGGCTTCCACATTTACGGGAAGAAAGCGTGAGCAAGGTCGGCACCGAGACGGCAGGACAGAGCGATGAACATGCCAGCCTCATGGATGGCATGTACCGCTACCAGCGCCATATCTACGACCTGACCCGTAAATATTATCTTCTCGGCCGCGACAGCACGATCCGCAATCTCGACGTGCCCGAAGGCGGCACGCTGCTTGAAGTCGGCTGCGGCACGGGGCGCAACATGGCTTTCGCCCATCGGCATTTCCCGACCGCCAAGCTGTTCGGCCTCGACATTTCCCAGGAAATGCTGATTTCGGCGCGCAAGACCTTCGCCACCAAGGCGACGATCCCGGATTTCCGCGTCGCCGACGCCACGGCGTTCACACCACGCGAATTCGGCGTCAGCGGCTTCGACCGCATCCTGATTTCCTATGCCCTGTCGATGATCCCGGACTGGGAGCGCGCCGTCGATGCATCGATCGCCGCCCTCAATCCCGGCGGCCAGCTACACATCGTCGATTTCGGCCAGCAGGAAGGCTTGCCGGGCTGGTTCCGGCGCATGCTGCAGTCCTGGCTTGCGAAATTCCACGTCACCCCGCGCCCCGATCTGCGCGAGGTCCTGGAAGCGCAAGCCCATGAAAACAACGCGACATTGTTGTTCGATACCGTCGGCGGCGGTTATGCCTGGCGGGCAGCTATTATCAGCAAGCGCTCATAATTCGCTTGAAACTAACCGATTTTTTACGTTGATATGGTGAAAAGAGGGTTATCCTCTGCTGACTCGTCTTTTTCGAAGGTCAGGTTGTGGGGCAAAGAGATCATTCGAGCTACGACGGGACGCCCATGCGCCGGCTTTTGTTTTGCGTTTTGCCCTTGGCCGTCCTTTTGGCCGGCTGCAGTTCCTCCGGTTATGACTACCTCGAAACGGCCTCGATCAAGCCGAAGACGCGCTTCAAGGACACCGATCCCCAGGATTTCGGAGCAAAGCATCCGCAGCAGAACCAGGTGCACGGTATCGATATTTCCAAATGGCAGGGCGATATCGACTGGGGCTCGGTGAAGAATTCCGGCGTCGCCTTCGCCTTCATCAAGGCCACCGAAGGCAAGGACAGGGTCGACCCGCGCTTCGACGAATACTGGCGAGAGGCCCGCGCCGCCGGCATCCCGCACGCTCCCTATCATTTCTACTATTTCTGCTCCTCCGCCGATCAGCAAGCCGACTGGTTCATCCGCAACGTGCCGAAGGAGGCCATGCGCCTGCCACCGGTGCTCGACGTCGAATGGAACGCCGAATCGAAGACCTGCCGCTACCGTCCCGACGCTGAAACGGTGCGCGCCGAAATGCAGCGTTTCATGGACCGGCTGGAAGCCTATTACGGCAAGCGCCCGATCATCTATACCTCGGTCGATTTCCACCGCGAAAATCTCGCCGGCTACTTCCAGGATTATCATTTCTGGGTCCGTTCGGTGGCAAAACACCCCGAGGTGACCTATTCCGACCGCCGCTGGGCCTTCTGGCAATACACCTCGACCGGGGTTATTCCCGGCATCAGTGGGGCGACCGATATCAATGTTTTTGCCGGCAGCGCAAAGAACTGGAACAATTGGGTCGCCACCGTTTCCAAGGATAGAAATTCTTAGTAACGTCTTGCGATGTTTCTTGCTTCCGTCACATTCGTCTGTGAAAGCGACGGCAATCTGTTTGATATAAGGACCGCATCCATGCACCGCTCGCTCGCAAGCCGCTCTGCACTCGCCCTTCTGTTTGCCCTCGCCCTCGTAGGCGGCGCGGCCGCCCAGCAGGCGCCGGACGCAGCCCCGGCAGCACCCTGCGGCGGCGATCTGTCCGCCTTCCTCGAAGGCCTGAAGAAAGATGCCGTCGCAGCCGGCGCCAGTGCCGCAGCCGCCGACGAGGCCTTCGCCGGCGCCGATATCGATCCCAAGGTCCTGAGCCGGGATCGCGCCCAAGGCGTCTTCAAGCAGACCTTCCTGGAATTCTCCCAGCGCACCGTCAGCCAGGCCCGCCTCGACATTGGCCGCCAGAAGATGAAGCAATATGCCGACGTCTTTGCCCGCGCTGAGCAGGAATTTGGTGTCCCCCCCGGCGTCATCACCGCCTTCTGGGCGATGGAAACCGATTTCGGCGCCGTCCAAGGCGATTTCAACACCCGCAACGCCCTGGTAACGCTGTCGCATGATTGCCGCCGCCCGGAACTTTTCCGTCCGCAGCTGATCGCCCTTATCGAGATGGTCCAGCATGGCGACCTCGACCCCGCCACCAATACCGGCGCCTGGGCCGGCGAGATCGGCCAGGTGCAGATGCTGCCGCGCGACATCATTGCCTATGGCATGGACGGCGACGGTGACGGCCATGTCCGCCTGAAACAGAGCAGCCCGGACGCCATCCTGACGGCGGCGAAATTCATCCAGCACCTCGGCTTCGAGCGCGGCCAGCCCTGGCTGCAGGAAGTGACCGTGCCCGATAACTTGCCCTTCGAGAAATCCGGTCTTGGCGGCACGATGAAGGCCGCCGAATGGTTCGCACTCGGCGTCAAGCCGCGCGACGGCAATACAGCTTTCGGCGATCTCGAAGGCGACCTCGTGCTGCCGCAGGGCCGCATGGGACCGGCTTTCATCGCCTATCCCAATTTCAAGATCTATCTCGAATGGAACAAGTCGTTCATCTACACGACCTCGGCCGCCTATTTCGGGACACGCCTTTCGGGCGCCGAACCCTATCTCAAGGGCGTGCCGGAACAGGGGCTTGCCAGCGACCAGATGAAGGCGCTGCAGACCAAGCTGCAGTCGCTCGGCCATGATGTCGGTGAGATTGATGGCATCCTCGGCTCCGGCACGCGTGTCGCGATCCAGAAGGAACAGCAGCGCCTCGGCATGCCGGCCGACGGCTGGGCGACGCCTGCCCTTCTCAACGCCCTCTGATCTCAGCTGACGCCCTGCCGCCGCCCGCTTCGCAAGAAACGGGTGGCGCCGTTCGCCGCCTGCGCTAAAGCATCAAGCGAGCGGCTTGCGATGGAGGAATCGGCATGGACAGCAGAATGAATGCCTGGACCTGGGGTCTGCTGGTTCTGCTCGGCCTGATCTGGGGCGGTTCGTTCTTCTTTGCTCGCATCGCTGTCCAGCACGTGCCGCCGCTGACTCTCGTCTTCTTCAGGCTGCTGCTCGCGGCGCTGGCGCTGCATATCTATATCGCCGGCCGTTTTGAATTCTATGCGATCCTCAAGGCCCGCTGGCGTGAATTCCTGATCCTCGGGCTCATCAACAATGCCCTGCCGCATGCGCTGATCTTCTTCGGCCAGACCCGGATCGGGGCCGGTCTTGCAGCGATCCTGAATGCGACGACGCCAATCTGGACCGTGCTGATCGCCAACTACTTCACCTCAGACGAGAAGCTGTCGCCGGCAAAGATCGCCGGCTGCCTGGTCGGGCTGGCCGGAACGATCGTGCTGATCGGCCCCGGCATGTCGGCTGGTGGCGAAGCCCCGCTCTGGGCGCTGCTTCTTCCCGTGCTTGCCGCGATCTCCTATGGTTTCGCCGCCACTTACGGAAAACGCTTCAAGAATGTTCCCGCCCCTGTCACCGCAGCCGGCCAGTTGACCGCCTCTTCGCTGATTGCGCTGCCGCTGTCGCTGCTGGCCGATCGCCCATGGGCGCTTGCCGCACCGCCGCTCGATGCCCTCCTCGCAGTCCTGGCATTGGCGCTGCTGTCGACTGCCTTCGGCTACATCCTCTATTTCCGGATCATGGCGGCGGCCGGCGCCACCAATGCCTCGCTCGTCACCCTGCTGGTGCCGCCGAGCGCCATCCTTCTCGGCGTGCTCTTCCTCGGCGAAAGGCTCGCACTGAGCGAGTTTGCCGGCATGGCGCTGATCGGTTTCGGCCTCGTCATACTCGACGGCCGCGCCTATCGCCTGCTGGCCAAGGCCGCCTGAAACCGGTTGCGAATTCCGCATGTTTTCAACCGGTTGCGATCCCGCCATGTTTTGGGCGCATAGGTAAATGCGCAATCGCCCGATTTAACGGCATGTTAAAATCTGTGAACAAAAATTTGTTGGAAATTAACAAATAATTTCAAACGCTTGCCGAAACACTATTCGACTTATCCACCGAACCCTTCTGCAGCGCAGCATAAGATCCGCTTTCCAACCGACATATTTCAGACATATTATCGGCCGGTTAACGCGAGGAGACAGACATGGGACTCACGCAATCCTTGAATGTTCTGTTGGTCAGTGCAGCGTTTGCTTTCGTCTTGTCCATGCTCTTCATCTGAGCTGGCCGACGAAAGTGTAATGACTGATAGTGCCTAAACTCCTGAATAGCTGATCAATCCGCCAACGAAAAAGCGCATGTCCCGCCCGACATGCGCTTTTCATTTTTGGACGTCCCGAAAGGATCAGGCGGCTGCGCCAGCACTTTTTGTTTGCCGGCGTGAGAGGCCGAGATTGTCGAGCACGGCGGAAACCAGCGGCGCACGGTTCATCGTATAGAGATGGAAGTCGTGGATGCCGCGCCGGACGAGATCTTCGATCTGTTCGGCAGCGACTTCGGCGGCGACCTTCGCCCGCTCCTCGGGCTTGTCGTCGAAGCCTGCAAAGCGCTCGTCGAGAAAGGCGGGGATGATAGTGCCGCAGGCCCCGGCGAAACGCTTCAGCTGCGTCAGGTTCTGGATCGGCATGATGCCGGGCACGACAGGGATCGAGATGCCGGCGCCGCGCACTCGCTCCAGGTAACGCTCGAAATTGTCGTTGTCGAAGAAGAACTGCGTCAATGCCCGGTCGGCGCCATTGTCGGCCTTGCGCTTCAGCATGTCGATATCGGCCGCCGTGTCGCGGCTTTCCGGGTGTTTTTCCGGATAGGCGGAAACCGAAATCTCGAAATCGCCGATTTCCTTCAGGCCGGCCACCAGCTCCGCCGCATTGGCATAACCGCCGGGATGCGGCTGGTAGGGCGCGCCGGCACCGCCGGGCGCATCGCCGCGCAGCGCCACAAAATGCGTCACGCCGGCTTTGCGGAACGTGTCGACCACCTGATGCGTCTCTTCCTTCGTCGCGCCGACGCAGGTGAGATGCGAGGCGGTGGCAAGCGGCGTCTGCGACAGGAACCGCGTGACCGTGGTCAGCGTCGGCGCTCTGGTGGTGCCGCCGGCGCCATAGGTTACCGACACGAAATCCGGGTCCCAATCCTGCAGTTCGCTGACGGTATGCCAGAGCTGCCCTTCCATCTCCTCCGATTTCGGCGGGAAGAATTCGAAGGAGACCCTGATGCTGCGGCCGCGCGCTTCGTTTTTCAAAACCATGTCATACCCTCCCGGCAAATGTAGGTTCGGCGCCTTCGCTCGTCTGCGAAGCCATGAGGCGCCTCGGATCGCGCGCGAGCCAGACGGTGACCGTCAACCCCTGCCCGCCTTGCTGACCCGGATGAAGATCGACGACCTGTTCGACGTCGAGCCCGGTCTTGCGCAACCAGTCGGACATCGCCTGGTGCGAAAAGCCGAGACGGACATGCGCATGCTCGTCGCGGAGATATTCGAGCGTGTGCGGCGCAAGGTCGATGACCACGAGCCGGCCGCCCGGCCGGAGCATGCGCGCCGCTTCAGCGATCGCAATCTCCGGCTGATCGAAGAAATGCAGCACCTGATGGATCGTCACCAGATCGAAATCCTGTCCCTCGAAAGGCAGGTTCAGGATATCGGCGTGGCGCACGGTGGCCTTGGTGATGCGTGACTTGTCGAGATTGGCGCGCGCCACACTCAGCATGTCGCGGCTGGCATCGACGCCGGTCGCCCGGCGGTAGAGCCCGGACAGGAGTTCGAGGATGCGGCCGGTGCCGGTGCCGAGATCGAGCAGCGAATCGATCGGCTGGCTGCCGAGCAGCCGGATGACGGCAGCGTCGACCTCCTCATCGGCGGCATGCAGGCGGCGAAGCTCGTCCCATTCGGCCGCGTTGCGGCTGAAATAGGCCTGTGCCCGCTCTGCGCGCTGGCGCTTGACCTGCGAAAGCCGCTCGCCGTCGCGAAGGATGGTCGGATCGTTCTCGGAAACATGCTTCAGCAACGCCCGCACCAGCATGGCGGCCTTACCGTCCTGCTTGAGGCGGAAATAGGCCCAGGCGCCCTCCTGGTAGCGTTCAATCAGTTCGGCCTCGCCGAGCAGCTTCAGGTGGCGGGAGATGCGGGGCTGGGATTGGCCGAGAATTTCGGTAAGATCGGTCACCGTCAGATCGCCGCCGTCCAGAAGCGCCAGAAGACGCAGGCGCGTGGGCTCGCCGGCCGCCTTCAAGACGTCCACCAGCGCATCCAGTCCAAGCTTCAAGGGTTCGCTCATCTTCGATCCAATCAAGATATAAAGATATCTTTATGTGATTTGAAAAGCGGTGGCAAGCGACAATTCGCACTCTCCGCGAAATTGGCTGCTCAGATTGCGACAGAGGCAGACATGAAAAAGCCCCGGTCAAACCGGGGCTCACGCAAGCGAAAACAGGTGGAATAAATCAGCGCGTCAGGCGCTTGTGGGCCTGGCTGCCCGGGTTAAGGGCATCGGGGCCGAGGCGGCGCACCTTGTCCTGTTCATAATCCTCGAAGTTGCCTTCGAACCATTCGACATGGCCGTCGCCTTCGAAAGCGAGGATATGCGTCGCCAGACGGTCGAGGAACATGCGATCGTGGCTGATGATGATGGCGCAGCCAGCAAAGTTCTCCAGCGCATTTTCCAAGGCACCCAGCGTTTCCGTATCGAGGTCGTTGGTCGGTTCGTCGAGCAGCAGAACGTTGCCGCCGGCCTTCAGCATCTTGGCAAGGTGAACACGGTTGCGCTGACCACCCGAGAGATTGCCGACCTTCTGCTGCTGATCGCCGCCCTTGAAGTTGAAGGCGCCGCAATAGGCACGGGAGTTCATGTCGAACTTGCCGAGCTTGATGATTTCGGCGCCGCCGGAGATTTCCTCCCAGACCGTCTTGTCGGCCGCAAGGGTGTCACGGCTCTGGTCGACATAACCGAGATGCACGGTCTCGCCGATGCGGATCGAACCGCCATCCGGCGTTTCCTGGCCGGTGATCATCCTGAATAGCGTCGTCTTACCGGCGCCGTTCGGGCCGATGATGCCGACGATGCCGCCTGGCGGCAGCTTGATCGACAGATCGTTGATCAGCGTGCGGCCCTCGAAGCCCTTGGTGATGCCGTCCATCTCGATGACCACCTGGCCGAGGCGCTCGCTGACCGGGATGATGATCTGCGCGTCGCCGGGACGCTGCTTCTCGGCGGCATCCACCAACTGCTCGTAGGACTTGATACGCGCCTTGGATTTGGCCTGACGGGCCTTCGGGCTGGACGCGATCCATTCCTGTTCGCGGCTGATCGCCTTCTGGCGCGATGCGTCTTCGCGGCTTTCCTGCAGCATGCGCTTGGCTTTCGCCTGCAGGTATGCAGAGTAGTTGCCTTCGTAGGGGATGCCACGGCCGCGGTCGAGTTCGAGGATCCATCCGGTGACGTTGTCCAGGAAGTAGCGATCGTGGGTAATCATCATCACGGCGCCCGGATAGTCGCGCAGATGTTTTTCGAGCCAGGCGATGGTTTCGGCGTCCAGGTGGTTGGTCGGTTCGTCGAGCAGCAGCAGATCCGGCTGCGAAAGCAGCAGGCGGCAGAGCGCGACACGGCGACGCTCACCACCGGAAAGGCTGGTGACTTCGGCGTCGCGCGGCGGGCAGCGCAGGGCTTCCATCGCCATCTCGACCTGGCTTTCCAGATCCCAGAGGTTCTGGCTGTCGATGACGTCCTGAAGCTTGGCGCCCTCTTCCGCCGTCTCGTCGGAATAGTTCATCATCAATTCATTATAGCGATCCAGGACAGCCGTCTTCGAGGCAACGCCTTCCATGACATTCTCGAACACCGTCTTGTTGGGATCGAGATGCGGCTCCTGCTCCAGATAGCCGACCGTCGCACCTTCGGCGAGCCAGGCTTCGCCGGTGTACTCCTTGTCCTGACCTGCGATGATGCGCAGCACGGTGGATTTACCCGCGCCGTTCGGACCAAGGATACCGATCTTGGCATCCGGGTAGAACGAAAGGTGGATATTCTCCAGGATCTTCTTGTTGCCATAGGCCTTGTTGAGGCCGGACATATGATAGATGAACTGACGTGCCATGCTGCGCTGCTCCGGGCGGGAAACTTCGATTGTGCCGCTATGTAGGCGAAACAGCGCCTGCGGGCAACGCCAAACCCGGTTTACTCAGGATTTCCGCTCAAAAGCCCGCAGCGTCGACGACGCCCTCGTCACAGCCGAACGACGTTTTTCCAGCGCCCTGGATCAGGTCGGCGAGGCCGGTAGTTTTCGCCGATGCCGCCCCGGCGGCTTCCGAAAGCCCGATCGTCAGCTCGCTGATCATCCTGACATTGCCGGCCCGCCGGCAACTCATCTTGACGCGGTCGCCGGCACCCGGCCCGAAGCTCTTGTCGAAAGCCGCTTTGATCGCGTCGGCCTTGACCGGCTTGCCGATATTGGCAGCGAAAAGATCGCGCACCGCCGACGCGTTGAGCGCGCTTACGAGATGCACGCCGACGCCGAAATAGTCGTCGGCGCTCATCTTCGTGCAGGTGCCATGCTTCACCCATTCATGCCGTTCCAGACCGGATTGCGTGCCGGGCATCGCCTTTGCGAGCGCCGTCTTCGTCTCGGCCGCAAGCGTGACCTCCGGCAGTTTGTTCCAGTCGCCATCCTTGTCGGCAGCCTTCTGCTCGGCGCTCACGCCGCAATAATCCTGCCGCATCGGCCAAAGTCCGTGCAACGAAAAGTTCGTCGCGTCGGGGCGCTCGCCGGTCTGGCTCGCACACTCGGCTTTCTTCTGATTCGACTGGCAAAAGGCCGGCTGCCAGCTCGCCGCCAGAATGAAACGGGTGCGCCCGCCAGCCTCCTGCGCCACGGCGGCGCCGGCAACAATCATCGACACGGCGAACGACAAGGTACGCAACTGCATGCTGCTCATTTCAACCCCCAAAAAAAGAACAATACAGGAACAAATAAGCATCAAAATCAAAAGGCCGCAACCCTGAATCGCAACAAGGCCGCAAATTGTTTTCAGATAATCAAATGCCCATGTTGCAATTACCCGGCGATCTGGTCTGTTGCCGCCGGGAGGACGCACATGTTTTCTGAAACGCAAAGGCTCGCCGTGCCAGGGGCGTCGCTGGCCTATCACCATGCCGAGGCCATCACCCCTCCACGCGGCATCCTGTTGATATCGCATGGCTTGGCCGAACATTCGAAACGATACCGCGTCTTTGCCGAGGCGATGGCCGCGCGCGGTTATCATGTCTATGCCCATGATCATCGAGGCCACGGGGAGACGACGGCACCCGATGCGCCGATCGGCCGCTTTGCCCGGCGCAGCGGCGTCGAAAGGGTGATCGGCGACGTCATCGCCATGCGTGGCCATGCGGCCTCCCGCCATCCCGGCCTGCCGGTGATCCTTTTCGGCCATTCGATGGGCGGCCTCATCGCCCTCAATGCAGCCGTCACGGCTCCGGCCGACTTCGATGCCGTCGCCGTCTGGAATTCGAATTTCGCCGTCGGCCTTGCCGGCCGAGCCGCCCAGGCGATCCTGCTTGCCGAGCGCATGCTGAAGGGCTCCGACGTGCCGAGCGGCTTGCTGCCGAAGCTCACCTTCAGCACCTGGGGCAAATCCATTCCCGGCCGCCGCACCGAGTTCGACTGGCTGTCGCGCAGACCTGATGAAGTCGACAAATATGTCGCCGATCCGCTCTGCGGCTTTGACGCCTCGGTCTCTCTCTGGCTCGATCTCTTCGAACTGACCTTCCGCGCGCCGCAGAAAATCCACCTCGACCGGCTGCCGCGGGACATGCCGATCCATCTCGTCGGCGGCGGAGAAGACCCGGCGACGGAACGTGGAAAAGCCGTGCTCTGGCTGTCAAACCATTTGAAAGGCCAAGGTTTCTCCCGTATCAGCACTCAGATATATCAGGACATGCGGCACGAGACGCTGAATGAGATCGGCGCGGATGCGGCGATCGCGACCTTCGCGGACTGGTGCGACGGGCAGTCGCGAGATCCTGAGCGATCAATATCCTGAGTGACCAATATCCTGAGTACAGAGATTTCATCATGAACAGCACTTCCGCCCGCTCCGTTTCGTCCGCCTCCGACGTGACGATGGCGCTTGTGCTGATGTTTGTCTCGGTGATGTTCTCGCCGCTCATCGATATTTTCGCCAAGCTTGCCATCATCACAGTCCCGTCCGCGGAGATCACCGCCGGCCGCTTCGCCGTACAGGCGCTCTGCATGTTGCCGATTGTGATATGGCGGCGCAGCTTTGCCGATTTTTCCTGGCGCCAGAACCTGTTCCATGCCATCCGCGGCGCGATCATCACGATCTCGATGATCTCCTTCGTCACCACGCTGAAATACATGGCGGTCGCCGACGCGATTGCGATCTTCTTCGTCGAGCCGATCATGCTGACGATCCTCGGCGGTATCTTCCTGAAGGAGACGATCGGCTGGCGGCGCTATAGCGCCTGCGGCGTCGGCTTCTTCGGGGCGTTGCTGATCATTCAGCCGAGTTTCGAAGAAGTCGGCTACGTCGCGCTTCTGCCTGTCGTCAGCGCGCTCTGCATAGCCATCTTCGTGCTGATGACCCGCGTCCTCTCCCATAGGGAAGACCCTTGGGCGATGCAGTTCCAGATGAGCATCTGGGGCCTGCTCTTCTGCACCATCCTGCTTTTCCTGGGCCAGGGAACCGGCTCCGATCTCTTCGATCCGGTCATGCCGGATGGCCGCGCCTGGTTCTATGTCGCTGGCGTCGGCGCCATGGCCGCGATATCGGGCATCCTCGGCGTCTATGCCTATCGCGCAGCACCAGCCTCGACGCTCGCACCGCTGCAATATTTCGAGATCGTCTCGGCGACGATCTTCGCCTGGCTGGTCTTTGGCGACTTCCCGGATGCGGTCAAATGGCTCGGCATCATGATTATCATGGCGTCGGGCTTCTACATTGTCTGGCGCGAGCGCCGCTTTGCATCGAAACCGGTATCCGATACATCAGAGGCGACGCTGGCGCCCTAAATCTAAGAACGAGAGCCGGGAGGAACATGACGGAGACCGTGACGAAAAAACCGCCGCTTGCCGGCATCCGGGTGATCGAGCTTGCCCGTGTGCTCGCCGGCCCTTGGGCGGGACAGATGCTCGCCGATCTCGGCGCCGACGTCATCAAGGTCGAAAATCCCGACGGCGGCGACGATACGCGCCAGTGGGGGCCACCCTTCGTCGAGGGCGCCGACGGCGAGAATCTCTCGGCCGCCTATTACCACGCCGCCAATCGCGGCAAGCGCTCCGTCACGGCCGACCTGAAGAGCGCCGAAGGTCAGGATCTCGTCCGTAGCCTCGTCTCCACCGCCGATGTGGTCATCGAGAATTTCAAGCTCGGCGGCCTCGTCAAATACGGGCTCGATTATGACAGCCTGCGCAAGGTGAACCCGAAGCTCGTCTATTGCTCGATCACCGGCTTCGGCCAGAACGGCCCTTATGCCAGCCTCGCCGGCTACGATTACATCGTCCAGGGCATGTCCGGCTTCATGTCGATTACCGGGGAGCCGGGCGGCCAGCCGATGAAGGCAGGCGTCGCCATCGCCGATATCTTCACCGGCATTTATGCCGTCTCGGCGATCGAAGCCGCTCTGATCCATGCCCTGAAGACCGGTGAAGGCCAGTTGGTCGACATGGCCCTGCTCGATGTGCAATCGGCCGTGCTCGCCAATCAGAACATGAATTACCTGGTCTCCGGCGAGGCGCCGACCCGCCTCGGCAATGCCCATCCCAATATTTCGCCCTATGAGGTCGTGCCGACGGCGGATGGTTACCTCATTCTCGCGGTCGGAAACGACGGCCAGTTCCGCCGCCTCTGCGCCATCCTCGGCCTGGAGACCATCGCCAGCGACGAGCGTTTCGCCACCAACAAGGCCCGCGTCGGTAATCGCGGCGAAGTGCGCCGCCTCGTCTCCACCGAAACGCTGAAATGGCAGAAGGCGGATCTGCTGAAGGCCTGTGAAGAGAACGCGGTTCCATCAGGCGCAATCAACACGATCGAGGAAATGTTCGCCCATCCGCAGGTGCAGGCCCGCGGCCTGCGCATCGACCTTGCGGATGCCGCCGGAACGGTGATCCCCGGTGTCAGGACGCCTGTGGTGCTGTCGGAGACGCCGCTGCGTTATATCAGGCCGAGCCCGCGTCTCGGCGAACACCAGGCAGAAATTCTGGCGGAACTCGCCGAGCGCGAGAGGAAGGCATCGTCATGAAGAAGGCATCGTCATGAAAAAAACCGGCGGAGAACTGATCGTTGAGGCGCTGAAGGCGAACGGCGTCAAGCGCCTCTCATGCGTGCCCGGCGAGAGCTTCCTCGCCGTGCTCGACGCGTTGCGCGACAGCGATATCGACGTCCTCGTCTGCCGCCAGGAGGGCGGAGCTGCGATGATGGCGGATTGCTGGGGCCGGCTGACCGGCGAACCCGGCATCTGCATGGTGACCCGTGGCCCCGGCGCCACCAACGCCTCCGCCGGCCTGCATATCGCCAAGCAGGACTCGATCCCGATGATCCTGTTCATCGGCCAGGTGCAGCGCGAAGCGCGTGAGCGCGAGGCCTTCCAAGAGGTCGAGTTCCGCCGCGCCTTCACCGAATTCGCCAAATGGGTGGGCGAGATCGACGATGCGGCCCGCATTCCAGAGTTCGTCACCCGCGCCTTTGCGGTCGCAACCTCCGGCCGGCCCGGCCCGGTCGTGCTGACGCTGCCGGAGGACATGCTGCGCGACGAGGTCGAGGCACCCCGCGCCAGACACTATGCCAGTGTCGAGGCCCATCCCGGCCGCCGGCAGATCGACGATTTTTATCTCCGCCTGCTGAAAGCCGAGCGGCCGATGGTAATCCTTGGCGGCACGCGCTGGGATGCTGATGCCGTCGCCGATATTCAGAGCTTCGCCGAGCGTTTCCAGTTGCCCGTCGGCTGCTCCTTCCGCCGGCAGATGCTGTTCGATCATCTCCATCCCTGCTATGCTGGCGATGTCGGTATCGGCATCAATCCGGTGCTGGCAAAAGAGATCAAGGAGAGCGACCTGCTGATCCTGCTCGGCAGCCGCATGTCGGAAATGCCGTCCTCGTCCTATACGCTGATCGATATCCCCTACCCCCAGCAATCGCTGGTGCATATCTATCCCGACGCTTCCGAGCTCGGCCGCATCTACCGTCCGGATCTTGCCATCTGCGCAGCACCTGCCGATTTCGTGGCCGCCCTCGCCGATCTGGAAGCGCCGGCCGAACCGCTCTGGGCCGAGCGCACCGCGCGCCTGCACCAGGCCTATCTCGCCTGGTCGAAGCCGCCCTTGAGCGGACCGGGCGCCGTCCATATGGGGCCGATCATGGAATGGCTGGAGGCCAATACCGGGCAGGACGCGATCTTCACCAATGGTGCGGGCAACTACGCCACCTGGGTGCACCGCTTCCATCGTTTTCGCCGCTTCAACACCCAAGCCGCCCCCACCTCCGGCTCGATGGGTTACGGCCTGCCGGCCGCCGTCGCCGCCAAGCGGCTTTTTCCCGAGCGCGAGGTCATCTGCTTTGCCGGCGACGGCTGCTTCCTGATGCACGGCCAGGAATTCGCCACCGCCATCCGCTACGGCCTGCCGATCATCGCAATCGTCGTCAACAATGGCATCTACGGCACGATCCGCATGCATCAGGAGCGCGAGTATCCTGGCCGTGTCAGCAGCACGGATCTGACCAATCCCGACTTCGCGGCCCTTGCCCGCGCCTTTGGCGGCCACGGCGAGACGGTGGAAACCACGGCGGAATTCGCCCCGGCCTTCGAGCGGGCACGCACCAGCGGCAAGCCCGCAATCATCGAAATCAAACTCGATCCAGAGGCGATTACGCCGACGCGCACGCTCTCGGAAATCGCGCAAACAAAAAGCCGGTGAGTTTCCCCACCGGCTTTGACGAATAGCGCTGCCTCAACGTTAGTCGAGTGCGGCCGTGATGATGAACTCGACCTTGTATTTCGGCGCAGCGAGCTTGGCTTCGCTGGTGGCGCGGGCCGGCGGATTGGCCGGATCGATCCAGCCTTCCCAGACGGCGTTCATCTCGGCGAAATCGGCGATGTCGGCGAGGTAGATGATCGTCTGCAGGATCTTCGACTTGCTGCTGCCCGACGCAGCCAGCAGGCGGTCGACTTCGGCAAGCGAGGACTTGCACTGATCGGTGACGCTTTCGCCCTCGCCGACCTGGCCTGCGAGATAGACTGTATTGCCGTGAATGACGGCGCCGCTCATGCGCGAGCCGACGTCGATACGCTTGATGCTCATCATAGTCTCCTGAGTGAATGGAAGGTGGCGGCGCTGAGGTTCAACGCCGGAAAATGAGTACCCTGAACGGGCCTCAATTGCGGATATGGTGGGTCTTCTGGTAGATCGCCGTCGAGCGTGCGCCGGAACGGCAATAGCCAAGCATCGGCCGCGGGAATTCGTCGAGCGCGTCGACCATGCCCTGCACGGCTTCCTCGGTCACGCCCATCGGCCCAACCGGCACATGGGCGATATTCAGGCCGAGCTCCTTGGCGCGCGCCTCGATAACCGAGAACGACGTCTGGTCGGGACTTTCATGGTCGGGGCGGTGGCAGACGATCGATTTGAACCCCAGCGCCTTGATCTCGTCGAGCTCCTCAAGCGTGATCTGGCCCGAAACCGAATATTCATCGTCGATCTGGCGAATATCCATCGTCTTGTCTCCTCAAAAATCGTGGGCTGAAGGTCTACGACGGAGGTTTGCCAGCGTCAACAACACTTCGCTCACAGGAAGGCAAAGGTCAGCGCATAGCTGCGGCTCTCGCCGGGCGCCAGCATGTTGAACTCACCGGCTGCCTCTAGCTCGTCGCGCGATATCCACCGATGCGAAACCGGCTCGATGCCGATGATATGGGCCGGCGCCGTCTGGTTCCGCCAGACCTGCAGGTGGGGCAGTGTGTCGGCGCGGAAACGCACCCGCAGCGTCCTGCCGCCGATTGCGGCGATCGGTCCGAGGCGGATCTCCGCGAATCCCTCCTCTGTCGCCGGCGCCGCGACGCAGAAGATGCCGCCGGGCTCCTCGCCGAACGTCCAGGGGAAACCGCCCTTTTCCAGCATCCGGCCTTCGAGCCGCGTGCCCTCGTCCAGCCATTTGCCGCCGGTGTTCATGTGGTACATCAGGAAGGTCGGCACCGTCCGATCGCTCGTATTGACGACCCGGTCCTCGAGCCGCACTTCGCCGGTTGCCCCATCGATCCGCCACACCCGCTCGATGCGCTGCGGCAGTCCCTCGACGGTGGTGATGTCGATATCGGCCCGGCATTCGGCATTGCCGTTCTCGAACTTCGTCCACAGCACCTTCGCCGCATGACCGGAGGCCGATCCGTGCAGCGGATAGACCTTGCCGTCGTCCCGGCCGGGAATCGGTTGGCGGTGGCGGATATGGTCCGGCCCGCAGGTGAACAGGAAGCCTTCGAGCGAGTGATCGATTCGCGGATCTCCGTCGTCGGGAATGGCGCGTTTCGGCGCGATGTCGGCGCCTTCGACGATGCATCCGCCGATATCCAGCACCGATGTTTCGTCCAGCATCAGGCGCGGCCCGCTTGCGGCGGCAAATTCGATCATCACGGTCTCCTTGGGGAATTGTCGGCGGCCCCTTAGAGCGCCGAGCGTCCTTTCGGACGTACAAAGGACGCTCTAACACTTTGAATCGACGCACCATGCTTTGCGAAAAACGGAATCGATTTTCGGAAAACATGATGCGCTAGCGTTAGGTTTCGGGCCGCCATTCGTCAATCGGCGTCGCCCGTATCTTGCGTTTTTGCAGCAACCGTGAATTTTGCGGAACTGACACAAGGACGCAAACGTTTATGAGTAAAAGGAAATCTTAGTGATTTTCATATTTTGTTCAGCACGCTTTCATAAATTCCACACTAGCGTCAAAATTCGCAGGTGTGTGTCTGCCAGTCACTGATCGAGGTATGATACGTGGATCGCTTTTTGAAGTCGGCATTTTGTCTCGCGGCCGTCCTGGCTGCTCTTGCGGCTACAGCGCCGCAGGCAAGCGCGCAGCAGTTCCGCGATCGCCGCCAGAGCGATATCGTGCTTGTGACGCCGAGCGGTGAAATCCTCGACTATGTTCCAGCCGGCTATATCTACGCCCGCGACCGTAGCGGCAATCGCGTCTTGATCGACGACTATGGCAACGTCGTCGCCACCGAGATGCGCGCCCGCGGCTACTATCCGCCGCGGCCCGGCCCGCGCGAGGTCTATAACGACCAGTACGGCAACGACCCCTATTATTCCGACAACAATCCCTATGGCGATACGCGTTATTCCGAGCGCGGCGCTGTCACCGGCGGCATACCGCGAGATGCCGCGATCGAGCGCCGGCCGCTCGGTGACCAGCTCTATCCCGAGGATAACAGCATCGGCAATCCGCAGCCCGGCGACGATTATGCCTCGATCGATCCCGACCAGCAGATCCCGCCCGCCGATCAGCCGAAGGCCGCACCCGATGAACCTGTCATCACGCTGAACAACAAATCGAAGCCGGAGATCGTCGCTTTGCAGGTCTTCCTCGACCGCGCCGGCGCCTCCCCCGGCGTCATCGACGGCCATATGGGTTCGAACGTCACCAAGGCGATCTTAGCCTACGATCAGATGACCGGCTCGAAGCTCGACCCGAACAACACAGACGCCATTCTGGAAGAGCTGCGCATGACCGGCGGGCTGCCCGTCGTCAGCTATACAATCACGCCTGCCGATGCGGCCGGCCCCTTCGTCGCCGAGATTCCGGAAGACTATTCGCATAAGGCGCTGCTGCCGTCGCTGGCTTACACCTCGACCACCGAGATGCTGGCCGAGCGTTTCCACATGGATGAGGCTTTCCTCAAGGAGATGAACCCCGGCGCCGACTTCACCGTTCCCGGCACCGTCATCAAGGTCGTCAATCCGGGCGAGCCGAAGAGCGGCGCGGTCGCCCGCATCATCGCCGACAAGGGCCGTAAGCAGGTCTTCGCTTATGACGGCGCCGGCAATCTCCTCGCTGCCTATCCGGCGTCGATCGGCTCCACCGATACCCCCTCTCCGTCAGGCACGGTCAACGTCGAGCGCGTCGCCCTCAATCCCGGCTACACCTACAATCCGAAGATCAATTTCCAGCAGGGCGCCAATGACAAGATTCTCAACATCCCGCCCGGCCCCAACGGTCCCGTCGGCACCGTGTGGATGGCTCTCTCCAAGCCGACCTACGGCATCCATGGCACGCCCGAGCCCTCGAAGATCGGCCGCACTCAGAGCCACGGTTGTATCCGGCTGACCAACTGGGATGCCACCGAGCTTGCCAAGATGGTCAAGCCGGGAGTGACGGTCGAATTCGTCGACTGAAATCATTCTCACGATAACAACGACAAGGCCGCCGGAACGCTCCGGCGGCCTTGTCGTTTCAGGTGGGGATATATTCAGGCGGCGGAGCGGTCCATCGGGCTCGTCACGCGGGCGGATGCCGTCAGCCTCGCCGGCAGCTTGCGAATTATTTCTTCGGCAAAACAGGCAGCGTTTTCCCGGGCCTTGTCGAGATTGCTGACGCGTGTCGGATCGATCGTGTGCAACGTGCCGCCACAGTCGAAGATGTCGCGGAAGGCGGAGCGTTCGATGATAGCGGTATCGAGCACCGGCACATGCCGCTCGCTGAGCAGCGACTTGACGACTTGCAGCGCCCGCGTCGTCACCATCGAGTTGACGCGGGTGAGCACCACCGAATGTCCGATCTTGATGCCCGCCTTCTCATCCAGATACTGCAGCAGTTCGAGCACCTGCGCGCCGCCGCGTGCATCCATCGCACAGCCCTGGATCGGGATCAGCACATGGTCGGAAAGCCCGACGGCGGTGGCGAGCAGCGGATTGCGCGCACCCGGCAGGTCGACGATGAAATAGTCGGTATTGTGCTTGTTCTCGCTGATATGCAGCGGCAGCGACGCAGTCGTCACGAAATCGATCACCGAAACATTGGGCACATGGCCTGATATTTCGTGCCAGCGAGAAATCCAGTGCTGCGGGTCGGCGTCGAGAATGGTGACGCGATAACCTTTGCGGGCAAGCTCGGTCGCGAGCAAGAGAACAGCGGTCGTCTTGCCGGCGCCGCCCTTGGTATTTGCGAATGTGATGACAGGCATGTTCGGTCCTCGGAAGGAAATGGTGCGAGCCGATATCGCTCTCTTACGCACCGTCGGAGCATCGTGCGGTTAATCCATCCTTTCTAATCATGGTTAACAAATTGGAAACACGCGCGGCGAAATTGCAGCCGGTATTTTTCACATCCCTAAAACTAGGGATGTCGCGACAACGAAAAAAGCCCGGAAAACCGAGGTTCTCCAGGCCAGTCAGAAAGGTCCGCTCTTATGTTGTCAGAAGCAATCCCTGAAAAGGGCCTTGGTATTTTCGAGCGTCATTGCAACCGGGTTGCCGCCCGCGCTCGGATCTTCGATCGCCATGGCCGACAATTCGTCGATGCGGTCAGCCGCGATTCCCATTGCCGACAGCGTCTCCGGCACTCCGAGTTCGGAGCGGAGCTTCAGCACATAATCGTAGAACCCGTCGAAACCGCCCGAAATGCCGAGATAGGCGGCGGCGCGGCCGATCTTCTCCTCGATCGCCTTGCGGTTAAAGCGCAGCACCGCCGGCATCACCACCGCGTTGGTCATGC
Organism: Rhizobium acaciae; assembly: GCF_025941625.1. NCBI lineage: Bacteria > Pseudomonadati > Pseudomonadota > Alphaproteobacteria > Hyphomicrobiales > Rhizobiaceae > Rhizobium > Rhizobium acaciae. Next base: position 90,264 of record NZ_JAPCZO010000010.1, read on the forward strand.
CGTGATGGGTGTTGTAGACGGCGCCGATCGGGTGCGACAGCGCGTGAATCGCGCCGAGCCCCTTCTGGAAGGCGACCGCCCCCATGGCGGCGGCGGCCATCATGTTGGCGCGAGCTTCCAGATCCGTGCCTTCCCTATAGGCGCGCGGCAGAAATTCCTTGACGAGCCGCATGCCTTCGAGCGCGATGCCGGCTGACATCGGGTGATAGAACGGAGAGGAATAGGCCTCCAGGCAATGGGCGAAGGCATCCATGCCTGTGCCGGCCGTGATGATCTTCGGCATGCCGACCGTCAGTTCCGGGTCTGAAATGACGACACCGGGCAGGAACTTCGGATGGAAAATGATCTTCTTCACATGCGTTTCGGAATTGGTGATGACACTGGCACGCCCGACTTCCGAACCGGTGCCTGCCGTCGTCGGCACCGCGACGATCGGGGCGATGCCCTCGAGGCTCGCACGCGTCCACCAGTCGCCGATATCTTCGAAGTCCCAGACCGGACGCGTCTGGCCGGCCATGAAGGCGACGCACTTGCCGAGATCGAGGCCGGAGCCGCCGCCGAAGGCGACGACGCCGTCATGGCCGCCGTCCTTGAAAGCCCTGACGCCGGCTTCGAGGTTCTTCTCGTTCGGGTTCGGATCGACATCGGCAAAGATCGCCCGGCCGAGACCGGCATCTTCGAGGATATCGAGCGCAGTCTTGGTGATTGCCATCGAGGCAAGGCCGCGGTCGGTGACGAGCAGCGGCTTCTTGATGCCGAGGCTCTTGCAGGCGTCGGCCAGTTCCGCGATGCGGCCCCGGCCGAGCTTGACCGATGTCGGATAGCTCCAGTTTGCGGTGATATTGCTGCTCATGCTGTGACTTTCTTCAGATGGAAGGATTTCGGGCGCGTCAGATTGTGGAAGCCGATGATCGACAGCGAGCCACCACGGCCGGTCTCCTTGACGCCGGTCCAGCAAAGCGCCGGGTCGAGATAGTCTGCGCGGTTCATGAATACGGTGCCGGTTTCGATCTCGCGGCCGAGCCGCCCTGCCCGCTCGGCATCCCTGGTCCAGAGCGAGGCCGTCAGCCCGTACTGGCTGTCGTTCATCAAAGCGAGCGCCTCCTCGTCGCTCTTCACCTTCATGATACCGACCGCCGGACCGAAAGTCTCTTCGCGCATGAAGGCCATCGAGTGGTCGACATCGACGAGGACCTGCGGCGCGAGATAGGCGCCGCCGTCATCCTGGGGGAAAAGCTTGGGATCGACAAGCGCTTTGGCCCCTTTGGAAACCGCATCGGCGATCTGCTCGCGCACCACCTTGGCGAAGCGCTTATGCGCCATCGGCCCGAGCGAAGTTTCCGGATCGAGCGGATTGCCGAGCTTGTAGTTCGATACCCAGGCAACCGATTTCTCGACGAAGGCGTCATAGAGCGATTCATGCACATAGATGCGCTCGATGCCGCAGCAGCACTGGCCGGAATTATAGGTCGCGCCATCCATCAGCGTGTCGACGGCCGCCTCGAGATCGGCGTCCTCCATGACATAACCCGGATCCTTGCCGCCAAGTTCGAGGCCGAGGCCGGTGAAGGTGCCGGCAGCCGCCCGCTCCATCGACCGACCGCCTTCGACCGATCCGGTGAAGTTGACGAAATTGAAGCTGCCGGCGGCAATCAGCGCCGACGTCGTTTCATGATCGAGGAAGACGTTCTGGAACACGTCTTCGGGAACGCCGGCCTCGATAAAGGCCTGCACCAGCCGCTCACCGACCAGCAGCGTCTGCGAGGCGTGTTTCAGCACCACGGTATTGCCGGCCATCAGCGCCGGCGCAATCGTATTGATCGCCGTCATATAGGGATAGTTCCACGGTGCGATGACGAAGACGACGCCATGGGCCTCGCGCTCGATGCGGCGCTCGAAACGCTCGCTCTCCTCGACGATAACAGGCGCCAGCGCATCCGCCGCGATCGAGGCCACATAGTTGGAGCGCTCGTTGAAACCCTTGTATTCGCCGCCATACTTGACCGGCCGGCCCATCTGCCAGGCAAGCTCCGGTACGACGACATCGGACATCTCGTTCAGCCGCGCGGCACCCTTCAGCACCAGTTGCACACGCTCTTCGAGCGGCCGCCTCGCCCAGCCCTTCTGCGCCTTGCGGGCACGCGCCACGACATCCTTGGCCGCATCGAGAGAAAGGGCTGCGCGCTCGGCATAGACCGAACCGTCAACCGGTGAAATGCATTGGATCATTGCCATGATCTGTTCCTGTCCTCGTATTCTTCAAAATTTGAGTGAGGCCGTGGCCCCTCATCCGCCTGCCTGCACTTCTCCCCGCTTGCGGGGAGAAGGGAATATGCAGCACCGTTTTCTTCGACCGCAAACCCCGCGCGGGGCACGTCCCCTTTCCCGTTCAAACGGGGAGAGGGCTAGGGTGACGGGCAAGCCGCCCGCAAATGCCTATTAAGCTCTTTCGAAACCACGCGCCACTTCCCAATCGGTGATGCGGCGGTCGTATTCTTCCTGCTCCCATTCGCCGGCGCGCGTATAGTGGTCGATCACTTCGTCGCCGAAGGCCTTGCGCAGCATCGCCGATTCCGTCATCGCCGCCGTCGCCGCGCGCAGCGTGCGCGGTATCTCGCGAACGCCCTTGCCGCCATAGGCGTCGCCGACGAAGGGCGCTTCGAGTTCGAGCTTGTTTTCGATGCCGTCAATGCCGGCGGCGAGCAGCGCGGCGAAGGCGAGATAGGGGTTGAGATCGGAACCGCCGACGCGGCACTCGATGCGGATCCCCTTGGTCTCCTCGCCGCAGAGCCGGTAGCCGGCGGTGCGGTTGTCCTTGCTCCAGATCGCCTTGGTCGGTGCAAATGTGCCGGCCATGAAGCGTTTGTAGGAATTGATATAAGGCGCCAGGAAATAGGTGATCTCGCTCGCATGGGCGAGAAGCCCGGCGACGTAGTTGTGCATCAGCGGCGACATGCCGTATTTGCCGGTATGGTCGAAGAACAGCGGCTTTTCCTCCAGGCTCCAGAGCGACTGGTGGATATGCGAGGAACTGCCCGCGGCATTGTAATTCCACTTGGCGAGGAATGTGATGGCCTTGCCCTTCGACCAGGCGATCTCCTTGCAGCCGTTCTTGATAATCGCGTGCCGGTCGGCCATGGCGAGCGCATCGGCGTAGCGCACGTTGATCTCCTCCTGGCCGGCCGAAGCCTCGCCCTTGGAGTTCTCGACCGGGATGCCGGCGCCCTGCAGCCCGGTGCGGATCGCCCGCATCACCTCTTCCTCCTTGGTGGTCTGGAAGATGTGGTAGTCCTCATTATAGGCGCTGGCGAGCTTCAGGTTGCGGTAGCCCGAGGCCTGCGCCGACTCGTAGGTCTGGTCGAATAGGAAGAATTCGAGCTCGGAGGCCATGTAGGCCTTCATACCCATGTCTTCCAGGCGCTTCACCTGCTTCTTCAGGATCGCGCGTGGAGAATGGGCGACCTCTTCATGCGTATGGTGGTCGAGCATGTCGCACAGCACCAGCGCCGTGCCTTCGAGCCAGGGAATGCGACGCAGCGTCGCAAGATCCGGCTTCATCGTATAGTCGCCGTAACCCTTCTCCCAGCTCGTCGCCTTGTAGCCGGAAACGGTCTCCATCTCCATGTCGGTGGCGATCAGGTAGTTGCAGCTATGCGTTTCCTTCCAGGCGCTCTCGACGAAATATTCTGCCTGGAACCGCTTGCCCATCAGCCGGCCCTGCATATCCACCTGGCAGGCCAGAACCGTGTCGATGCGCCCTTCGGCAACATCCTTCCTGAGATCGTCGATTGTGTAGCTGCTCATGATTGATCCGCCTGAATTGAATTGAGAAAATCGGGGCAACGAAATCGCATGCGCTCGGCCGGACTTTGCGGCCTGATGCCTTTTCGTTGAACCGGTGATGGGGCCGCAGGATGCGGCCCCGCCATTTGAGAGGGAAGCCTCGATGCTTAGTTTTCGGCGCTTTCGCCAACAGCTGCTTCGGCCGCAGCGATTTCGGCCTGGCGCTTCGCCACTTCGGCGCCGATCGGCGGCCCCTTGAAGCGCCGGCTCTCGAAGCCGAACCAGACGATCGCCGTCAGCAGGAGGAAGCCGACTGTAACGTAAAGCGCAGCACCGTTCGGCGGTTGGATTCCGAGAACGAAGATCAGGACCATCGCGATGATCGAGAGCACGGCAAAGAGCTTGAAGAGGCCTTCGCCGAGGTTCCACGGACCCATCTTGTCCCACTTGGACGTACCCCAGGCGAAGAGGCCGAGCGTGATCGGTATCGCAAAGGAGAAGAACAGGAAGATGACCGTGCACGAGACGACGATCGTGTAAACCGGCGTGTCGCCGATTTTCATGAAGTCGAGTGAAGTGAACCAAACGAACAGCACCGACAGAATGGAACCCGCCCAGATCGCGGCCACTGGAGTACGGTATTGCGGGCTGACCTTCGAAAGCGCCTTGGAGGCCGGAAGGCCACCGTCACGCGAGAAAGCGAAGATCATGCGGGAAACCGAGGTGACGGTCGCAAGGCCGCACAGCCACTGGCTGACGAGGATCGCGAGGTAGAGGATGTCCTTCACGGTCGCGTTGACCTGTGTGTCCATCGCCCAGAAGAACACGTTCCAACCCTGCTTTGCAGCATCGTCCATGTTTGGCAGCATGAGCACGAAGGAGCACAGCATGATGTAGCCGAAGAGTGCCGACCAGAGCACGGAGGAAACCATGCCGCGCGGAACGGAGTGCGCCGCCTTGACGGTTTCTTCCGACGTATGGGCCGAAGCGTCGTAGCCGGTGATGGTATATATCGGCAGCAGCAGGCCGAGCAGGAAAACCCAGCTGCCCGACGTCGTCGGCCAGACATTGCCGCCCGCTTCGCCGGAATAGTTGGCGAAGGCGAAGAGCCGGCTGAATTCATAAGATGGGGCCGACAACAGGCACACCGCCGCAAGCGCGATGGCGGTTGCGAAAATCAGGTAACCCGAGAAGTCCGTCAGCTTTGCGGTCAGCCCGATGCCCATATGGTTCACGAGCGCCTGCGCGCCGGTGATGATGACGAGGAAGACGATCCGCACCGTGATGGTGTCCGCCAGACCGAGGTAGCCCGTGCCGAAGGACCCCATGAAGAAATAATAGGTGCCGACATTAATGGCGCCGAGAACGGTGACGAGACCAAGCAAGTTGAACCAGGCGGTCAGCCAGCCGGTGAAGCGGTTGCCGAGGATCGAGCCCCAGTGATAGAGGCCGCCCGCCGTCGGATAGGCGGAACTGATCTGCGCCATGGCGACGGCGAAGACCAGCGAGATGAAGCAGCCGACCGGCCAGCCGATGCCGATAGCAGCTCCGCCGGCACCGGAGGTTGCCTGCGCCAGCGAATTGATGCCGCCGGAAAGGATGCAGATGATGGAGAATGAAACGGCGAAGTTCGAGAACGAGCTCATTCGCCGTTCGAGTTCCTGGGCATAGCCCATGGAATGCAGGATGTGCACATCCTGCTTCTTGTCCAGTTCGGTATAGTCCGACATGACTTCCCCCTGTTCACGATCGGCCGCGGAATTGCGGGCCGATTCAGTGCCAATTGCCCGCGACATTTGCGCCGTGCGGACGTTCGCAGCTAAACTGCTCCCTCGGGTCTTCTTTTTATTCAGCCCTCCAGAATTTGCTGGAGCAGCCCTTTCAAATAATCGGCCATGACCCCTTGGCCGATATCGTCTGTGATGAGGTCGTTGCGGACCTCGATCATCACATTGCGCAAGCCGTTCGAAAGCCCGTGCAGGATCAACGTGTGGGTCACGCCGTCCTCAGGCCCGTAAGGTTCGTTGCGTTCCGTTCTGTAAAGCGGCGCCGCGGCCGCTGCCTCCAGCATCCGGTCGGCGAACCGGCTGTCCTCATCGTGCAATATACCGAGTTCGACGGCGCGTTCGCGGCCGTGATAGACCGGCGTAAAGCTGTGCATCGTCACGATGATGCAGTCTTGCCCCCTCGCCCGGCGATCGCGGATCAGCCCGCGAATGGCGTCGTGGAAAGGCACGTAGAGTGCGTCGGTGCGCGCAAGCCGTTCTTCGGGGCTCAAATCCTTATTGCCGGGAATGTCGTAGATTTCACTGGTCTCCGGCATGGCGCCGGGTGAACCGGGCGGCCGATTGCAGTCGTAGATCAGCCGGGAGAACCGCTGGTAAACGAGCGTCGCGTCGAGCGCTTCCGATATGTTGCGGGCGACCGCAAGCGCGCCCGGGTCCCAGGCGATGTGACTGGAGAGCGCTTCGCTGGGCAGGCCGAGATCGCCGAAAAGGGCTGGAAGCGCATTCGAAGCGTGCTCGCAGACCAGAAGCACCGGGCTCCGGCCGTGGATACGTTCGATCCCGACGCAGTCACCGTCCGCTTCACTGAGGATTTTCGGCCGGGCCAGCACCAAAGGCGCCACTCCTTATCCCTTAACAAAATCTTGATGAAGAAAAGAATTCTTCAGGTTTCAACCGGTGTCAAGCATCCACTGAAAATTTCTTTTCATGACAGTGGTTGACATGGATTATGACAGCGTTGTTAACTTTGAGTGGGAAAGTGGCGCCAGACCATCCCGGGGAGCATAGTTACGTGACAGTTGCGTCGAAGACGGTTTCGGACGTCATACACTCGCATTTGGGGGTGTTGACGCGTGCCGAGAAGCAGTTGGCCGAAAGCCTACTCGACAATTATCCGGTTTCCGGCCTCGGCAGCATCACCACGATTGCCGAGAATGCCGGCGTCTCGACTCCGACCGTCGTGCGCATGGTGCAGAAGCTTGGCTTCAAGGGCTATCCGGACTTTCAGGCGCATCTGCATCAGGAAGTCGAGGCGACGATCTCGAACCCGATCGCCAAGCACGATCGCTGGGCGCAGAACGCACCAGGCACCCATATTCTCAACCGTTTCGCCGATGCCATCATGGGCAATCTGCGCCAGACGCTGACCGATCTCGACACCGCGACGTTCGACAGCGTCGCCGCGTCGCTCTCCGACCGCAAGCGCGGCCTTTATTTCGTCGGCGGCCGCATCACCGGCGCGCTTGCCGAATATTTCTTCACCCATATGCAGGTGATCCGGCCGGCAACGACGCTGCTATCGTCGAATTCCAGCAGCTGGCCGCAATATGTCCTCAACATGAATGCCGGCGACATCCTGATCATCTTCGACATCCGCCGCTATGAGCAGGAGATGGTGAGCCTTGCGACTGCCGCTCGGAAACGCGGCGCCGAAATCATCGTCTTCACCGACCAGTGGGGCTCGCCGGCCGCCAAGCTCGCCAGGCATGCCTTCCGCGTTCGGATCGAGGCGCCGTCGGCCTGGGATTCCTCCGTCGTCACCCTTTTCATCGTCGAAGCGCTGATCGAGGCCGTTCAGAATTCGACCTGGGATGAGACGAAGGAGCGCATGAAGACACTGGAAGGCCTGTTCGAGCAGACCAAGCTTTTCCGTAAACCGGGTTAGGAGGACAAGACTAAAACAGAAGAAAAACAATGGCGGATTTTTCGCGGAAACAGACGGTGTTGTCGCAAATAAAACATTTGTCGCAACCCCCGCTATTCACAGCAGAATTAACGTCATCGAACTGTCACACAAGCTTCATGTAATCTCATTAACAGCATCGCCAGACACTGAAAACCCGAAGGAGAACAACAGTGATCTCTAACATTTCTCGACTTCTGTCGCTTTCTACTGCGATGATCGTGGCTTCGACCGCGATTGCCGCCGCCGAGCCGAGCGCTGAACTTATCGCCGCCGCCAAAAAGGAAGGCAGCCTGACGACGATCGCTCTGCCGCACAGCTGGTGCGGCTATGGCGACGTCATTGCCGGCTTCAAGGCCAAGTACGGCCTCGAGGTCAACGAACTGAACCCGGATGCAAGTTCGGGCGACGAAATCGAAGCCATCAAGGCCAATAAGGGCAACACCGGCCCGCAGGCTCCCGACGTCATCGACGTCGGCCTCTCTTTCGGCCCGTCCGCCAAGAAAGACGGCCTGATCCAGCCTTATAAGGTCTCCACCTGGGATTCCATTCCTGACAGCGCCAAGGATGCTGAAGGCTACTGGTATGGCGACTATTATGGCGTTCTCGCGCTCCTGGTGAACAAGGATCTCGTCAAGGAATCGCCGACTGACTGGGCCGACCTGAAGAAGAGCGACTATGCAAACAGCGTCGCCCTCGCAGGCGATCCGCGCAGCGCCAACCAGGCTGTCCAGGGCGTCTATGCCGCTGGTCTTTCCGCATCCGGCGGCGACGCGGCCAAGGCAGGCGAAGAAGGCCTGAAGTTCTTCGCCGAGCTGAACAAGAGCGGCAATTTCGTGCCGGTCGTCGGCAAGGCTGCTCCCTTCGCGCAGGGCTCCACGCCAATCGTCATCGCCTGGGACTACAACGCTCTCTCGTGGGGCGAAGGCCTGAAGGGCAATCCTCCCTTCGAGGTCGTCGTTCCGAAGACCGGCGTCGTTGCCGGGGTCTACGTCCAGGCTATCTCAGCCTTCGCTCCGCACCCGAACGCTGCCAAGCTCTGGATGGAATACCTCTATTCCGACGAAGGTCAGCTCGGCTGGCTGAAGGGCTATTGCCACCCGATCCGCTTCAACGATCTTGCCAAGAACAACAAGATCCCGAAGGAACTGCTCGACAAGCTGCCGCCGGCAGCAGCCTATGAAAAGGCTGTCTTCCCGACGCTGGAAGAGCAGGCCGCCGGCAAGGAAACCATCACCAAGAACTGGGATTCCGTCGTCGGCGCCAACGTTCAGTAAACTTTGATCCGGCCTCCCCGCCGCAAGGCGGGGAGGTTTTCTCACTCCGACGCCCCAGGATGAGCTTTTCCATGAGCACCGTTTCAACGCCGATGGCGAGCAGTGCCCCCTTGATCAACAAAGACCGCGTGATCGACTGGCTGGGCATCTCACCCTTCATTATTTTCTCCCTGTTATTCCTGATCATCCCCACGCTTTATCTCGTTGTGGGCGCGTTCCTGACGCCCGAGGGCGATTTCACGCTGAAGAATATCGGCGATCTTTTTACGCCATCGATCATGAGCGCTTACTGGATCAGTATCCGCGTCTCGGTCGCCTCCGCCCTCGGCGGCGCGTTGATCGGCTTTTTCCTTGCCTGGGCCGTCGTGCTCGGCGGCCTGCCCGCCTCCGTGCGCTCGACACTACTGACCTTCTCCGGCGTCGCCTCGAATTTCGCCGGCGTGCCGCTCGCCTTCGCCTTTCTCGCAACGCTCGGCCGCACCGGCCTTGTGACGATCTTCCTGCGCGAATGGTTCGGCTTCAATCTCTACGGCACCGGTTTCAACCTGCTGTCCTTCTTCGGCCTCACCATCACCTATATGTATTTCCAGATTCCGCTGATGGTACTGATCCTGACGCCGGCCCTCGACGGCATGAAGAAGGAATGGCGCGAAGCATCGCAGATTCTCGGCGCCACCAACCGCCAATACTGGACGATGGTCGCGCTGCCGATCCTCTGGCCGAGCCTGCTCGGTACGACGCTGCTGCTCTTCGCCAATGCCTTCGGCGCCATCGCCACAGCCTTTGCGCTGACCGGCAGCTCGTTGAACATCGTGCCGATCCTGCTTTATGCGCAGATCCGCGGCGACGTTCTGCACAATGCCAACCTCGGTTACGCCATCGCGCTCGGCATGATCGTGATAACCGGCGTCTCCAACGTCCTTTACCTCCTGCTGCGCATGCGCGCCGAACGGTGGCAGAAATGAAAGCTCAACGTCTCGGAGCCTGGATCGCCATCATTCTCGGCGCGTCCTACTTTATCATCCCGCTGATCGGCACAATCGAGTTTTCGCTGCGCATGCGCCGCGGCGAATACAGCCTCGACGCCTATCAATCGGTCTTTTCGGACGCTCAGTTCCGCGAGACCTTCGGCTATTCCATGCTGATGGCGTTACTCACCATCGTCTTCGGCATGCTGCTTGTCGTGCCAACGGCCTATTGGGTGCGGCTGCGCCTGCCGCAGATGCGCCCCGTCGTCGAATTCATCACGCTGCTACCGCTTGTGATTCCCGCAATCGTCATCGTCTTCGGCTACCTCAGGATGTACAATTCGTCGTCCTACCTGCCGCTGACGGGCTCAACGACTGGCACCAACATCCTACTGGTCTTCTCCTATATCACCCTGTCGCTGCCCTACATGTACCGCGCCGTCGATACCGCCATGCGCGCCATCGACGTCCGCACCCTGACGGAGGCAGCCGAAAGTCTCGGCGCCAGTTGGACGACCATCATGTTCAAGTGCATTTTCCCCAACGTCATGAGCGGCGTGCTCTCAGGTGCCTTCATCACGCTCGCGATCGTCATGGGTGAATTCACCTTCGCCGCACTGCTCAACCGTCCGGCCTTCGGTCCCTACCTGCAGCTCGTCGGCGCCAACAAGGCCTATGAGCCTTCGGCGCTCGCCGTCATCGCCTTCTCGATCACCTGGCTCAGCATGGGCCTGCTCAACCTCGTTTCCCGCGTCGGCAAAGCCCGTCCGGCAAAGGCTTAAGGTATCTGGTTCATGTCCTTTCTCACACTGACCAACATTCAGAAATCCTTCGGCCCGGTGCAGGTCGTCAAGAACTTCAACATGACGATCGAAAAGGGTGAGTTCATCTCCTTTCTCGGCCCGTCAGGGTGCGGCAAGACGACCGTCCTGCGCATGATCGCCGGCTTCGAAACGCCGACCGGCGGCACGCTGACCATCAATGGCAAGGATCAGAGCTCGCTGAAGCCGAACCAGCGCAATATCGGCATGGTCTTCCAGGCTTATGCATTGTTCCCCAACATGACCGTGCACGACAATGTCGCCTTCGGCCTCAAGGTCGCCGGCGCGCCGAAACCTGAGATCGACGCCCGCGTCAAGGAAATGCTCGGCCTGATCAAGCTCGATCACCTGGCCGACCGCTTCCCCTATCAACTATCGGGCGGCCAACAGCAGCGTGTCGCCCTTGCCCGCGCGCTTGCCGTCAAGCCGCAGGTGCTGTTGCTCGACGAGCCGCTCTCCGCGCTCGACGCCAAGATCCGCGTGTCGCTGCGCGAGGAAATCCGCCAGATCCAGCAGCAGCTCGGCATCACCACGGTGTTCGTCACCCATGATCAGGAAGAAGCCCTGTCGATCTCCGACCGCATCGTCGTCATGAATGCCGGCAAGGCCGACCAGATCGGTTCGCCCTTCGAGATCTACAACACGCCTGCGACGCGCTTCGTCGCCTCCTTCGTCGGCACGCTGAACCTGATCGAAGCCACGGTCGTCGATCCCGACAGCAACCGCATCCAGATCGGCGATCAGGGCATCACGCTGAAGCAGTCGGTCGCCGCTCACAAGACTGGCGAAACCATCTCGCTGGCGCTGCGTCCGGAAGCAGGCTCGCTCTCCGACAGCGTCAAGAGCGACACGGCGCTGACCGGCCAGGTCGTTTCGGCCCACTTCCTGGGGTCGGTCATCCGCACCCGCATGAATGTCGGAGGTAACGTCATCTCCTTCGACATGTTCAACAGCCCGGGCATCACCCCGCCGCAGGCCGGCGAAACAGTAACCCTGCGCTTCATGGCAGCCGACCTGCTGATCATCCGCGACTGATTTCGCCAATACTGCTGAGGCAAAAGGCGCCGCGAAACGGCGCCTTTTTCATTTCTGCTCGTCCGACCCGTCAGCAATCGTGATGCAGCCATCACCACAAGGCACTTGAACTCCTCGAGGTCGGCGCCAGAAGTTGAACAAACCAAATGAGCCGGAGTAGCCTCCGCCTGGCACTTTAAGAAATGGGATATTTCAATGATTACCTGCCACCTGCGCTATGTGATCGATCCGTACAAGCTTGCCGAATTCGAAGAGTATGCCAGGCTCTGGATTCCGATCGTCAACAGGATGGGCGGCACCCATCACGGTTATTTCCTACCATCCGAAGGCGCCAACAATATTGCCGTTGCGCTGTTTTCCTTCCCGAGCCTTGCCGCCTACGAGGACTATCGCACACGCATGGCAAGCGATCCGGAATGTCAGGCGGCTTTCGAACTCGACAAACATAACCGCAGTATCGTCAGCTATGAACGCGGCTTCATGCGGCCCCTGCTCGGCTGATCGAACCGCGCACGACGGGAAATGAGAAACCCCGCCAGCTGGCTGGCGGGACTTTTTCGTTCAGTCATGCGCTTAGCGGATCGCCTGGTCGTCGACATCGAAACGATGCACGTGCGCCTGGTCCGGCGTTGCATAGACGATCTCGTCCGGCTCGTACTGATGCTCGCCGAAGAGACGTGCCGTCAGCAGGCCGCACTGGTCGGATTCCAGATAGATGATCGTGTCGGCGCCGAGATGCTCGACATGCACGACCTTCGCAGCCCAAGTGCCCTGCTCGCGCGACAACGTCAAATGTTCGGGACGCACGCCGATCGTCTTGGCGCTGTGGTCGCCGACCTTCTCGGCCGCGATGAAATTCATCTGCGGCGAGCCGATGAAGCCGGCAACGAAGACATTGGCCGGTCGTTTGTAGAGTTCCATCGGAGAACCGATCTGCTCGATCGCGCCGGCATTCAGCACCACGATCTTGTCGGCGAGCGTCATCGCCTCGACCTGGTCGTGGGTGACATAGATCATCGTCGCCTTCAGGCTGCGGTGCAGCCGGGCGATTTCGAGGCGGGTCTGGACGCGCAGCGCCGCATCGAGGTTCGACAGCGGCTCATCGAACAGGAAGAGTTCCGGTTCGCGCACGATGGCGCGGCCGATGGCGACGCGCTGGCGCTGGCCGCCGGAGAGCTCGGCCGGCCGCCGCGCCAGATAGGGTTCCAGTGAAAGCATGCCGGATGCCTTGCCGACACGCTTGTCGATCTCGTCCTTGGCGGTGCCGGCCTGCTTGAGGCCGAGCCCCATATTGTCCTTGACCGTCAGATGCGGATAGAGCGCGTAGGACTGAAACACCATGGCGATGCCGCGCTTGGCCGGCGGCGTCAACGTCTCATCGCGGCCATTGATGACGACGGCGCCTGACGTGACGTCTTCGAGGCCCGCAATGCTGCGCAGCAGCGTCGATTTCCCGCAGCCCGACGGTCCGACGAAGATGACGAATTCGCCGTCCTTGACCTCGAGATCGATGCCTTTCAGCACCTCATGCGTGCCATAGGTCTTGCGGATGGATTTGAGTTGAAGCGATCCCACGGGTCTTTCCTTATAATCTGACCGGCTGGCCGGTGCGCACGCTCTCGTCGGCGGCAAGGCAGATGCGCAGCGATGCCACCGCATCCGCCATATGGCGGTCGAGGTCCAGATCCTCGCGGATCGCCCTCAGCATGAAGGCCTGTTCCAGGTCGCAGAGCGCCTGATGACCGGGCTCTCCTTCCATCGTCATGTCCTGGTCGGGCCGGATAAACTTGCCGTCCGGGCCGGTCTCGGCCGTGTGCAGACGGATCACCGAGGTCTTGGTGTGCGTGTCGATATCGTCGGACTTGGCGTTCGGATCCATGACGATCGACACCGCACCCTTCGGCGACATCACGTCCTTCACGAAGAAGGCAGTTTCCGAGATCATCGGTCCCCAGCCGGCCTCGTACCAGCCGACGGAACCGTCCTCGAACAGCACCTGCAGGTGACCGTAATTATACATGTCGGCAGCGATCTCGTCGGACATGCGCAGCCCCATGCCGCGCACCTCGACGGCTCTCGCGTCGGTGATCTGGCACATGACGTCGACATAATGCACGCCGCAATCGACGATCGGCGAGGTCGTGCGCATCAGCGACTTGTGCGTCGCCCAGGTCGGACCGCTGGACTGCTGGTTAAGGTTCATGCGGAAGACATAAGGCGGGCCGAGCTTGCGCGCCTCTTCGATCAGCTTCATCCAGGAAGGATGATGGCGAAGGATATAGCCGATCACCAGCTTGCGCCCCGCCTTCCCAGCTGCCGCGACGACGCGCTCGGCGTCTGCGACCGTTGTCGCCAGCGGCTTTTCCACGAAGACATCGCAGCCGGCCTCAAAGGCGGCGACCGCATAATCGGCATGGCTGTCGGAATAGGTGTTGATCGAGCAGAGGTCCGGCTTCAGCTCGGCAAGCGCCGTCGTGAAGTCGGGGTGGATCGTATAGCCCTGCAGCTCGGCCGCCAGCTCCGGCGTCGAGCGGTTGACGAGACCGACGATCTCGAAGCCGGGATTATTGTGATAGGCGAGCGCATGGCTGCGGCCCATATTGCCGAGGCCGGCAACGAGCACGCGGATCGGTTTTTCGTTCACTTGACGGCTCCTGACGTGATGCCGCGGATCAGCTGCCGCGAGAAGATGACGTAGAGGACGAGGATCGGCAGGATCGCCAGCGACAGGGCCGCCAGCACCGCATTCCAGTTGGTGACGAACTGGCCGATGAAGATCTGCGAGCCGAGCGTCACCGTCTTGGTGGCCTCGGAGGGCGCCAGGATCAGCGGGAACCAGAGATCGTTCCAGATCGGGATCATGGTGAAGACCGCGACCGTCGCCATGGCCGGGCGCACCAGCGGCAGCACCAGGCGGAAGAAGATCGCATATTCGGAAAGCCCGTCGATGCGCCCGGCATTCTTCAGATCGTCCGAAACCGTCCGCATGAATTCCGACAGGATGAAGATCGCCAGCGGTATGCCCTGCGCGGTATAGACGAGGATCAACGCCGTCAGCGTATTGACGAGGCCGGCTGCCACCATGCCCTGCAGGATCGCCACCGTGCCGAGACGGATCGGGATCATGATACCGATCGCCATGTAGAGACCAAGCAGCATATTGCCGCGGAAGCGATACTCCGAGAGCGCGAAGGCCGCCATGGCGCCGAAGAGCAGCACCAGCAGGATCGAAACGATCGTGACGATGAAGCTGTTCTGGAAATAGGTGGCGAAATCGCCCTGCCCGAGCACCGTCAGATAGCCGACGAGGCTGAAGGTCGACGGCGTCGGGATCATCAGCGGCTCGCGGAAGATCGAGGCGCGATCCTTGAACGAGTTGACGATGGTCAAAAACACCGGAAACAGCGCGACCAGCGTATAGGCGCTCAGCGCCAGATGCACGAGGCCGGTGCGGATGGGAGATGTGCGTGCCTTGGACATGCGCGCTCCTCAGAATTGGTAGCGACGCATGCGCCGCTGGATGACGAAGAGATAAAGCGAGACGCCGGCGAGGATGATGAGGAACATCACCGTGGCGATCGTCGCGCCCATCGAGCGATCGCCGAGCTGAAGCTGGAAACCGAAGAAGGTGCGGTAAAGCAGCGTGCCGAGAATGTCGGTCGACATGTCAGGCCCGGCGAGCGCCCCCTGCACGGTATAGATCAGGTCGAAGGCGTTGAAATTGCCGACGAAGGTCAGGATCGAGATGATGCCGATCGCCGGCAGAATGAGCGGCAGCTTGATTTTCCAGAACTGGGCCCAACCGGTAATGCCGTCGCATTCTGCCGCCTCGATCACCTCTTCGGGGATGCTGAGCAGTGCGGCATAGATCAGCATCATCGGAATGCCGATATATTGCCAGTTCGAGATCAGCGATACCGCAATCAGCGCCGAACCGGACTTGCCGAGCCAGGGCGCGAACAGGAATTTCAAGCCGATGAGATCGAGCATCCAGGGCGCCACGCCCCAGATCGGCGAAAGGATGAGCTTCCAGATGAAGCCGACGATGACGAAGGACAGCAGCGTCGGCAGGAACATCGCCGTGCGGTAGAAGGCGACGCCGCGCAGCTTCGGCACCGAAAGCAGGGCGGCAAGCGCCACGCCGATCGGGTTCTGCACGCACATGTGGATGGCAAAGAAGATCAGGTTGTTGACCAGCGCATTCCAGAAATCGCGCGCCCAGCGCGCATCGCCGAACAGCACCTTGAAATTCGCCAGTCCGACGAAGACCGGCTGTCCGTCGACCGTATTGTAGAGCGACAACCGAAGCGTTTCAATGAGCGGCAGCACCATTACGGCGGAATAGACGATCAGGGCCGGCAGCATGAAGACGAAGATGTGCCAGCGCACCGGGCGCCTGATCGGGACGATATCGACCGTGTTGTCGGTTTCGCTCATGGCTTTTGCCTGTTCTTGTCGACTGGCTGCAAGGGCAGCACAGGTGGAAAACGTTGCGCCTCACCCCAACTCTCTGCCAACTGGGAAGAGAGGGAACACGCCCTGCTGAGATGCGATATCGGGCTGGGAGGTCGCTGCGAGTCTCCTTCTCCCCGCGCGCGGGGAGAAGGTGGCCGGCAAGCCGGATGAGGGGCTGCAAGCGCCGCCCCTGATCACATCACTTGGCCGGCTTGTACCAGCTGTCGAGGCCGTCCTGCAGCTTCTTGGCGGCGACCGCAGGCGTATCCGTGCCGTTGATCACGTTGGCCGATTCGACCCAGGTCTCGTTTTCGAGGTTCGGCGTGCCACGTGACAGGATCTGGTAGGTCGAGCGCACAGTCGACTTGTACGGGCCGCGCCAGGAAACGAATTCCTGAGCGAGCGGATCGGACATCTTGACCGGGGTGGAGTTCAGGCTGAAGAAGCCCGGCAACGAGTTGGCGTAGATATCGGCGAACTCCGGCGAAGCGACCCAGCTGAGGAACTTCTTGGCTTCCTCGGCATGCGTGCTCTTCGCGTTCAGCGCGACGCCGATATCCGGATGGTCGGAGATGTAGCCCGTGTCGCCTGCCTTCGGAACCGGCGGCGGGAAGGCGCCCATCTTGAACTGGGCCTGGCTGTTGAACAGCGCGATTTCCCACGAACCGGCCGGATAGATCGCTGCACGGCCGAGCGTGAACAGGTTCTGGCTGTCGGAGTAGGTCTGGGCTTCGAAGCCGTCGCCGAGATAGGGCTTCCACTTGGCAAGCTCTTCATAGGGCTTGACCCAGTCGGCATCCGTCAGCTTCTGCTTGCCGGCGATCAGGGCGGCGCGGCCATCCTCACCCTTCCAGTAGTTCGGGCCGATATTCTGGTAGCCCATGGTAGCGGCTTCCCAGAGGTCCTTCGTGCCCATGGCGAGCGGAATGTAGGTGCCGTCGGCCTTGATCTTGTCGAGCGCTGCGTAGAACTCATCCTGGGTCTTCGGCACAGAGATGCCGAGCTTGTCGAAGGCATCCTTGTTGTAGATGAAGCCGTGGATGACAGAAGCCATCGGCACGCAGAAGGTCGACTTGCCGTCGTCGGTGCTCCAGGCGGCCTTGGCGACCGGCGAGAAGTTCTCCATACCAGGCAGGCTGGTGATGTCGACGAGCTGCTTCTTGTTGAAGAGTTCGAGCGAAGCGTCGAACGGACGGCAGGTGATGATATCGCCTGCGGAGCCGGCATCGAGCTTGGCATTCAGCGAGGCGTTGTATTCGGTCGGCGCGGTCGGCGAGAAGACGATCTTGATGCCCGGGTTCTTGGCTTCGAAAGCCGGGATGATCTTTTCCTGCCAGATTTGCAGGTCGTCGTTACGCCAGCTTTCGACCGTCAGCGTGACGTCGGCGGCGTGGACGAGACCCGCTGAAGTCAGCAGACTGGAGGCAAGCAGCAGGCTTTTCAGAGCAGTGTTTTTCATTTCCCTCTCCTGTTTTAAGCGCCGCGAGGCGCTGTTTTCGATCTGAAACAAGCAATTGGTGTGTCTGAGGCAACACCCAACGCCCCTTGGAGGACCGCCAGCAATGCCGGCCCCGAAAGCTCGACGGACACGAAGGCGGATCGCCTGCGGCCGGACTGCGCGCCTTCCCGGTGGTGACACCGAGGGCGGCGAAATGATGGGGAAAGCCGATGGATTCCTGAACCTCGCCACAAGCCCGATAGGCCGGCGGGTCGTCATCTCGATCACCTTCGTAGCGGCTCCGGCTTGCCTTAACTGCCGGTTTTCGTGGGCTTCGAAGTGCTGTTCCCTTTTGCCAAATTAATGCCAAAAAAATACCAATTGTCCAGCCGAAATTAACTTTTCGGCCGGATAAAACTCATTAAAAAATTTAATCAAGCAAAATCAATAAGATAAAAAGATTGATTTTCCACGTCATTCCCACTTGGTAAATGGTATTTTTTTGGTATTGTACTAAAAAACATAGGGAACGGCATATTCGGAGGCCCGATGACGGAGCTTGCAATCGGCATAGACGGCGGCGGAACGAGCTGCCGGGCCGCGGTCGCGGACAGGAACGGCAATGTTATCGGCCGCGGCAAATCGGGCCCTGCCAACATCCTGTCGGATCTGGAAAACTCTCTTCTCAACATTGTCGAATCCGCCCGGCAGGCGCTAGGTGATGCCGGGCTTGCCGCTGAAACCCTTTCCTCCGTCGCAGCCGTCGTCGGTGTCGCCGGCGCCAATGTCGGCGATTACGGCAGGCGAATCGAAAAGGCCCTGCCCTTTGCCGAAGGCCGCGTCGTCACCGATGCGCTGATCGCCCTGCAGGGTGCGCTCGGCGATGCCGACGGCATCGTCGGCGCCTTCGGCACCGGCTCGGTCTATAATGCCCGCAAGGACGGCCGGCTGAACGGCATTGGCGGCTGGGGTTTCGTCGTCGGCGACCAGGCAAGCGGTGCCCGCCTCGGCCGCGACCTCCTGGAACGATCGCTGCTTGCCCATGATGGGGTGCGCCCGGCATCGCCGATCACCGACGCGGTCATGACCGAATACGGCAACGATCCCGAGCGCATCGTCGAATTCGCCCATTCGGCAAGACCGAAGGATTTTGCCCGTTACGCCCCCACCGTCTTCGAACATGCGGCTAAGGGCGATGCCGTGGCGGTCGGCATCGTCACGGATGCGGCAACGGCGATCGGCGAAAGTCTCGAAGCACTGCTCTGGCCCGAATGCCCGTCGATCTGCCTGCTCGGCGGTCTTGCCGAGGCTTATGAGCCGTGGCTTTCCGAGCGCTACAAGTCCCTGCTTGCCAGACCGAAGGGCGATGCCCTGCAGGGCGCGGTGGAACTTGCGGTCAAGCTGCTCAACAACAGGCAGAGAGGTGCGGCATGACCGACGACCTCGCCACCCTCCTTTCCCTGGAGCGCCTGCAGGCAGCCGGCACAGGTCCGCTCTACGTCAAGCTGCGCCGCACGCTCGAAGGAGCCGTGCGCACCGGCACGCTCGGGCACGGCGATGCGCTGCCGCCGGAACGCGACATCGCCGAATTCGCCGCCGTCAGCCGCGTCACTGTGCGCAAGGCGATCGATGAACTCGTCGCCGACGGCCTGTTGGTGCGTCGTCACGGTTCCGGCACCTTCGTCGCCAAGCCGGTCTCCAAGGTCGAGCAGCGCCTGTCGCAGCTCACTTCCTTCACCGAGGACATGGCGCGCCGCGGCATGTCTTCCCGCTCCGAATGGCTGCACAAAGGCGTCCACACCCCCTCGCCCGACGAGATGATGATCCTTGGCCTCGGTACCGACGTTAAGGTTTCGCGCCTTTCCCGCCTGCGCATTGCCGACGACCAGCCGCTGGCGATCGAGAATGCCAGCGTCTCCGGCGAATTCCTGCCCGATCCCTCAGCCGTCACCAATTCGCTCTATGCCGAGCTCGAACGCCTTCAGGTCCGACCCGTGCGCGCTGTGCAGCGCATCTCGGCAACCAATATGAAGGAAGCCGACGCCCAGCTTCTTGGCGTCTCCGCGGGTGCGGCCGGCCTGTCGATCGAGCGTATCTCCTATCTGGGCTCCGGCCGCGCCGTGGAATTCACCCGCTCGCTCTATCGCGGCGACGCCTATGACTTTGTCGCGGAGCTGACGATCGCGGTGACGTAAGCCCTACCAGAAGCGGGCGATCCAAAGCTGATTTCCGACAAGATCATCGAAGATCGCATCGGCGGAGATAAGCGGTATCCCATTCTGCATGGCGGTCGCAGCAAGAAACCGGTCGAACGGATCGCGATGTGTCCAGTCCATCATGGCTGCGGTCAGACAGATTTCCGGTGTCAATGCAGCGGCAATGCCACCCTGCTCGTGCAGCAGTTCCGGCAGCCGGCCGATGAAAGGCTCCATCTCCGGCCATTTGCCGAGACGAACCTTCTGCCCGATTTCGAATAGGGATATTGGGCTGACGAAAATCGTCTCCGCCTTTTCGATCAGAGCGATCGCCTTGGCCGAGAGCCGCTCGTCGCCGGTCAGCGACCATGCCCAGGCATGGGTGTCGAGCAAGAGCGAGTTCACTCGCCCCCTTCCCAAGCCGCAAGTTCGCCCTGATCTATGGGCTCAAAAAAGTCGGGTCCATTTCCAACAACTTGCCCCTTGAGCAGCCCGATCTTGAAGGAAGACTGCACAATCGGAATGATCTTCACGACAGGCTTGCGCCCCTTGGCGATCACCACTTCCTCACCGGAAAGGGCGGCGTCGATCAATTTCGACAGATTGGTCTTTGCGGCATGGATGGTAACTTGCATCGTCGCCCTCATTAGCTAACTTGACTAAGTATACCGCCTCATCGTCAATTCCGCTATCAAATTCAACCAGCCTGAATGCGGGTAATTATTGGAGCCGCATCAAAATCATAAAGCCGGAAGGTGAATCCCTTCCGGCTTTTCATTTATTGAATCAATCTCTGAGGACGCCGCCCTAAGCGACCGTGAAGACTCGGCAATCAGGCCGCGTCTTCGATCTGCTCGTTCGTCTTGCGCGGCACGTAGTTCAGCACCGGTCCGAGCCAGCGCTCGACTTCGGAAACCTGCATGCCCTTGCGGGCCGCATAGTCTTCCACCTGATCGCGCTCCACCTTGGCGACACCGAAATAATAGGAGTCGGGATGGCCGATATAGAGGCCGGAGACCGAGGAGCCGGGCCACATCGCATAGCTTTCCGTCAGCTTCACACCGGCCGCTTTTTCAGCATCGAGCAGCTTGAAGAGTGTTGCCTTTTCGGTGTGGTCGGGCTGGGCGGGATAACCGGGCGCCGGGCGAATGCCGGCATAGGCTTCGGTGATGAGGTCCTCTTTGCTGAGCGTCTCGTCCTTGGCATAGCCCCAGTATTCGCGTCGAACCTGCTCGTGCATGCGCTCGGCAAAAGCTTCGGCGAAGCGGTCGGCCAGCGCCTTGACGAGGATCGAAGAATAATCGTCGTTCGCCCGTTCGAAACGTTCGGCGATGGCGATTTCCTCGATACCCGCCGTCACCACGAAGCCGCCGACATAGTCCTCGACACCGCTCGAAACCGGCGCCACGAAATCGGAGAGCGCCACGTTCGGCCGCCCGTCCCGCTTCGAAAGCTGCTGGCGCAGCGTATAGAAGGTCTCAAGCTCGTGCTTCCGGCTCTCGTCCGTAAACAGCCGGATATCGTCGCCGACGGCACCGGCCGGCCAGAAGCCGATGACGGCGCGCGGGCGGAACCACTTCTCGTCGATGATCTTCTTCAGCATCGCCTGCGCATCGGCCCAGAGCGCACGCGCCGCCTCTCCCTGCTTCTCGTCGTCCAGAATGGCGGGGTACCGGCCGCGCAGCTCCCAGGTCTGGAAGAACGGCGTCCAGTCGATATATTTGGCAAGCTCGGCCAGATCGTAATCCTCGAACACCCGTGTGCCGAAGAATTGCGGCTTCACGGGCTGATGGGCAGACCAGTCGATCTTGTGGGCATTCTCGCGAGCCCGGGGCAACGGCAGGCGCACCTTCTCGGCCTCGCTGCGCGCATGGGCAGCCGCCACCTTGGCATATTCGGCGCGAATGTCGTCGACATAGCCCTGGCGGCTCTCCGGTGACAGCAGAGCCGAGACGACGCCGACGGCGCGGCTCGCATCGGTCACGTAGATCGTCTGCCCCTTGTTGTAGCCGGGATGGATCTTCACGGCCGTATGCACGCGGCTGGTCGTTGCCCCACCGATCAGCAGCGGGATCTCGAAGCCCTGCCGCTCCATTTCGGCCGCGACATGCACCATCTCATCGAGCGACGGCGTGATCAGGCCGGAAAGGCCAATGACATCGACCTTTTCGGCAATCGCCGTTTCGAGGATCTTCGTCGCCGGCACCATGACGCCGAGGTCGACGATCTCGTAATTGTTGCAGGCAAGCACGACGCCGACGATGTTCTTGCCGATATCGTGCACGTCGCCCTTGACCGTCGCCATCAGGATCTTGCCGGCCGACCGGCGTTCCTCGCCGCCATTGAGGCGCTTTTCCTCTTCCATGTAGGGCAGCAGCACGGCGACCGCCTGCTTCATCACGCGCGCCGACTTGACCACCTGCGGCAGGAACATCTTGCCCGAGCCGAACAGATCGCCGACGACGTTCATGCCGGCCATCAGCGGCCCTTCGATGACGTGCAGCGGCCGGGCCGCCTGCAGGCGCGCCTCCTCGGTATCGGCCTCGATATATTCGGTGATGCCATTGACCAGCGCATGCTCGAGACGCTTCTCGACTCTCCATTCGCGCCAGGAAAGATCCTGGACGCGGCCTTCGCGTGCGGCGCCGCCACGGAATTTCTCTGCCACTTCGAGCAGCCGCTCGGTACCATCAGGGCGACGGTTCAGCACCACGTCCTCGCAGGCCTCGCGCAGCTCGGGATCGATATTGTCGTAGACGGCAAGCTGGCCGGCATTGACGATGCCCATGTCCATGCCCGCCTGGATGGCGTGGTAGAGGAACACGGCATGCATTGCCTCGCGCACCGGCTCGTTGCCGCGGAACGAGAAGGACAGGTTGGAGACGCCGCCCGAAATATGCACCAGCGGCATGCGCTCGCGGATCGTCCGCGTCGCCTCGATGAAATCGACGCCGTAATTATTGTGCTCTTCGATGCCGGTCGCGACCGCGAAGATGTTCGGGTCGAAAATGATGTCCTCGGGCGGGTAGCCGATCTTCTCGGTCAGCAGCTTGTAGGCGCGCGTGCAGATTTCCACCTTGCGCTCATAGCTGTCCGCCTGCCCCGTCTCGTCGAAGGCCATGACGACGACGGCCGCACCGTAATTGTGCAGCAGCCGCGCCTGGGCGAGGAAATTCTCTTCGCCTTCCTTCAGCGAGATCGAGTTGACGATCGGCTTGCCCTGGACGCGCTTCAGGCCGGATTCGATGATCGAGAACTTCGACGAGTCGATCATGACAGGCACACGGGCGATGTCAGGCTCAGCGGCGATCAGGTTGAGGAACTCGACCATCGCCTTTTCGGAATCGATCAGGCCTTCGTCCATGTTGATGTCGATCACCTGCGCGCCGTTCTCGACCTGGTCGCGGGCGACATCGAGCGCTGCGGTGAAATCGGCATTGGTGATCAGTTTGCGGAAGCGGGCCGAGCCGGTGACGTTGGTGCGCTCGCCGACGTTGACGAAGGGAATGTCCTTGGTCAGTTCGAAGGGTTCGAGGCCCGACAGCGACATGAAGGGGCGATGCTCGGGAATCGGCCGCGGCTTGTATTTGGCAACGGTCTCGGCGATCGCCTTGATATGCTCCGGCGTCGAGCCGCAGCAGCCGCCGACGATGTTGACGAGGCCCTCGCGAGCAAAGCCGTCGATCTGCGCCGCCATCAGCTCCGGCGTTTCGTCATACTGGCCGAACTCGTTCGGCAGGCCGGCATTCGGATAGGCGCAGATGAAGGTGTCGGCAACACCCGAAAGCTCCTGCAGATGCGGGCGCATCGCATTGGCGCCGAGCGCACAGTTGAGCCCGATCGTGAAGGGATTGGCATGGCGCACCGAGTTCCAGAAGGCCGACGGCGTCTGGCCGGACAGCGTGCGGCCGGAAAGATCGGTGATCGTGCCCGAGATCATCACCGGCAGGCGCACGCCCTTGGCCTCGAAGCGCTCCTCGCAGGCGAAGATCGCAGCCTTGGCGTTCAGTGTGTCGAAGATCGTCTCGATGAGGATGATGTCGGCGCCACCGTCGATCAGCCCGTCGATCTGCTCGCCGTAGGCGGTGCGCAGATCGTCGAAGGTCACGGCGCGGAAGCCGGGATTGTTGACGTCGGGCGAGATCGAGGCGGTGCGGTTGGTCGGCCCGATGGCGCCGGCGACGAAGCGGCGGCGGCCATCCTCGCGCTCGGCGCGCTGCGCCGCCCGGCGCACGATTTCGGCGCCTTCCTTGTTGAGGTCGTAGACCGCACCTTCCATCTCGTAATCGGCCTGCGCGATGCGGGTCGACGAGAAGGTGTTGGTCTCGAGAATGTCGGCGCCGGCCTTGGCGTATCTGTAATGGATCTCTTCGATTGCGTCCGGCTGGGTCAGGATCAGAAGGTCGTTATTGCCCTTCTGGTGACAGGCGCAGCCGATGAAGCGCGTCCCGCGGAACTGGTCTTCATCATAGCCGAGCCCCTGGATCTGCGTGCCCATGGCGCCGTCCAGAACAAGGATGCGTTCGCTCGCGGCTTGTTTCAAAGCTGCGAAAACTTCACTGCCGTCACGCTTGCCCGTTTCCGGACCAAAGAGATTGTCAAACACGGGAGGGCTCCTTGACGTCGTAAGACCAGACTTCCAAATCACATAAAGATATCTTTATGTCAATATATGCCTGTCGATTTCGTGCTTTGCAAATCTCGCCGGATGACAGACTCGCACGACGCCTATATAGGCGTTTACAACGCTTTGTGCACGAAATCGGAGGAGCATCATGGCACCCGCAACCGGCAACGCCGTGCTTGGAAACTGGACGACCCGCGCCTATCACCGCGGCTGGCTGCTGACCCAGGCGAACGGTCTCTTCGATTTCTTCCAGCACAATTCGGTCAACCCAAAGGGCGGCTTCTACGATCTCGACGACGGGGGCCGGCCTCTCGACGCCGAAGGCCAGGTTCGCGGCATCCATATCGCCGCGCGCGCCGTGCATTGTTTCTCGATCGGCACCCTGCTCGGCCGCCCAGGTGCAGCCGATGTCGTCGACCACGGCATGGACTATATCTGGAACCATCATCGCGACCGGAAAAACGGCGGCTATTTCTGGTCGCTGAACAATGACGGTCCCGTCGATTCCAACAAGCAGGGCTATGGCCATGCTTTCGTGCTGCTCGCCGCCTCAGCCGCAAAGACGATCGGCCATCCGCTTGCCGACGGCATGCTCGCCGATATCACCGAGATCCTCAACACGAAGTTCTGGGAAGCCAAGCACGGCGCGATTGCCGAGGAATTCACCGCCGACTGGCAACCGCTCGATGGCGGCGCCTATCGTGGCCAGAACTCCAACATGCACCTGACCGAAGCGTTGATGGCGGCCTTCGAAGCCACCGGCGACCGGGAATACCTCACCAAGGCCGAAAGCATCGCCGATCTCGTCATCCGCCGCTCCGCCGGTTCGGTCGACTGGCGCGTCGCCGAGCATTTCGACGCCGAATGGAACCTCGACAAGACATACTATCATCCGAACGAAATGTTCCGCCCCGCCGGCACGACGCCCGGCCATTGGCTGGAGTGGGCTCGCCTCATCCTGCAGCTCTGGGCGCTCGGCGGCAAACGGATCGAGTGGATGCCGGATGCGGCCAAGGCGCTCTTTGCCCAATCCATGGCGCTCGGCTGGGACAACGACAAGGGCGGCTTCTTCTATACGCTCGATTGGGACGACAAGCCCGCCAAGCGCAACAAGCTCTGGTGGCCGGCTTGCGAAGGTGCGGCTGCCGCACATTTTCTCAACGAGCACCTGCCGAGCGATTTCCATGAGGAGAGCTACCGCAAGATCTGGAACGTGATCGAGCGCGCCTTCATCGACCACAAGAACGGCGGCTGGCACGAGGAACTGACGGAAAATCTCGTCCCCTCTCACTCGCTGTTCCCCGGCAAGGGCGATATCTACCACGCGCTGCAGGCCTGCCTCATCCCGCTCTACCCTGCAACGGGCAGCCTGACAAAGGGCATCACCGAGGCTGGCGGCAAGCTCTGAGGCGAAACCCTCAGCAGCTCGGCACCGATTAGTTGCGGCAGGACGTCGGCAGACGAGAGATACCGGGTCCTGTCAGCGCGCCTGCGCCAAGTCCAGACCGATATAGTGTTGCAGATGGATATTGTGCTGGCGGTTCACCGCCTGAATCAGCCGCTCGACGTTGTTGATCGGCGAATGCAAAATCTCCGACAAGAGCGCACGAAAATCCGCTTGCGATATATTCTCCGCCGTACTGATGATCGTCGGCTGAAGTTTGGTATGAAGAACCCAATGCAAGACTGCACGGCGATAGACATCGTCGAGCAGCACAGCCAGATCGCCGGCTTCGATCACATATTCGAAGGACAGGCTGACATGCCCGGAATCCACAGGAAGCGAATAGATCAACCGTCCATCGATATCATCGACATGCGGTTCGTAGCCGTCGCCCATGCAGCGCGTGCCGCGCACCTTGGCCATTTCAGGCGAGCCGCAGCGTATCCAGATCCTTGGCGAGCATCAGCGCCAGCGCCTCGACCGCGAGATTGTGGTCGTCACGCTGCGGCAGTCCCGAGACGGTGACAGCGCCGATGCAGCCGGTTCCCTTGACGTTGATCGGGAAACTGCCGCCATGCGGGGCATAGTCGGCGCCGGAAAGCCCATTATCCTCGACCGTCTTGCCGTCCCTCTGCAACTTCAGACCGGAGGCATAGCTGCTGCGGAAATAACGCAGCACCATGTTGCGCTTGCGGCGGACCCAGTTGACGTTATCGGGCGTCACACCCGGGAGTGCCGCATAGAAAACGGGCATAGAATGCAGCGTCACGTCGATCGCGATCCCGAGGCCGCGCTCTGTGGCAAGTTCCTGCAAGAGCTTGCCGAGCTGCCATGCCGTCGTCAGGTCGAAGGCGTCGAAGCTCAGCACTTTCTCCTGCTCCGCGATCCGGCTGAGATCGTCATCGATTGTCATGGGTAAAGCTCTCCTCTGCCGCGATGATCGGTGCAGACCATTCTCGCCAGGAGAAAAAAAGTAAAGCAAAAACTTGGGCCTACCCCTGGAGCAATTCCAGCAAAAGCGCGCTGCGGTCTTGCGTCCGGAATTGCGCGAAGACAAAGAGATAGAGCATTTTCGTCACTCGAAGAAAACGGAAATGCTCTATCTCAGAGCTTCGGCGTCAGCATCTCGAAACGGTCGCGGATGGTGGCGCAGGTATCGCCGCCGAGCCTCGCAATGGCATCGACCGCTGCCGGATCGACATGCAGCCGTTCAGGATCGACGACCCCGTCGCGGTAATGCGCATAGACGATCTCGCCCATGACGATCTGCCGCGAGCGGCCGAGCTCCAGCGTCACATGCCGCTTGCATTCGAAGGCGGCCGGCGCCTCGGCGATGAAGGGCGAAGCCACCTTCTCGCCCGGCATCGCCGTCAGGCCCGCTTGCTTCAGTTCGTCGACACCGCGCGGATATCTGGCGCCGCAGACATGCATCGCCTCGGCAATCGCGAAGGAGACGATATTGACCGTGAACACCTCGGTCATGCGGATATTGTGGCCGGTGTCCTTGAACGACATGTCGGCATTGTTCTCGACCCCGATCGCAAGGATCGGCGGATCGGCCGAAAGGCAGTTGAAGAAGCTAAAGGGCGCCGCATTGACCCGGCCGTTTTCGTCGACCGTCGTCACCAGTGCGATCGGCCGCGGGATGATCGTGCCGATCATCAGCTTGTAGCGTTCACGCTCGCTGAGCTGTTTGAAATCGAAGGAAACGGCCATCGGTTCAGCCGACCTTCAGGACCGGCGAGAAACCGCTCATCGCCCCGGTGAAGGGTTTCGGCAGCGGCGAGGCATAGGAGCCGCGCTTGCTGGTGGAAAGCCCGAGCGACACCAGCGCTTCGGCCTGCTTGACGGCGGCGGCAACGCCATCGACGACAGGCACGCCGTAGATCTCCTGCAGTTCGCGCGCCAGATCGGTCATGCCGGCACAACCGAGCACGATCGCCTCGGCGCCGTCTTCCAAAAGCGCCCGCTCGATCTCGGCCCTGAGCTTGCCGATCGCGCCGGAGGCCTGATCTTCCAGCTCCAGCACCGGGATGTCGGAGGCGCGCACCTTGGCGCGGTCGCCCATGCCGTAGCGGCGCACCAGATTGTCGATCAGCACCCGCGAGCGCTCCAGCGTCGTCACCACGGTGAAGCGCTGTGCCAGGAAGCCCGCCGTTACCACGGCGGATTCGCAAAGCCCGAGGATCGGCACATCGGCAAAGGTCCGCGCCGCTTCGAGCCCGGTATCGTCGAAGCAGGCGATAACAGCCGCATCATAGCCCACACCCTGCCGTTCCCTGAGTTCGTCGAGCAGACCGGGGATCGCTAAGGCCCCGTCGTAATGCCCCTCGATGGAAACCGGCCCCATGCGCGAGGTGGCCGCGATGATCTCCGTGCCGGAGGCCGCCACCGCACGCGCGGCGGTGGCGGCCTTCTCGGTCATGGAGGCCGTGGTGTTCGGATTGACGATGAGGATGCGCATGTCAGTTCATCTTTGCCTGCCGCCTGCTGAGCATCGTCATGATGCCGAGCGCGAGGAGAATGATGGTGAAGGAAAACAGCGTCGTCACCGTGCCGAGTGCATAGAGCACCGGCGTCGTGACGTTGGTCGTCATGCCGTAGATTTCGAGCGGCAGCGTGTTGTAGGTGCCTGATGTCATCAGCGTGCGGGCGAATTCGTCATAGGAGAGCGTGAAGCCGAACAGGCCGACGCCGACCAGGCTCGGCGCGATCATCGGCAACACGACATGGCGAAATGTCTGCCAGGAGCTGGCGCCGAGGTCGCGCGCCGCCTCTTCATAGGCCGGCGAGAAGCGGTTGAAGACAGCAAACATGATCAGCACGCCGAACGGCAGCGTCCAGGTCAGATGGGCGCCAAAGGCCGACGAATACCAGGCGGGTTTGAGCCCTCCCTCCTGGAAGACGACGCCGATGCCGAGCGAGATGATGATCGACGGCACGACGAGGCTTGCGACCGTGGCGTAGAACAGTGCCGTCGAACCTGGGAAACGGCGCCGGAAGGCAAGGCCGGCAAGCAGCGACACGATGACGGTCACCGCCATCACCATCAGCCCGAGGGTGAAGGAGCGGCGGAACGAGGCGCCGAAATCGCCGACCGCCTGCTTCTCGAACAGGTTGAAGAACCAGTGCGTGGAAACGCCGTTCATCGGGAAGGTCAGGCCGCCGTCCGGCCCCTGGAAGGAGAGGATCAGGATCGCCGATAGCGGGCCGTAGAGGAACAGCACGAAGATGACGAAGAAGAGCGCCAGCAGGTAGAATTCCAGGCCGCGTTTTTCGTGGCTCATCTCAAAGCTCCTTGCGGATGTCGACGACGCGCAGGATGGCAGCGACCATCAACAGCACGACGGCGAGCAGCACCACGGCATTGGCCGCAGCGGCCGGATATTGCAGCAGCGACATCTGGTTCTTCATCATCAGCGCCACCGAAGCGCTCTGACCGCCGGACATCACCTGCACCGTCGAAAAGTCGGCCATCACGAGCGTCACGACGAAGATCGTGCCGATCGCCATGCCGGGTTTGGCGAGCGGGATGACGACGTTCCACAGCACCTGCCAGCCGGAGGCGCCAGCATCGCGCGCCGCCTCGAACAGCGACCGATCGATACGCATCAGCGTGTTGAAGATCGGTGTCACCATGAACAGCGTATAGAGATGCACCATGGCAAGCACGACGGCGAAATCGGAATAGAGCAGCCATTCGATCGGCTGCGGGATGATGCCCATGTTGATCAGCGTCGAATTGACGAGGCCGTTGCGCCCGAGCACCGGGATCCACGAGATCATGCGGATGATGTTCGACGTCATGAACGGCACGGTGCAGACAAGGAAGAGGATCATCTGCGTCGACGTCTTGCGGATGTGGAAGGCCAGGAAATAGGCGACCCAGAAACCGATGACGAGCGTCAGCGCCCAGACGATCGCGGTGAATTTCAACGTGTTGAGATAGATCTTCCACGTCACCCACGAACCGAGCGTATCGGTGTAGTTCATCGTCAGGAAATCGGGATAGAGACCGGCAAAGTCGTAGTCCCAGAAGCTGACGACCGCGATCATGGCGATCGGCAGCAGGAAGAACAAGCCGAGAATAACGAACAGCGGCGTCGCCTGGAGATAGGAGATCGCCGATGGGGAAAGCTTCAGTCCGCGCCCGCCACGCGCGCCCTGGCCATCCTCCTCCGTTTCCGCTGCGATGGTCGCCATCCCTTACCCTTTCGTTCGTCGAAGTAATGAAAGGAGGGATCATCAAAGACCCCTCCCCAACCCTCCCCACAAGGGGGAGGGAGTATCTTTGCCGCGCCTCTCCGGGCTCCCTCCCCCTTGTGGGGAGGGTTGGGGAGGGGAAAAACGACAATCGCTTAGGCTGCGATAAACTCGTTCCAGCGGCGGACCATGTAGCGGTCTTCGTCCATGACGGAGTTCCAGCAGGCCACCGCTCCCATGCGGGCTTCGAACGAGCCGCCGTCGCGCACCGCACCGGCTTTCTCCATCACCTTGCCCTCGGGCGACATGATGTCGCCGGTTGCAGCCTTGCCCTCGATCCAGTAGCCCCATTCGTCGGCCGACATGAATTCCTTGGCAGTGTCCATGCAGGCGGAATAATAGCCCTGGCGGTTGAGATAGCCGCCGACCCAGCCCGACGTGTACCAGTTGATATATTCATAGGCGGCATCGAGCTGCGCCCCCTTGAGGTGAGAGGCAAGGCCGAGACCGCCGCCCCATGCGCGATAGCCTTCCTTGAGCGGCTGATACTTGCAGGCGATGCCCTTGGAGCGGACGGCGGCAACGGCCGGCGACCACATGGACTGGATGACGACTTCGCCCGACGCCATCAGGTTCACCGACTCGTCGAAGCTCTTCCAGAAGGCGCGGAACTGGCCGTCGCCCTTGGCCTTGATCAGGAATTCGATCGTCTTGTCGATCTCTTCCTTCGTCATGTTGCCCTTGTCGGCATATTTGATGTTGCCCATGGCTTCCATGATCATCGCTGCATCCATGATGCCGATCGACGGAATGTTGAGGATCGAGGTCTTGCCCTTGAACTTCGGATCCATGATGTCGGCCCAGCTGGTGATGTCGCGGCCGACGAGATCGGGGCGGATGCCGAGCGTATCGGCGTTGTAGATGGTCGGAACCATCGTCATCCACTGCGTCGGCTCCTTGGCGAACTTCTTGGAGTCCTGCGCTTCGACGAAACCGACCGTGTGCGGCGCCGTGCCCTGGGCGATGACGCTCTCCGGCTTCATCTTGCCGTTGATGAAGAGCGGCACGATCTTGTCGTAATATTTCAGCTTCTTGACGTCCATCGGCTGCAGCACGCTGGTCGGGAACACCTTCTTGGCGATCCAGTATTCGATGTCGGCGATGTCGTAGCTGTCGGGCTGGGTGACGGCGCGCTGGGCGGCGGCGTCGGAATCGGTCGCCGTCATCTCCAGCGTGATGCCGAGATCGGCCTTGCACTTCTCGGCGATGGCATTGATGTTCGAAACGCCGGTGCCGAACTGGCGAAGCGTGATGTTCGTCTGCGCCCAGATCGTGGGAAAGCCGGTGATGGCGCCGGAGCCGGCGATGGCGCCGACGGCGGCAGCACCCGTCTTCAGCAGCGCGCGGCGGGAAAGACCCTTCTCCGCCTTGGTCGATGTCGTTTCAGTCGTCATGTCAGTTCCCCTTTTCTTGGATATGGAAGGTTCAGTGTTCTTGATGGTGATGGCTTATGTGGAAGAGCGGCCGAGAAGCACGGCATCATCGAGCGCCCAGCTGAGCGAGACGGTGTCGCCGACGGCAACCGGCCGGGCGAAATAGTCGCCGTCGTCGGCAATGACGGTGAAGTCATCACTGCCGGCGCCGATAACGGTGATTTTCACGGAAGAGCCGCGATATTCGATGTTGGAGACGATGCCGTCGAAGCCGAGCGTCCATTCGGTCGCCACCTGCAGGCGCACGCGGTCGGTGCGGATGCCGATATCGACGGGCTCGCCGACTTCCCTGCCCGTCCCACGCACGGAAAAGCTCTGGCCTTCCGGGACGGTCATGACGAGCACGCCGTTCTCGCTCGAGGTCACCCGGCCGGACAGCACGTTGTGGTCGCCCATGAACCGCGCAACGAAGGCCGTCGCCGGCCGCTCGAAGACCTCGCGCGGGGCGGCCGCCTGCTCGATCCGGCCGTCATTCATGATGACGATGACGTCGGCGAGCGCCATTGCCTCTTCCTGGCTGTGGGTGACATGCACGAAGGTGATGCCGAGCGACTTCTGGAGTTTCTTGAGTTCGGCGCGCATGCGGATCTTCAGGAACGGATCGAGCGCCGACAGCGGCTCGTCGAGCAGCAGCGCTTCCGGATCGGTGATCAGCGCGCGCGCCAGTGCCACGCGCTGTTGCTGACCGCCGGAAAGCTGGGCCGGACGCCTGGCGGCATAGGCCTCCATCTGCATCAGCTTCAGCATCTCGAGCGCCTTGGCCTGCCGCTCTTGCTTGTCGACGCCCTTCATCTTCAGGCTGAAAGCGACGTTGTCGATCAAATCGAGATGCGGGAAGAGTGCGTAGGACTGGAACATCATCGCCGTGCCGCGCCTGGCCGGCGGAAAATCGGTGACGACGACATTGCCGAGGCGGATATCGCCCGACGAGATGCTCTCATGGCCGGCGATCATGCGCAGCGTCGAGGTCTTGCCGCAGCCCGACGGACCGAGGAAGCAGCAATAGGAGCCGGCCGGGATCTTCAGGCTGATCGCATGGACCGCCGTCGTCGCGCCATAGACCTTCGAAACGGATACTATATCGATCTCTGCCGCTTTCGACATCATGCCTTCCCCTGTTTGGAAAAGACGATGCATCTGCCGTGCCAAACTCCGTTGCTCACAGGAAGCCATTGCGAAATAACGATTTTATCAAAACAGCCATTGACAGAGCAAATTAGAGGCACAACGCTATCTGCACATGATTTAGGCTATCGTGCGCAATTTGTGCAAAACATCGTATACAATCTAACCACCATTTCGGGCACAAATTTTGTTTAACTTTGCCGCGAAGCCGGGTATGGTTTGCCGACCATCAGGAAATAAATCTCATGAAATCCGCCGCCAAGGCTCAGCAGGCCGAAGACTCCGCCGAAACAGGCGCGCAACAGATCCGCGATGCCATTCGCGAAGCGATCGTCGAGCGCAGGCTCTCGCCCGGTACCAAGCTTTCGGAAAGCGATGTCGGCAATCTCTTCAACGTCAGCCGCACGCTTGCCCGCGCCGCCCTGCAGGCGCTGTCCTATGAAGGCCTCGTCAGCGTCGAAAAGAACCGCGGCGCCTTCGTCGCCTATCCCTCGCCCGATGAGGCTCGCCAGATCTTTTCCGCCCGCCGCCTGGTCGAACCCGGCATATTGCGCGAGGCGGCGGCGCGGATCACGCCTGATGACATCACACATCTGCGACAGCTCCTGCTGGAAGAAGGCCGCCTGATGAGCGAGCGAGGTCAGACGGCGCGCCGCGCCGAGATCAAGGCATCGGGCGATTTTCATCTGACGCTGGCGGTCATATCGGGAAACTCGATCATGCAGCGCTTCATGGAGGAGCTCGTCGCCCGCTCGTCGCTGGTGATTGCCCTTTATGGCCAGTCGACCGCATCGAGCTGCGGTCATTCCGAACATGGTGACATCATCTCGGCGATCGAAGCCGACGAACTCGACCGCGCCTGCCAGCTGATGCTGCATCACATCGCCCATATCGAGGCCGATCTCGACCTGCGCGAGCGCAAGAGCCTGGGCCTCAAGGAAGCCTTCGAACTCTGAACATGCAAAAGACACGGGGACGCAGATGAACTACCGCGCCCCGTTCAAACGAACTCTCGAAACGCTACCAGGGCGTCTTCTTTGGCAACATCTCAAAGGCAGCGAAGATATCCTCGGCGCTCATCGGCTCGCTCGAGCGCAGCTTCACGGTTCCGTCGCGTCCGATCAGGATCAGCCCGAACTCGCCGGATGGCGGTCCCTGGAGCCGATCGCGGATATCGTCGGCATCGAGTTCCCAGTCATCGTCGAACAGCGCAAACGCGCCGCCGCCGGCAATGCTGAACACCTCGACGTCTTCCTCGATCAAGCGCATATGCGCCTTGCGCAGCCATTCATCCTGGATGAGCGCGCGGTCATCTTGCGCATCGGCAAAGATGATCAGCACCCGTTTCCTGTCGCGAAACTGCTCGAGCGATTGCGGAAGCTCAGGCTCACGCCTGGATGTACCGATGATTTCATGAACAATAGATTTCAGCATGGTGCTCATTCCTCGCCCGTCACCACTGCACAATTCTTAATCGGGATCGACTTAGATTATGCAGCAATTCGAAGTGCTACAGCGCCCTTTGCGATTCTCGAAAAGGCGCGCTGTAGTGGCGGGCTGTGCCTGCCGAATTAAACGGCTGGGAATAAGCGAGGTTCCGCCAAAAAGCGGAAAAGGATCGCAGCCATGGCCGCGATCCTCACTTTGTCAGTCGCGGCCCTGGTCTTCGGACGCGTGGGCCGAAACGGCGACGAGATCCGCAGCCCCAGTGACGTGAAGGCGCTTGCGCACCAAAACGCGCATGACACGCGCCGCCGTCGAGAAAGTCATCTGGTCGAGCGGGCCTTCGCCCTCCCACGGCTTGGTCAGCCGTTCGGTGACGGCGCCGACAATGTTCATCGGCACGATGTCGGTGCATTCGCGCATGGCTTCGAAAACGAAGCTGATGGGGATGACCCGTCCTTCGTAGGTCACGATCGGTTCGGTCAATTCGCTGTCCCATTCCTCGAAGGCGTAGAGCGCTTCGCGAAACAGCTGCTGGAGGTTGAACGGCGCGTGGCCGTCATGAAGTGGCGGCAGTGCATTCATCATGTCTGTCTCCTCTTGATGGGTTGAAGCCAAAGTCCTCCGGTATCGGTCGCGCCAACGCGGGGAACGGAACGTTTTGCTGCCCCCTGCGAACCGAATAACACTATTGATTCTATAGAGTAACGCGCCGGGGTAAAGCCCATTTATCCGCCGCCGCGGAAGCGAATTCCATAACACGCTGATATTCTTGCGTGTTTTAGACGAAATTTTCTCCGAGCACACCAGCCTTAAAAATCTATGCCACCCGCCTGAGATCGCTCCGGAATGGCACGGCGAGGCGAAAAAACCCTGAAAAATCACGGAACTTTTATGGCTGTAATCTGTTTTGTTCTCACAATTCGCAACACACACTGGGGTTACCACCAATGACGCAAATCCGTGAACCGGAGCGCCGCAGCAGGATCCTGCGCGGCCGCCCCTATAGCCTTGATGAATTCGCCTCAAAATATGGCCTGCGCGGCGAGCAGGCAGAAAGCCTGTTTACCCGTTTCGGGCCCTCCTCGATCGAACTCGACCTGCTGATGGCAGCCAAGCGCCGGCCGCCGGTTCTGCAGGACAGAATTGCCGAATAACACTTTTGACGAATGGAATAGACAGATGAGCGACAGACGCCACGAATGGATCAGCAAGAGAGCTTACGCGATTTGGGAAGAACAGGGCCGGCCTGATGGCCGCGGCGACGAGCACTGGCGCCAGGCAGTTGCCGAGCGTGACGCGCTGGAGCGCACGCAGGCCTCGTCCGATGGCCGCGAGGTGCTCGTGAAATTTCGCCCGAAGCCGCAACGGCCCGAAGCGCCATGCGCCGGCTGGTTCAACCGAACAGCAAGCGTCGGCTGAGCCCTTTATCACACCGGAGCGGGCCGCTTTATCCGTACAGGAGCAAGCGACCCAATCGCGGCGAATCCCGCGGCTCAATCCTCTCGGGATCGAGCGGCGCAATCCCTGCGGATCGCGTGACTCAGTCGAGGCTGAGCCGGAAGCGCGCCTGAAAATCTCCCTGCCACCACATCGGGAAATTGGTTCCCCACTTATTGTTGTGCAGATTGAAGCGGATGCCGGCGGTAAAATCCGGCAGCGTCCTGCAAAACGTCATGAAATCCGAGCTTTGCGGCGCAACGAGTGGCGCATCGAAGGTTTCGATCGTCAGCGGACCATCGGCAAGATCACCGCGTGCTGATGTCACCGCCTGTAATTGCCCGCCGCCGCTCGTCGCAATATTCCCCGATCGGTGCCAGAGGCCCATCTTGCGGAAATTCCAGTCCCCTGCGCCATCAGGCGTGAAGGAGAGGAAGCTTGCCTCCGGCATGCGGTTGGCCGGCTTGTCATTCAACGTCAGACGCAGGTCGAGGTGATCGCCCTCGGCGGTGAAATGCAGCATCACCTGCGGCGGCGCGCCGTATGTCTGCACGGCCTCGGCCGGCATCGACAGAAGGATGCTCGCCCCATCAGTCGCTTCCAGCTTCGGCAGAAAAACCTTCGAAAGTGCTGCCCCCGACCGGGCAAGCCCCGGCTTGTCATGGTCGAGCACCGCCCATTCCTGGCGATGGGTCAGGTAGGTCTCCATGTGCCTGGTAACGTCGCCGGCATCGTAGCTCTCATATCGATAGGCGATCAGCGAGCCGTCGCGGCCGGAGATCGTCCGGCCGGAGGGAGAGGTGATTTCGGCCACATCGCCGCTCGCACCGTCGAGCGCGATCGACCAGCCACCGGTCTGCAGACGGAGCTCCCGTCCACCGCCCTCGATCACGGCAGGCGTGGCGAATTCAGCAAGCACCGCCTGGGCCGCCTTCCGGTCCGTCTCGTCGAGCTCCGAGACCGCCTGGTCGAGATAGGCGCGCTGCTCGTCCCATGAGGCTTCGGTATAGGCGAAGCGGTAATCGGATCGGCGCGCGGCCTCGAAATCGGACCGCGACCATGCCTTGTCGTCACGCAGATAGGATTTGATATCGACGCCGCAGGTATGCTCGGCCACCATCGCCAGTCCGCGCCCGAAGGCGAGACGCCGCGCGTCGAGCCCATCCGCCGCGAAGCGGTCGTAGAGCCGCTGCAGCGCGAGGAACCGCGCCGTCTTCACCGGATCGCTGCCGCTGCCATGGATCCAGCTGTCGCCGAGTTCCAGCTCGACAACGGGGAAACGCTCGCGCTCGCTCCAGAGAATGGCGCCGTAATCCTCGAGCGTCGCCGCGCGGATGACCGCATCCGGCTCACGGGCGCGTAATTGGCGATAGGCCTCGGCCGTCTGCGGCACGCTCTGCGGCCCCATATTGTCGTTGGTATGGGCAAAGCTCAGGCCATCCTCGAAACCGTCGGGGAAACAGGTCTCGCCATAGGAGCGCTGGTACATGACGACCACTTCCTCGCCGCTAGGTGCTCGCCAGCGAAAGATATCGGGCACATCGGGCGGCGGTGAGGCCGTATTGACGCCGAGATGCAGGAAGCGGATGCCCGCTTCGGAAAGCAGCGGCACCATGCCGAGCGTATGGCCGGGCACATCGGTCATCTTCGCCGCGATCGTCGTCTTGCCGAAGCGCCGGTCGAGCTCCTGCGAATAGGAAAGCCCGGCCCGGAAAAGGTCGGGCGACATCAGCTCCGTATGCGTTGTGAACGGCAGGCCGTGCCAGCGGATCAGCCCGCGCTCGATCGCCTGTTCCAGCGCTGCCACCTCTCCCGCCGAGCGCGAATTCAGATGGTCCCAGATCAGCCAGGCGCCCGTCGTCCAGATGAATTTCGGCTCGTCGGGATTTTCGGCATGAAAATGCTTGGCCGTTTCGATCGCCTGCGGAATGAAGCGCTCGTGATATTGCCGGCGGACTTTCTCGGCATGGTCGGTAAAGCCGATATCGAGATGGGTCTTGAAGACCAGATGCACGCGCTTTTCAGTCATTCCATTCCACGCATCGGTGATGACAGTCGAAACATTCTGCAGCCAGTGGCGGCACAGGTGAGAAGTGTAACCGTTTCCACAAACATCATTGCTCCTGCCACAAATTCTTCGTCAACCCGTTTTGGCACAAATCGATGAAATATTGCGGGTTTTTTAACCATATATCCGAAAACGCTATCGTCCGACGCTTTCATCGTAGAATCGAATCGCGACAAGAATGAAGACGTGTTCATCGATAATTATATAGAAAGGCGGCGGGACTTCCTTGCTGCCGCGCCCGAATGATGCGCTGTTTAGCCAAGGAGAAAAGCCTGAGCCTTTCGGGAAAGCCGATTATCAGAAGGCGTTGGTTTCCTGGCAGAGCGCCCGGTGGACCTCGGTCCAGAACAGCGCCAGCGGCGTATCGCCGTTGCGTTCGGCAACGAGGGCGCGGATCAGCGCTTCGGAGCCTGCCATGTCCTGCCAGCTGGATTTCAGGCCCTTGGCGGCCTGTTGGCATTCGGCAATCTCGAATGGTCTCTTGCTGTCCATATGAGGTCTCCTCATGACAGGCGCTAGCAGATGGGGCCCGGATTGTCATTCCCCGCATATGTGGGGATGCCTTGTATTTATGACAGCGCTCGCGGTAGGATTGAGGGGATTGGGGCAGTGGAAATGATTGAGAATACCTACAGCGAAAAGTTCGAGTCCGCTTTCGAACAGATCAAGGCTGCGGCCAATGTGGATGCCGCCATCCGCATTCTCCAGGCGGAATATGGTCTCGATTTCGTCACCTACCATCTCGCCCAGACGATCGCGAGCAAGATCGATTCGCCCTTCGTGCGCACTACGTACCCAGATGCCTGGGTCTCCCGCTACCTCCTGAACAGCTATGTGAAGGTCGATCCGATCGTCAAGCAGGGCTTCGAACGCCAGCTGCCCTTCGACTGGAGCGAGGTCGAGCCGACACCGGAGGCCTATGCCATGCTGGTCGATGCCCAGAAGCACGGCATCGGCGGCAACGGCTACTCCATTCCCGTCGCCGACAAGGCGCAGCGCCGTGCGCTCTTGTCGCTGAATGCCCGCATACCGGCCGAGGAATGGGCCGAACTCGTCCGCCGCTGCCGCAACGAATGGATCGAGATCGCCCATCTCATCCACCGCAAGGCCGTCTACGAGCTGCATGGCGAAAACGATCCGGTGCCGTCATTGTCGCCGCGCGAAATCGAGTGTCTGCACTGGACGGCGCTGGGCAAGGATTACAAGGATATTTCGGTCATCCTCGGCATATCGGAGCACACCACGCGCGATTATCTGAAGACCGCCCGCTTCAAACTCGGCTGCGCCACGATCTCGGCCGCCGCCTCCCGGGCCGTTCAATTGCGCATCATCAATCCCTAGGTCTTTTGTTGGCGCATGTCGTTGTCGCAAAACCGCGGCACACTTTTGCGCGACATGCTCTGCCCCCCTCATCTGGGGGGGCCCATCTGAGGGAATTTCCGATCCGGCCCGCATGAACCATTCTGCTCTCCACGAACTTGAAAACGCTGGAGGGCAAAATGTTCGTTATCATTCAGGCACATGAGTATCAGAAATACGCTGCCGTACTCGACCAGATGTTTCGCCTGCGCAAGAAGGTCTTCGCCGATACGCTCGGCTGGGACGTTCCCGTCATCGGCCCTTACGAACGCGACAGCTACGATTCGCTGGCTCCCGCCTATCTCGTCTGGTGCAACGACAGCCGCACCCGCCTTTATGGCGGCATGCGCCTGATGCCGACGACAGGCCCGACCCTTCTCTACGACGTCTTCCGCGAGACGTTTCCCGATGCCGCCAATCTTATCGCCCCCGGCATCTGGGAAGGTACGCGCATGTGCATCGACGAGGAGGCG
Source organism: Rhizobium acaciae (assembly GCF_025941625.1). NCBI lineage: Bacteria > Pseudomonadati > Pseudomonadota > Alphaproteobacteria > Hyphomicrobiales > Rhizobiaceae > Rhizobium > Rhizobium acaciae. Next base: position 129,601 of record NZ_JAPCZO010000010.1, read on the forward strand.
ATCGCCAAGGATTTCTCCAATGTCGATGCCGGCCGCGCCTTCTCCATGATGCTGCTTGCGCTTTGCGAATGCGCGCTCGATCACGGCATCCATACGATGATTTCCAACTACGAGCCCTACCTCAAGCGCGTCTACAAGCGCGCCGGCGCCGAAGTGGAAGAACTCGGCCGTGCAGATGGCTACGGCAAATACCCCGTCTGCTGCGGCGCCTTCGAAGTATCGGACCGGGTGCTGCGCAAGATGCGCGCCGCCCTCGGCCTCACCCTACCCCTTTATGTCAGGCACGTGCCGGCCCGATCGGTCGTGACCCAATTCCTGGAGATGGCAGCATGAACCGCCTCGCTGAAACCGCCACGCAGACCGCAATACAGAAGGATATCGGCGCGCTGGAGCGCCATGTTCTCGCATCCCGCGACATCGCCACGCAGATAGGGGATCCCTTCCTCTCATATCTCCTTTCGATGGCGCTGTTCACGATCTACGAGAAGAAGGCCCATCACGAGAACGAGGCGCTGAAGAGCAGCTTCAGCTGAGGGTGTGGTTCCCCTCCGCCCCGCCTGAAGACGAGCATGTCTCCCGGCGCCTCGCGCGCAGCCGCAAAAACCGTCCCCGTTTTGCGGCTGCGCGCCCCTGTCAGGTCATCAGGGAATCGATCGTCGAAATCAGCGTGTCGTGCATGTAGGGCTTGGGCAGGAAAGCTGTATTGGCGGGCAGCGCCATCGGATCGAGCCGCACCATGCCCGAGGTGATGATGATGCCGATATTCGGCCGCATCGCCCTCACCCGATTGGCAAGCTGGAGACCGTCCATCGAACCGGCCATGTTGACGTCGGTGAACAGGATATCGACATCCTGCCTGCCCTTCAGCACCACCAGAGCCTCGTCGGCATTCGCCGCCTCCAGCGCCACATGACCGACCTCTTCCAGCACATCGAGAATATTGAACCGGATCAGCGGTTCATCCTCCACGATGAGCACCACGGCACTGTTCGAAGCCACCATCTGCGATCGCCCTCTTCATGCGGAATGTGACTTGGATAAGTGTAGCCCGCGCGAGAAGGTTCCAGTGGCTGCCCACGAAATATGCATCGTCCACAGATGCTTGCGCTCACCGCTTGTAGCTCCCGCGGATTTGCGTTAGAGCGAAACCGATGCTGCGGGAACCATTGCCCCGGCATCACGGCGCGGACACGGCGCCAAGGGCCTGTAGCTCAATGGTTAGAGCCGGCGGCTCATAACCGCTTGGTTGGGGGTTCGAGTCCCTCCGGGCCCACCAACATTTCAAGATGCTGTATCTAGCCGGTCGCTGTAGCCGGACGCGAAAAACCGGAATTTTGACACTAGATTCCGGAATTTTCGAAATCTTTTGAAGCATGCTTGAGGGCGGTTTGATGGCGCGTCATTCGATGATGGTGGGAGCTGCGGACCTAGTCTCCACCAAAGCTCCCCGATTTCGACCGTACCTCAGCTAGATTTTCGTAATTTCTAATGATTGAATCATAAGCTCTTTTGGTTGCCTCGAGATCGACATTCAACGGAATGAAGGCATCGCATTTACCAAGCAGTCTTCGCTGATCCCAATCCCACACTTCAAGGACACCGTTGAGTATATAGTCGCGAACAAATCGCATGACGCTTGCGTAGCTTCTGGCCGCCACCTCCGATCCGTCGTCGGCCGCCCTCAGCCCATCCTTCACATTTATCTGTAGTCGTTCCTCTGCGAAATTCAGCCTCAGCACCATCTCTGTAAGGTTGTCATCAGAGGTGCACATGACACTCGCACAGCCATCCGCAATCGCTATTACCTCAGAACGAAGGTTGGTTAGCGCCGCGAACCCTTCACTGCGTGCCAACGACACTGTAAGCCTAGGAAGCAGCGGCCAAAGATTTCGCTCCGGCGAGGCGCCTGCCTTTATGGTCGCCACGGCACCTTCGCCGAATATTTCGTAGAAGCCCTTCAGCTCGTAAAGGTGCTCTTCCCAAATCGTTTGGCTGCTCTTCACACCGAAGTGGTGCTCGATGGCGTATTCCGCCAACACCTGAGCAACAGGCAAATCTTGTCGCATCCGCCGCATATCAGCCGGATCCTCAGGGTTTGCAGTAGTCCCAAAGGCGTGGGCCACAGCGCAGCGGTTGGACCCGTAAAGGTACTTGCCTGGCGTCTCGTTCGAATTCTGGAGGGAGGAGATGCGATTTCGCGCTCTCCGACTGTCTTTGATCTTAGGAATCGTATCGTCAATCCAAGCAATTTGATCTGGACCTTTATCCCTAAAGATGTTGAGAATTTTGAAGAAGCTCAAGCACGCGTAGGCAGGATTATTCAGACCAAGCCCCTCCCGATAGAGGGCAAGTGCCAGACGGGCCTTAGCGTCTGCAGGATCAGGCACGTAAGGGTGAAGAAAATCAGGGGTGGCAACATATGGCCCATTGAACCCGCCCATGGATCGCGGCAAATTTCCTCCACTCCACTGTTCGATCTCGATAGACTGCCCATGTGCCCAGGCCAGTGAACTGAGAAAATGGCTTATCAGCAGCTGCCCCGAATCCCGGTCTTCGTCAGGCTGTAAAGAGACAGCGGCGGCGGGATACATTATCCCGGCTGATCCTCCAGCATCGGCCCAAGGTATGAGGAACATTGTGCGCTCCCGGAACAACACTTCTGTCGTTACAATCGGCCAAGCCATTTGCGAGCGAACACAAGCCACTACCCAATCGCCTCTCATAGCAAGTCGGCCGACATATAGATCCTGCAACTTTGGGACGGCGACTTTTTCGACCATGGCTATGCTTTATCAACTCCTTGGCGTCCTTCGAAGGGTACTTGAAGCAGCCTCAAAGGGGCTTGAACCGGCGGCAGGCAAGTCTATGGCTTCAGCACCCCAAGCGACTTCGCTATAGCCTTGGAAGGGTGCATTCAAACTGCGACGGTTTTTCCGCTGACGCACGCTCGATGTTCACCTTGCTATAGGAAAAGCCCTCCGGCGTCGCCAAGCCAATCGAGCCGAAGTATCGTTCAAGAGCGCCTTGATCGAGACCGTAGCCGTAGGCGTCCGCATATCCAATGACACCGGCCGTGCCCGAAAAGTCCCTTCACATAGTCCCGGGACAGAAGCCGAATTCCCTGTCGCAGGTTGTTCTCCCCATAAACTCAAGTTCTCTACTGGTTGGAAGGACTTGCGACAGGACTTCTGCCTTGTTTTCCAAAGCCCTGTTCGTTGCCGCTTGCTGTTATTTTGCCGTGGAACCCAAGCATTTCAATGCGACCTGACCCGGTGCGCGCCGGATATGGCATCCGCGCCTCAAGGGGCCTTCTGCCAATGCAAGCTGCTGGCGCATATGGCGGATGTTCGCCGACGGGGCTTAGCCTTCGTTCTGGATTCATGACCGCGCCGAGCCTCCAGCTACTCCAGATCTGCTGTCAATCGGGTGAATGGCACCCTTTGAAAGGCTGCGGCTCCCTATATCGCCGTTGTCCAAACAAACGACATCTGTAGGTGTGGCCGAGGCAAGCTTGATCGTGGCAGCGATCGCTGGCGAACGGGTTTTCAGCATATAACAAAATCTTGATCGACAACGACAGTTATCGGGATGCCTCATCGGCCCTACTTGCCAGAGTTATTCAAACACTTTGGACAGTGGAGTGGGGAGATGCTTCAAACTCGCAAACTATCGGCAGCTATGGCAGCCGTTTTCGTCATTGCCATGTGGGCATCGTCGTGTACCACGAGCTCAAACGACTCAGTGCAGACGGGTTCGGTCGGCTATACCGCTCAGAGCGCTGACTTTGCCCTTCGGCCTGCCTGCCGCGATGGATTCGGCAACGATCGTCCGTGCAGTTATTAGCGCTGGAAAATGAGAAGTCTGATTGCTGCGGCAATTCGTTTCCGGCGATGGCCGGTATCACACGACTTCGTCCGGCGGCATCATGCCCAATCGGTGTACATTTCTAATAGCTGCAAGAACGCCCATCGCTCGGCCTGAACCCACCCCCACACGCGGGATTAAGCGGTTGACGCTCATAATAACCGCCGCCGATCGACGACGTCTGGTCAACGCTTCCGGACGAAGTGCAGCCCGAAATGATCGCGGCAAAGCTGATCAGCGTTCCGGTCGCGATAAATGCGAAAAATCGGTTCATCTGGGCTTCTCCTTCGGAGGGGCATTGCTTTACCCCAAGCGGGCAATCTACCACCCACAGCGAATACCGACGAGGATTTATAGCAGCCAACCGCCCTCAACGGCCGCTTCTAACGTCAATGTGATCACCTTTTAGGCCAGCCACCCTCAAGCCATGCACTGTCACATAACTGTCATGCAAAATTGCCCATTGTTATGGCAGCCTGGGCAAAATATATGCTGCCGGCTAACAAAAAAAAGAATGAGTGAACTACCATGAGTGCCATACATAAACTTTTCAACCGCAATCTCCTGACCCGCTTCGTCGCCGGTCTCGGTGCGGTTCCCCAGCGTATTCGCGACGCACGCGAAGAGCGCAAGCCCGCCATCCATCCGTCCTTCATGGACGATTTCGGCGCCTAGCAGGACAATTGGCGAGTCAACCGACTCGTCTGCCCCTGCGATTACGTCCTCCAATGTCATATCAATTGATATCTGATGGGAAGCCGCCAGCGGCTTCTGATCATATTGCGGCGGACAACTCCTTCCGGAACCATATCCGGTCGACGGGCCGGCCTCCGGCATGCCCACTGACCCTGCCGAATTCGACATATCCGAGCTTCGGGTAAAAATCCGGGGCCTGGGTCGAGAGCGTGTCGACGCAGGCCATGACGGCGGCGCGGCGGCGCCCTTCTTCTTCCGCCGCCGCCATCAGCTTCCTGCCGATGCCGCTCAGGCGCAGCGATTTTTCGACCCACAGATTGCCGATGAAAAGAACCGAGAAGGAAACGGACGCCGTTATCCCGCCGGCAAGCCCTCCGTTCTCCCGCCAGACGATGGCGAAGGCCTCACGTCTGATCTCAGCGCTCTCGTTGAAGGCGTTCAGGCCGTCGGAAATCGCGGTGGCGATCTCAGACGGGACGGGATCGAGCGTTTCGAACATTGCTTCCTCGTCGTCGATGATCGCCATATGATAACGAGCCGTCGGTTCCGGTCCAGCCGTTTCGGCTTTTAAAGGGCGGCGGACGCCCTCCCGGTTCAGCCCCAACGCATGCACCCCGCAGATTTTTCTCTCACGACACATGCGCCTGTCTTTTCCGCCGCAATAGCTTCACAATCAACCGACAGAAAGCTGTTCCGGGAAACGACAACCAAGGAATGAAAACATGGCGCCGATCTATACCAGAACTGTCCTGATGACCGCCCTTCTGGCGCTGCCGCTCGCCGCCGCAGCGCCTGCCTTCGCGCAGGAGGCAAAGCCGCGCGAGCCGGTGATTTCGGTGACCGGCGATGGCGAATCGTCCGTCGCTCCCGATATGGCCATCGTCAATCTCGCTGTCGTCAAACAGGCGAAAACCGCCCGCGAAGCGCTCGACGAGAATAACAAGGCGATGAACGACGTGCTTGCCGCGCTGAAGAGCGGCGGCATTGCCGAGCGCGACCTGCAGACCTCCGGCTTTTCCATCCAGCCGCAATACAACTATCCGCAGCCGGTCGACGGCCAGCAGCAGCAGCCGCAGCTGATCGGCTACCAGACCATCAATTCGGTCACCGTCAGGCTGCGCGATCTCGCCAAGCTCGGCGCGGTGATCGACCAGTCCGTCACCCTCGGCATCAACCAGGGCGGCGAAATCCAGTTCACCAACGACAAGCCGGACGCCGCGATCGAAGAGGCGCGCAAGGCCGCGGTCGCCGATGCCGTCAAGAGGGCAAAGACGCTGAGCGAAGCCGCCGGCGTCAAGCTAGGCCGCATTCTCGAGATCAACGAGAATGTGCCGCGCGCAATGCCGCAGCCGGTCTATCGCGCCACGATGATGAAGGAGGCCTCCGACACCGCCGTTCCCGTTCAGGGCGGCGAGAACAATTACAATGTCAGCGTCACCGTGACCTTCGCCATCGAACAATAAGCATTACAGCCCCGCGCGTCTTTTCAGACGCGCGGGGCTCGGATTGCTGACAATGTCTGCCAATTACCTTCGTCATCATCCGGCTTGTGCCCCAAGCATCTGCCTCCGGTTGATAGGCGGCAGATCCTCGGCACAAAGGCCGATGCTGTCCGGCTGGCGCTCACAAAGCAAGACCCCTCCCCACAAGGGGGAGGGCTAACATGCCGCCCCCACTTCACATGACCTCCATCGTAGCAATCCGTAGAGCGGTAACAGCCAGCGACACATCTGCTTTCTGGTCCCCCCGGGGCCACAGCTTAGCCCCTCCCCCTTGTGGGGAGGGGTTGGGCGGGGTCTTGAATTCATACGCAAGGCCCGCGATGATGCCGGAGGAAAGAGCGCAGTCAGACTGAGCACAAAAAGAAAACCGCCCTTGCCGATCCGGGGAGACTGGCAAAGGCGGTTTTTACAGCGCCGCGCGTCTTTTCAGACGCGCAAAGGACGCTGTAACATTTTGAATAGCTGCATAATTTTACCCCTAAATCGATTCCGATTTAGGGAATTATGCAGTGCCGCGGCATCGGGGAGACGGGGCGGCGTATTCTTCTAACGATCAGCGGCGGCGCAGGGCGGGGCAACCGCGCACATTGCCGAAGCTCATTTCATCAGGGCCGCGACGCGTCCAGCCCTGGACGATCACGCGGCGCGGGGTGACGTCGACGACGCGGGCGCGACGAAAGCCGTAATCCCGGGCGAGGTTTTCGGCAAGCTGCGGATTGCAGCCGCGCGACGGCCGGCCGTAGCCCGGTCCCGGAGGCGGGCGGCGGTAATCCTGCGGCGGACCACGGTCCGGCTCGCCAATAATGATATTCAACTGGGCGGCGGCCGGGGCCACCGTACCGGCCAGGGTGCCGGCTGTCAGCATGACGGCAAGACCCGCCTTTGCCAGAAACTGCATCATCGAAAAACCTTTTCGTTTGAAAGTCGGGCCGGTCGAGCCGCCCTCCCCATTAATCCGCATGACGCCGAAGCATCATTTGGGAATCACTCATACAGGTCAGAGAAGAGACGGCTGAAAGTGTCAGCGTCAAGGCAAAAACAGACCGGAAGCGCCGCATCGGCGCCTCCGGCTGCAGTCCTCAGCGCCGGATCAGCGGGCAGCCGCGGACATTCGCGAAGGTGATCCTGTCCCAGCCGCGACGGTCACGCCCAGCAACGACGACGACCCGCGGCGACATGCGGGTGATATGGGCTCTCCGCAGGCCGAAATCACGCGCCTTGCGCACCGCGTGCATCGGCGAGCAGCCGCGGATCGGACGATGGTATTGCGCCTCGACGACGAAGTTCGTCTGCGGTCCGGCGGCGGCCGCCGTGGAAACAGTGGCCGGAATGGTGCAGAGGGCGAGCAATGCGGCAAGCGAAGCCTTGGTCAGGAAATGCGTCATGTTGTGTCTCCGTCGATTGAATTCCAAGCTCTCCCTTCAGGGATTGCCTCGACAGTAGACCCAGCAAACTGAATGGCGTTCGAACCGGGCATTCAGTTTGCATTCACAAGCATTAACCGACTTCAGGTGCTGAGATGCAGCACGATTTCGCGCCGGTGCGGCCGATCACGATGCTCGAAAAGATAAAGGCCCTGCCAGGTGCCGAGCATCAGCCGCCCGTCGGCAACGGGAATGCCGATCGAGACCTGCGTCAGCGCCGTCTTGATATGCGCCGGCATGTCGTCCGGCCCCTCGGCCCTATGCACGATCCAGCCCATGTCGGGATCGGAGGCCGGCGGCACGAGACGGCGGAAGAAGGAAAGAAGATCGGTGCGCACATCGGGATCGGCATTTTCCTGGATCAGCAGCGAACAGGAGGTGTGGCGCACGAAGACCGTGAGAAGCCCCTCCTCCCGCCCCGACGCGCTGACGAAGGCCTCCGCCTGGTGAGTGAATTCGTAAAGGCCCTGTCCGCGTGTAGACAAGGTGAGGATCGTCTGGGGCAAGGCGCTCTCCCACTTCGAGATGACATTCTCGCGAGTTGGCGCGCTGCGGCCGCAAAGTCAATGATCGCCTCAAGTCACCTTCAGAGCTTGAGCAGCATCTCGAAGCCGCCATAGATCATCCGCTTGCCGTCGAACGGCATCTGCCATTGGTCGCCCTTAAGCCGGGAATCGTCCATCACCTTGGCATTGATATCGTCACGCTCCTGGCGCGAGCCGTAGACGATCCAGGAAAACACCACCACCTCGTCGTCCTTCGCCTGCACGGCGCGGGGAAAAGAGGTCAGCTCGCCATAGGGCACATCGTCGCCGATGCATTCGACATATTCGAGCGCGCCATATTCCTTCCAGATGGACCCCGCAAAGGTCGAGAATTCCTTGTAGGCCTCGATATTCCCCTTCGGAACCGCCACGATGAAACCATCGACATAGGACATCTCGCTCCTCCTCCACCTATTTCTTGCGTTGGGAAAAGAGATAGGAGACGGGTCAGGTACGTCCAGGCCGACGGTGTTCCCGCCACTTCTTTCAAGTTCCAGGCTGGCGCCCTGTCATCACGGCCCATTCACCAGCTTGAGGATGAGCTGCTGGATATTGCCTCCATCACCCATTTCGATCTTGTCGAAGTCGCGGCCGCGCTGGCGTTGTCTCTGGGAGATCTCGCCGAGCCGGCGGGTCAGCTCGATCCTGATCTTCTTGCAATCGGGATCGTCGGCAACAGTGAGGCCGATGCTTGTCGCCTCGATCTCCTTGACCATCTCCTTGATGGTCTCGCCATGCACCCGCTCATGCGCCTGCACACCTGATATGAAGGCCCCCCAGCTGCTCTTCACGGCGGCCGGCAGCGCAGCAGATGGTTTCGGCAGCGTATAGGTGATGATGAGCTTCGGCCGGTTGGTGACGATAACGCAGGCATTTCCCTGCGGTTGGTATTTCCTGGTCCAGGTCAGCTTGAACGTCGTATGCGCGATTGCCCGGCCGAAGCCACTGGCCTTCGGCCCACGCTCGCCGATCGATGCATAGAGCCCGGCGCCGGACGTTCCTGATATCGAATAGGGCCGCACCTCTTCGACCGCCTGCCACTCGGCCAGCGCCACGGCCGGCACCGACATGAAAACCGCAGCAAGTACACAGGATAGAAAATTTGTCGTCACGCGCGGCTCCGCCGAATGATGTTTCAGGCCGAACCTAGCGGGAGCGGTCGCCGCTTTCAACGCGTCATGCATATGCTAGCCCTGCAGCGTCTTGACCTTGGTGAGATCGGGGAAGAGCCGCATCCACAGGAGCACGACGACGATCGTGCCGAGCCCGCCGACGACGCCTGTGGCGACCGGCCCGAGGGCTGCCGCCATCATGCCGGATTCAAATTCGCCGAGCTGGTTGGAGGTGCCGATGAACAGCGAGTTGACGGCACTGACACGACCACGCATTTCGTCCGGCGTCAGCAGCTGCACCAGCGAGCTGCGCACGACGACGCTCACCGTATCGGACGCGCCGATGATGAGGAGCGCTACCGCGGAAAGCGCGATGTTGGTGGAGAGCGAGAAGACGATGGTGGCGACGCCGAACACGGCGACGGCGGCAAGCATCTTGCGTCCGACATTGCTGCTCAGTGGCCGGCGGGCGAGCAAGATGGACATGGCGAGCGCGCCGACCGCCGGGGCCGCGCGCAGAAAACCGAGGCCCCAGGGACCGGCATGCAGGATATCGCTGGCGAACATCGGCAGCAGCGCAGTCGCGCCGCCGAGCAGCACTGCGAAGAGATCGAGCGAGATCGTCCCGAGCATCACCGGCCGGCTGCGGATGAAGGAGACGCCGGCAAAGACAGAGGCGAGCGTCACCGGCTCGCGCTTGGCAGGGCTCCATTGCATGCGGATCGAGATGACGTTGAAGCTTGCAACGGCAAAAAGCAGCGCTGCTATGGCAAAGGGCGCGACGGGGTGGAGGCCGTAAAGCAGGCCGCCGAGCGAGGGGCCGATGATCAGCGCCGTCTGCATCATCGAGGTCGAGGTGGCGACCGCCTTCTGCAGCATCGAGGCCGGCACGATGTTCGGCAGCAGCGCCGCCATGGTCGGCCGCTCGAAGGCGACGACGGCGCCGAGCACCGTGACGGCAGCAAGGATGCCGGCCGGCGTCAGCCATTGTTGCCAGGTGGCAACCGCCAGCACCAGCGCCGTCACCGCCTCGATCAACTGGCAGACAAGCCCGATGCGCCGCCGGTCGAACCGGTCGGCGACATGGCCGACGACGAAGGTCAGCACCGCCATCGGCAGGAACTGGCAGAGGCCGACGAGGCCGAGCGCAAAGGCGCTGTGCGTCTGGTCGTAGATCATCCACCCCATGGCGATGCCAATGGACTGGAAGGAGAGCGAGGAAAAAACGCGGGAGGCGGCGAAGTTCAGATAGCCGGGGTGGCGAAGAACGCTCCCCGGTCCTTTGGATATGTCCATTGCGATGTCACCGGCCGGCTACGGTCGCGCCAGCCTTTATAAGGAGTTTTTAAGAGGTCGGAGCGGTGTTCTGCCCGAATGGACGATTTGTCAATCGCAATGAAGCGCCGTCACCGGATTGTGCGATGCCTCGGCCCGCCTCGCACAGCTTCTAAAGCGCGTCGCAATCTTTCAGATTCGCTTGCCACGCTTTAGGTCTTTGGTTTTTCGCATGTCGTTATCGCAAAACCGCGGCACACTTTTGCGCGACGTGCTTTAGCGCGGCTCCCTGAAGATGCTGAGATAGCCAGGATCGAATTCGGCGATTTCCTGCAGGCGTTCCCAGTCGACGATGGTGATCGTCCGGTTCTCCCAGGTGAACACGCCCTCGCGCCTCAGCGCCTGCAATGTCTTGTTGAGGTGGACGACGGAAACGCCGAGCACGTCGGCCATCTCGATCTGCGTCAAAGGAAACTGGAAGCTTGCGCCGCGCGTCCGTTTCACCACCTGCAGCCGCACGAAGAGTTCGCAGACGAGATGGGCGATATGGGCGCGCTTGGAGCGCCGGCCCATGGCGACGATCCACTCGCGGTGAATGGCGCCATCGACCAGCGTATCGAGCCAGAGCAGCCGCGTCAGATGCGGCATGCGCTCGGTGATCGCCTTGAGATCGGCGTGATCGGCGAACGCAACGTGACAGGACGACAGCGCGACGATGCCGTGATCCATCTTTTTGATCGGGAAAGCATGCAGATCGACGAAATCGCCGGCGACATGCAGCGCGGTGATCTGGCGGCTGCCATCGGCCATCACCTTATAGCGCGCCGCAAAACCATTGAGCAGCAGTGTGCTGTAGCCCGGTCGGCTCCCTTCGGAGACCAGATCCTCCCCGGCAGCAAAATACCTGTCTTTGACGATGATCGCTCTGAGATGGCTTTCCTCTTCGGCCGACAGCACATCGCGGCTGCCAAGATTGAGCAGCAAGGATTCAATCACGGTCTTGCCCGCCGATAGCGCAAGAGTTCCTGATCATTTCGATGCGACCTGTATTTTCTATAAGAATCAATGCCTACAGCCTTTCCTGGTCAGATTGCAGCATTCTGCCGGAGCAGGTTTTCGTCAGGGCAGAGGCGATTGGCGAAGGGCATACCCCTTGGTACGTCCGAGCCGATCGCCTCTGATCCTGGCGTAAAGATGCCCGGCCCTTCGGGTTGGCTGAAACGGGCCGGCTGCTCGACCGGCCGGCTTGGCCGTAGAGCCGGGCTACGACGCGCGCCGGCCGGTCGATCATCCGACTCCGTTTGAGCCAACAGAATGCTGTAATCTGACCAGGAAAGGCTCTAGCCTCGGGAACAATTGTCTTCATCTGTGATTTCTCCTATGACGCGCAGGAAAAAACATGGCTCGCTACTATTTCGATCTACACAACGGCGAAGGTCCCACGCGCGACGAGCACGGCACCGAGCTCAAATCTCGTGAAGACATTCCGAAAGAGCTGACCCGCATCCTGTTGGATGTGGCCCGCGACGAATTGCCGGCGGGTGATCGCATGACCATCGCCATCACCGTTCGCGACGAAAGCGGCGATCCGGTCACGGTTGCCAGCCTCATCTTCAGCAATGAATGGCTCGACGTCTTACGATAGCGGCTGCCGTTTAAGGGCTGCCGGCGGTCACTCCTACGCATCAATTCGACTCGGTCGATTGGCGCGACGCTAAGACCCGCCTTCATAGCCGGCAATTAAATTTGACATAGTCTTTTGATTGCTTTGGGCGCGATCGACAGCCATTCACAGGGCCGGCAACCTTATCGGCTATTTCGCGATTTCTTCAAGAATGAGCCGGATTTCCGCAAGCGGCTTACGGCTTTCATCGAACAGTTCCACCGACATCATATTCAAAGGTGCAGCCGGCAAGCCTTCTGTGGCCATCTCCGCCAATACCCGCCGCGCCTCCGCTTTCGCTGCTTCGACGGATTCAAAATCATATGCCGTCTCGGTCGTCCCGGCACCATCACGATCGAAAAGTTGAAAGTAGAATTTCGGCACGACACATCCCCCGCTAGATGACCCTAACGGTCCGGCGGACAACATGTTCCGCGGGAAAGTGTTTCAGTGTCACGTGCCGCGTCAGAAGGCGCCGGCTTCCGGAGAGGCCATTTCCTCGATGCCGTCGACGCGGTCGGGATAGAAGGCGAGATGATCCTTGATGCTGCTGACCGCGGCATTCGGCGCCTCGTAGGTCCAGACGGCATTCTTCGAGCGCTCGCCGCCCGGAATGATGCTGTAATAGGAGGCGTCACCCTTATAGGGGCAATGGCTGCTATGGTCGGTGCGCTGAAGCAGCGACATGTCCACATCCCTGCGCGGAATATATTGCACCGGCGGATAGGAGGCCTCGCACAGCGTCAGCGCATCGCGCGTATCGGCAATCGTCTTGCCGCCGAGCATGACGACGACGCGGGAGGGATTGTGCTCGACGGTGATCGGATGATCCGGCCCCGGAATCTTGAACGACTTATCTGACATCGGGTTCGTCTCCAGAAGCTATCGATCGCATAGAGATAGGGCGGGCATGCGGCCAACCCAAGGCCCGGAACACCACCTTTGCTGAAGTCTCGCTCCCTTAGAATTCGAAACGCGGCGATACCGGACTTAGCATTGCCGTTTTCGGCGTCGCCGGCCAGTGACGTGCAAGCGCATCCGCAACTGCTTCGACCAGCCTGGCGATGTCGTCGCCGGCGGAAGCGTGCAGGGCCTCGGCAACGATCAGCACCGAGCGCGTCGTCGCCCGCACCGCCGAAAGCCCGCTCTGCCGGTTCGTCCAGCGCCGCGCATGCGCCCTGTCCTCACTGTCTGCAAAGATCACCTCGTTCGCCTCCGGATGTTCGCTCTCTCCACCAAAGGTCAGATAGGTCTCGTCACCCTTGGCTCGCCGGACTTCGAGATCGCCAGCGATCTTTTCCGTGTCGAAGACGGCGATCGGAATGGCGAAGGCGAGCGAAATCGCATTGCAGAGATCGATGAGCGGATGCAAGCGCGGCAGCGCATGTTCCTGGCGGAAGCGGCGCAGCAGCGCCTCGGAAGCGCAGCGATATTGCGTCGGCTTCAGCCCCATACGGGAAAAGCCACGCCGCCAGGCCTGGATTTCGGGGAATTCGCCCTCCTGCGCTTTAACCAGCCGGGCCTCGGCGATCGCGCTGAAGCTTACGATCGCCGCTTCGACATCGGCATCCGCATGGATGCCGTCGGCATGGAGCGCGCCGGCGCGAAGCTCCGGAAAGGCCTGCCACATGGCATCGGAATGGCTGAACTGCATGGTCTATCTCCCTCCGGCAAGTTTCACGGTACGGCTCCCGGCAAAGGCAAGCCCGAGCACGGCCGCAAGCACGCAGGCGATGCCGGCGATCTGGCTGAGCCCGACCGGCTCGCCAAGGATGACGAAGGCAAGCATGACGGCGGAAACCGGCGCCAGCGCGGTGAAGAGCGCGGCCTCCGTGCCGCTCACCCTTTCTGCCCCCGCATACCACAGCAGAAATCCGCCGACGGTCGGCACCAGCGCATAATAGACGACGGCGGCGACAGCGCTTGTGGAAATACCATGTGCCAAAGGCGCTTCGAAAATGGCCGGGATGGCGGCGACGATGAAACCGATGCCGGCCATCAGCGTCGACAGGGCAAGCGGCGCAACCTCCGTCTTCAGTCTTTTGTTCAGCAGGATGAACAACCCCTCGCAGACGACGGCCAGGAAGATCAAGGCATTGCCAGTCAATGATCCGCCTGCCGCATCCGGCGTGAAGGCGATCGACAGCACGCCTGCTGTCGCAAGCGCCACCGCGAGAAGCAGGGCACGCTGCGGCCGTTCGCGAAGCAGCAGGATGGAGATTGCGGCCGAAACCACCGGCAGCGTGCCGATGATGACGCCGGCATCGGCCGCCGAGGTCAGGCTCAGGCCGGAGATCAGCAGCGTCGTATAACCGACGCTGCCGGCCCCGGCCTGAATGATGAGGATGAGGCGGTCATGCAGGGAAAACCTCGGCAGCCGCGCGCCGGTCGCCCACATCAACAGGAGAAGGACAGGAAAGGCGATGGCGAAGCGCAATGCGGTGGCGCTGAACGGCGGCAGACCCGACGCGATGAGTTTGCTGGCGACGACAGTGCTTCCGACAGTCAGCATGGCCAGCGCCAGATAGACATAACCTTGAACCTGCCTCGACATTCAGCGTCTCCTGTTGGATGCGCCGAGAAAACAGCAGGAGCCGGTCGGGGTCTTGAACGAAATTGCAGGCGCTCAGAGAAAGGCGCCGGCATAGAGGCGCGGCGACAGACCGTATTTGCGCACGAAGACCCGCGTCATGTGGCTCTGGTCGGCAAAGCCGCTGGCAAAGGCCGCTTCCGCAAGCGGCATGCCCTGAGCAATCAGCCGCCGTGCGATATGGATGCGGGCCTGGACGAGATAGGCATGCGGCGTCAATCCGGTCGCCTTGGCAAAACCGCGCAACACCTGGAAGCGGCTGAGCCCGCTTTCCCGGGAAAGGTCGGCGAGCGAGACGGCGGCAAGCGGATCGTCATCGATCAGATCTCGGGCCGCGCGGATCGACGCCGGCACCAATGGCCGCTCTTCGGTAGCAAAGCGCTCGCGCATGACATCGGCGACGAGTTGCAGAAGCAGTTCGTCGCAGAGCAGCCCCTCCGCCGCCCCACCGCCGGTCACCGCGCCGAACAGCGTTTCGAAGCGGGCGGCGATGGCGGGATTGCGGATGACCGGATGCGGGATTTCCGATCGCCTCCCCCCGCCTTCGCTGATCTCCTGCGACAGGCCGCTGACGATGCCGGGATCGAAATAGAGGATGCGCCACGACCGCCCCTCGCCGATCGGCGCCCCATCATGCACCTCGTTCGGATTGACCGTGATGATGTCGCCGGCCTCAGCCTTCACCATGCCGCGACCACTGAGCGAAGACTGCGCACCGGCGGAAATCAAGCCAATGCCGAACTGCTCATGCGTATGCCGCGCAAAGCTGTGATGCGTTTCCGCCTCCACCGCTTCGACGCCTGATAGCGCCGAGCGCAACATCCTGAACTGGTTTTTCGCCATTATCTGCCTGCAGGTCCGATCCCGGCCACTTCTGCCAGCCGCCGTGAGATGACGCAATCATTGCGGCTGGGATGCCTGCCTAGAAGAACTCGTCGAGCAGCTCATAATAATCGAGCCTTGCCGGATCCGTGGCCGGCATGCCGTAGCGATCAAGGAAGGGCTGCACCAGCGCCTCGCCGAAATTGTAGGCGATGCTGCGGCAGGCGAGCGCGATATCCTGACAGCGGTCAGCGACGCCGAGACGGCTGCAGTCGATATAGCCGGAGAACCCGTCTTCCAAAGCGATGAAATTCGGCAGGCAGGCATCACCATGGGTAACAACGAGATCCTCGCGGTCCGGCCTCCCGCTTTCGAGATTGGCAAAAAGCGCCTCGGCACTCTTTCCAAGCCGCGTCTCATCGAAATCGGTTTCGTCGATGATGCCGGCCTGCATCCGTACTTTCGCCGCCGCAATACGCATCTCCAGCCGGTGATCGAAGGGGCAGGACGCGATCGGCAGGCGATGCAGGTCAAGAAGCGCCGTAGCCAGCAGTTCAACCCGCGCAAGCGGCGTCAGCACTGATGCACTGGCGAGATCACCCCCGGGCAGCGCGCTGATCAGCAACCGGTTGCGCACACCATCGCTATCCTCTGCAATGATATCGGGACAGGGCAGACCGGAAGCCTTGACCCAGCGAAGCCTGAGGGCTTCGTCGGCGAGTTCGCCAAAAGGACCGACCTCTTCGACCTTCAGATAAAGCGTCGGCAATCCGAGAGCTTCCAACCGGAAGACGCTCGCGGCGGAACGGCCGAGCGCATCGCGTTCGAACCGGTAACCGGCCAGACGGGCATCAAGCGCGCTCGCCGACCCCGGTTGATCCTCTTGGAAAATCGACATGATATCTAGGCCATTGATGCTGGCGCATAATCCCGACAAGGCGGGACAACATAAGTGGCGCGATCGGTCAGCACACATTGGCTGACTGAACAGGCCCCTGCGACCTCAATGAACGGTTTCGGCGGGCGCGGCTTCGAGAAGGATTTCGAAAGCCTCTTCCAGAGCGGCCACCAGAATGTCGGTCAGCTCATCGCCCTTGTTTTTCAGGAACAGCGCACTGACGGCTTCGTCCTGATGCTCAAATAAACGCTCGATCTCGTTCGACATATCATTGTCCTCTTCTTCACCGGATCATCACGGCCATGGGAAGAAGCTAGGTAGGGTTGCTTGCGCGTGGCTGTTGCCGGTGAGACGCAATCCAGGATCACGAGGACTAGTCACGAATTTCATATTTCGCATACTGACTACGGGGGATCAATCCACCAACTTCGTGGGCAAATGACACGACTTTCGTCGCTTCCTCATCCACCTCGCAGCGGAAACGAACCTGGTACCAGCCCTTGAATGTGCCAAAGGCGGCATCTCTTACATCAAGGATGGTACCGGTTCGCAATCCAAAACTAGGCAATGCGGACGGGAAATAAGGCGGTGAACCGTGAACGAGTTGGCCCTGAAGCTCGGTGGTGCAAAGCGTGGCCACTCGCTCTTTGCGCGGAAGACCACTGACCGCAGTTTGCGCAAACAAACTGCCATCTTCCGTCCGTGAAAACAGAGTTTTTGCCTTGGGCAGATCGTCCTTAGCTATCACTTTCGGTTTCTCAGCCGTCTGCTGCTCCCGCGCCTTGGCCTCCTCGATGCTTGTATTGGCTTCGCCAGAGACGTCTGTCGGTGGCCCATTTCGCTCTGGGGAAACGTCAGTCGTCGCGACCTCAGGAAGCTTCACGTCGTCCGGCACAGGTTTCGACGGAGGCTCCTCAGTTTTTGGTTTTTCTGCAGCAGTCTTTGTCGGCATCTGCGCCGGTTCGGCATCGTGCTGCGGCGGAGTTGTTGCGGGTTTGGTTTCGCCCTGAGGAGAATTTCCCGCCAACGACTTTTCGGGGCCGCTATTCCTGTCGCCAAATTCGATGACAGGGCTCAGAGTCGGCATAGGTCTCGGCTTAGCTTGCTCGGGAGTCTTGCTGGCCGGCGGAGGCGGCGGAGGAGGTGGTGGCGGCGTAGGCGGCTCCTTCTTAGCCTCTTCCGGCGGCTTCGGCTCCGGTGGCTTGGGCTTAGGCTCCGGCTTCTTCTCCTCCGGCGGCGGGACGAGTTCCACCTTCACGCTCTCGTCTTCGGGAGGTTTCAGCTCGATCTTCGGCAGCCCGAAAATGAGAAGAGCAATGATAGGAATATGCACAACAACCGACACGACAACGCCCCAGCGGATTTCAGGCCGCTGCTTTCCCGTTTCGTGCTGCGCTTCCGCCGGTTCTACGTCTTCTTCTGTCACAGCAGCGATGTGGCCTCTAAAGCCGGCAGCATCAAGCCACAAAAGAAAAAAACCGCGTGATCGAGCAGTAGTGAGGGTTATTGGTCGGCCGCGCCATCGTCGGCCACCAGATTGCGCTCCTGCCATTCATCTTGCGGAATGGCACCGCCGACGAGGAAGGCGAAGGACACGACCTTGCCGGAGCCGGCATCGAGCTCACATTTGAACTGGATGTTGTACCATTTGCGTTTGCTGCGGAAGGCGCCGCCCTTCACCTCGACACTGTTGCCACTGACCTTCTCCGCCGCCATGGCATAGGGCGCAAGCGTATCGGGCGCCATGGCCGGCTGCGCCCGGCGCACCTGCTCCAGCGCCTCGAGGTCACAAAGCTGCAGATTGCGCTCGCTGCTCGCAAGGCCACGCAGCGCCTCGCGGGCGCGGCGGCTGCGCGGATCGGCAAGAACCTTGTCGGAAAACAGCTGCCTTGCCTCGACGAATTCCGCCGGCTTTGGCATCGGTGCCGCGGAGGGCATTGCCGCAGCAGGCGGATTATTTGCAACCGGCGCCGCCGGCTCGGCTTCGGGTTTTGCCGCCTCGGGCTTTGCCTCATCCGGCAAAGGCGCCTTGACAGGCTCGGGCATTTTCAGCGATTCCACAGCCTGCGGGACGATCTCCACCGACAGACCGTCATCCGGTAATGTCAACGGCGGCTCGGCCTTCGGCAGCAGCAGCAGAAGGAGCAGGATCGCGATGGCATGCAGCGCGAACGACGCCGCAGCGCCCCGCTGGATCCCGTCATCCCATTTGCCCGCCGCCAGCTCCATCGGTCAGGAAGCGGCTGTCGGACGATCGATGACGATCGTGAAACTGAGGAGCGCTTTCATCATGAGCTTGCCGAAAAGTCGGGCCGGAGCCTGCCGCGGAAATTGAAGCACACCGCGACACTGCCAGCGCAGCGAGTACTCCGCAACATCTAAGATCGACGATCTCCGGCCCTAGAGCCTTTCCGGGTTAGATTGAAGCATTCTGCCGGAGCAGGTTTTCGTCAGGGCAGAGGCGATTGGCGAAGGGCATACCTCTTGGTACGTCCGAGCCGATCGCCTTTGATCCTGGCGCAAAGATGCCCGGCCCACCGGCCGCACCGCTTCGCCATGGCGAAGCGATAGGTGCGCCCGGCGATTCTGAGTCTTGCAAATTTGCCAGGCAAATCTGCGGGAAGGTTGGCTGAAACGGGCCGGCTGATCGGCCGGCCGGCTTGGCCGTAGAGCTGGGCTACGACGCGCGCCGGCCGGTCGACCATCCGACTCCGTTTGAGCCAACAGAATGCTTCAATCTAACCCGGAAAGGCTCTAGCTACCCGAGCGAGCCGATGAGATCCCGATAGGCGGCCTCCGGGAATGCCTTCAGCGTCTCAGTGCGGACATTGCCGCCCATC
This sequence comes from Rhizobium acaciae, assembly GCF_025941625.1. Lineage (NCBI taxonomy): Bacteria > Pseudomonadati > Pseudomonadota > Alphaproteobacteria > Hyphomicrobiales > Rhizobiaceae > Rhizobium > Rhizobium acaciae. The sequence goes on from NZ_JAPCZO010000010.1 coordinate 148,832, forward strand.
GCCAGCGAAAGGGTAAAATGCGCCATGACGGCGTCATCAGGCGCCTCGCAGACGGCGACCATGTCATGCCCGCCCATCGTCAGGTAGAATTGGTTGATGGAGCCTCCGACGCTGGTGAGCAATTTCTTCGCGGCATCGAGCCGTTTTGCCGAGTCGCGCACATTGCGGATACCCTGATCCGTCCAGTTGATCAAAAGAATGTAAGTGGTCATGTCGCACCTCCCCAGAGCATGATGCCGAAAAGTCTCAGCGGTTTTCGGACAACGTCATGCTCTATTGCTTTGATGTGGATCCGGATTCAGATTTCAGGCCCGTCAGGCCTGAAATTATCCGGATCTAGCGGAGGATTGGTTCACGCAGGCATACGTCGACCCTTGGTCGCGCGTTGCGATCGATGCCTTCCCCCGTGGCCGGATTATAGGCTTGTCACCACGGAGGGACAAGAAAGGCGCCGGGATCATTGGTATTAATCACGAAAAACAAAAGCCGGGCATAAAGCCCGGCTTTTCCAATAGAACCGTGTGGCCGAAGCCTTAGCTGTCGAGGAAGCTTCTCAGCTTTCTGGAGCGGCTCGGATGCTTCAGCTTGCGCAGCGCCTTCGCCTCGATCTGGCGGATACGTTCGCGGGTGACCGAGAACTGCTGGCCGACTTCTTCGAGCGTGTGGTCGGTGTTCATGCCGATGCCGAAGCGCATGCGCAGAACACGTTCTTCGCGCGGCGTCAGCGAGGCGAGAACGCGGGTCGTCGTCTCGCGCAGATTCGCCTGGATGGCGGCGTCGATCGGCAGCAGCGCGTTCTTGTCCTCGATGAAATCGCCGAGATGCGAATCCTCTTCGTCACCCACCGGGGTTTCGAGCGAGATCGGCTCCTTGGCGATCTTCAGGACCTTGCGGACCTTTTCGAGCGGCATGGCCAGCTTTTCGGCCAGCTCTTCCGGCGTCGGCTCGCGGCCAATCTCGTGCAGCATCTGGCGCGACGTGCGGACGATCTTGTTGATCGTCTCGATCATGTGCACCGGAATGCGGATCGTGCGGGCCTGGTCGGCGATCGAACGGGTGATCGCCTGACGAATCCACCATGTCGCATAGGTCGAGAACTTGTAGCCGCGGCGGTATTCGAACTTGTCGACCGCTTTCATCAGGCCGATATTGCCTTCCTGAATGAGGTCGAGGAACTGCAGGCCGCGGTTCGTGTACTTCTTGGCGATGGAGATGACCAGGCGAAGGTTCGCTTCGACCATTTCCTTCTTGGCGATGCGCGCTTCGCGCTCGCCCTTCTGCACCATATGCACGATGCGGCGGAATTCCGAGATCGAGATACCGGTTTCGGTCGCCAGATTCTGGATTTCCTGGCGGATGTCGCGGATCGTCGTGTTTTCGCCCCTGGCGAATTCCTTCCAGCCGCGGGCGGCCAGATTGCCGATCGACTTCATCCAGTTCGGATCGAGCTCAGCGCCCTGATACTGCTCCAGGAAGGAGTCGCGCTTGACGCCGTAGGATTCGGCCAGACGCAGCAGGCGGCCCTCGTTGGAAACGAGGCGCTTGTTGATGTCGTAGAGCTGCTCGACGAGGGCGTCGATGCGGTTCTGGTTCAAGGACAGAGATTTGACGGCCTTGATGAGCTCATCTTTGAGTTCCTTGTAGCGGCGCTCCTGGGCAGTGGACAGTGTGCCGGAAGCCGACAGCCGCTGCTCGACCTGCTGGTCCTGCAGCTTACGCAGCTTCTTGTAGGTCTCGGCGATCGTATCGAGCGTCTCCATCACCTGCGGGCGAAGCTCGGCTTCCATCGCCGCGAGCGAAAGGTTGGATTCGTCCTCGTCCTCTTCCTCCTCCTCGGGAGGCAGGCCTTCGCCGCCGACATCGGTGATGTCGTCGTCGCCGGAGCGGGCGCGACGGGTCTTTTCCTTCTCTTCTGCCAGCTTGCGATCGGCTTCGATCTTCTCCGGGCTCTGGAACTGCGGCGCAGCCTTGGCTTCAGGGCCGGAATAGGTCGTTTCGAGATCGATGATCTCGCGCAGCAGCGTCGTGCCTTCGTTAAGTTCGTCGCGCCAGATGATCAGCGCCTGGAAGGTCAGCGGGCTCTCGCAGAGACCCGCGATCATCGTCTCACGGCCGGCCTCGATGCGCTTGGCGATCGCGATTTCGCCCTCGCGGGAAAGCAGCTCCACCGAGCCCATCTCGCGCAGGTACATGCGAACCGGATCGTCGGTACGGTCGGTCGGTTCTTTTTTCTTGGCAGTCGCCAGCGCCGTGCCGCTCGAAGGCGCGAGTTCGCCGCCTTCGCTCTCCTCGTCGCCGCCGGCGTCGTCGTCATCGCTGCTGCCGGAAGCGCCGGCTTCCTCGGCTTCCTCGTCCTCGATGACGTTGATGCCCATGTCGGACAGCATCGACATCGTGTCTTCGATCTGCTCGGACGTCACTTCTTCGGACGGCAGGACCGCGTTGAGCTCGTCCATGGTCACATAGCCGCGCTTCTTGGCGGCTTTGATCATCTTCTTGACCGCGTCGTCGGAAAGATCGAGAAGAGGGCCGTCGCTTGCGCCGTCGCGTTCGACTTCCGCTTCTTCGTTCTCTTTGACCTTGGTTGCCATTTATATCGTCGCCTTCCTGACGCTATCCAATCTCGCTACGGTGAACGGGTTGTCTCAGGGCCTGACGCGCCGCACGCGCCGCCCTCGAATCACCTTTGCCCACCTAACGGGATGACATTTAAAGCCTGATTAACCACGATCACCGGCACCGGACAGCAAAGCTTTCTTGCTTTTGGATTTCCGGCCATGGTTGCGCGATCCGCCTTGACCCAGTTCACCATTCAACAAGTCGAACGGTGATTCCCACATTTTTTGTTCTCGTCAAGCTTTTCCCGAAAAAAAGCCCACAAAAATACGGAAAAAGCCTTATCCACAGGCTTTGAACCGCGGCAGCGATTGCGAACCTTATTTAAGATGCGGCGAACAAAAGACAAGGGCAGCAAATATTTTGCCCGCCGCGCGGTCTTATACGCAGGATTTTCTACCGGTTTTGCTGTCGGGCCGGCGGCATACTGCCAGCCGGCACGACCATTCACCGTTCTCACATCCAGTCCATCACGACCTTGCCGGAATTGCCCGACCGCATCGCCTCGAAGCCGTCGCGAAAATCGTCGATACCGATCCGGTGGGTGATGATGGGCGCCAGATCGAGGCCGCCCTGGACGAAGGCGATCATCTTGTACCAGGTCTCGAACATCTCGCGGCCGTAGATGCCCTTGAGATTGAGCATCTTGAAGATCACCTTGTTCCAGTCGATCTCGAAACCAGCAGGCGCGATGCCGAGGATGGCAATCTTGCCGCCATTGTTCATCTTGTCGATCATGTCGCGGAAGGCAGGTGCGGCCCCCGACATTTCGAGCCCGACGTCGAAACCCTCCGTCATGCCGATCGCCTTCATGACGTCGGCAAGGTTTTCCTTCGATGCGTCGACGACGTGATCGATGCCGAGCTTGCGCGCCAGCTCCAGCCGGTGCGGATTGATATCGGTGATGACGACCTTGCGGGCGCCGGATCGCTTGGCGACGAGCGCGCCCATGATGCCGATCGGCCCGGCGCCGGTGACGAGCACGTCCTCGCCGACGAGATCGAAGGAGAGCGCGGTGTGCACGGCATTGCCGAACGGATCGAAGATCGCGGCGATCTCGTCGGAAATATCATCCGGGATCGGCACGACATTGCTTTCGGGAATGCAGACGAATTCGCCGAAGGAGCCCGGGCGGTTGACGCCGACACCGAGCGTGTTGCGGCAGAGATGGCCCCTGCCCGCGCGGCAGTTGCGGCACTTGCCGCAAACGATATGCCCCTCGCCGGAAACCCGCTCGCCGATATGATAGCGGGTGACCGCCGAGCCGATCTCGGCGATCTCGCCGGAGAATTCATGGCCGACCACCATCGGAACCGGAATGGTCTTCTGCGCCCACTGATCCCAGTTCCAGATATGGACGTCGGTGCCGCAGATCGCCGATTTCTTCACCCGGATCAGCACATCGTTCGGCCCGACCTCAGGCACCGGCACATTCTCCATCCAGAGCCCGACTTCCGGTTTCGCTTTGACCAGCGCCTTCATCATGTTCGACATCAACGATATCCCGCCCTTGTTCTGGTGCCCGACTTTGCGACTCCCTCTTCTCCCCGTCGGGGAGAAGGTGCCCGTAGGGCGGATGAGGGGGCGGCCGGGCACACCATATAAACCTTACCTTGTTCCTCGCTTGCCGCTCGAAGCGTCGCTTCGCTCCTCCCCCATCTGTCCTGAGGGACATCTTCTCCCCGCCAGGGAGAAGAGGAGGATGGCAACGCTGTTCTCAAATCACACCCAGTTCCCGCCCTGCCTCGGCAAAGGCCGCAATTGCCCGCTCCACATCCGCCCGCGAATGCGCCGCCGACATTTGCGTGCGGATGCGGGCCTGGCCTTTCGGCACAACGGGGAAGGAGAAGCCGATCACATAGATCCCCTTCTTCAGCATCAGGCCAGCCATATCCTGGGCGAGCTTGGCATCGCCAAGCATGACGGGAATGATCGGATGGCCTTCGCCGGCAAGCGTGAAGCCGAGCTTGGTCATTTCGGTGCGGAACAGATCGGCATTGTCGGAAAGGCGCTTGCGCAAGGCATCGCCATTTTCGATGAGGTCGAACACCTTGAGCGAGGCAGCGGCGATGACGGGCGCCAGCGTGTTCGAGAACAGATAGGGCCGCGAGCGCTGCCGCAGCCATTCGACGACTTCCGCCTTCGCGGAGGTATAACCGCCCGAGGCGCCGCCGAGCGCCTTGCCGAGCGTGCCGGTAATGATGTCGATCCGGCTCTCGACGCCGCAATGTTCGGCGGAGCCGCGGCCATTCTTGCCGACGAAGCCGACGGCATGGCTGTCATCGACCATGACCATCGCCCCGTATTTCTCGGCGAGATCGCAAACGCCGCCGAGATTGGCGATGATGCCGTCCATCGAGAAGACGCCGTCAGTGGCGACCATCTTGAAGCGGCTGCCTTCGGCCTTTTTCAGCTCCTCTTCGAGCGCTGCCATGTCGTTATTGGCGTAGCGGAAGCGCTTGGCCTTCGAAAGCCTGACGCCGTCGATGATCGAGGCATGGTTCAGCGCGTCCGAGATGATCGCGTCCTCTTCCGACAGCAGCGTTTCGAAGAGACCGCCATTGGCGTCGAAGCAGGAGGAATAGAGGATCGTGTCTTCCATGCCGAGGAAGGAGGAGATGCGCGCTTCGAGCTGCTTGTGCTCCTCCTGCGTGCCGCAGATGAAGCGCACCGAAGCCATGCCGTAGCCGTAACGGTCGAGCGCCTGCTTGCCGGCCTCAGCCAACTCCTCGTTGTCGGCAAGGCCGAGATAGTTGTTGGCGCAGAAATTCAGCACCCGTTCGCCGGTGGAAATCTCGATCTCGCCCGCCTGCTTGGAGCTGATGACGCGCTCGGATTTGTAGAGGCCGGCATCCTTCAGCGCTGAGATCTCGTTGCTGAGATGGGAGAGAAATTGCGAGGTCATGGACGGCCTTTCCCAGAGATTTCCCTACAGCGCCGCGCGTCTTATCAGACGCGCAAAGGACGCTGTTACACTTTTAATCTGCGCATCGTGCTTTCCAAAAATCGATTCCGATTTTCGGGCCGATGCGCTACCGCCGGGTTAGCATATTGCCGCCGGCTTGTCTTCTCAGCGCTGGACCGCAATCAGCAGGAACATCGGCCGGTCCATCTCCTCCGCCCAATCCGGATTGTCGTGGAGCTCATCTTCGTTCGGGCTCCACTCCTCGACATGGCGAATGGCAAAACCGGTCGCGATCAAGGTGTTGAGCGTGGTGGCGAGCTTGCGGTGCTGCTTGACCACACCCTTGGCGAGCCAGTCGGTGGTGCGCGGACCTTCGACGGAATAGCGGTCGAGTGGCCAGATGCGCCGGCCCTCTGCATCGGCTGCCCAGGCGGGATTGGTCGGCGCCATGAAGATCGGATGCTCGATGGTGAAGACGAAATGCGATCCCGGCAAAAGCGCGCAATAGACGGTCGCGGCGAGACCGGCGAAATCCTCGATATAATGCAGCGCCAGCGAGCTGTAGGCGAAATCGAAAGAAGCTTGAGCAAGCGTGAGATGCTCGAGATCGGCGATCTCGTAAGTGATCGCTGCTTCAGCTGTATCGGCCCTTGCTCTGGCGAGCATCTTTTCCGAGATGTCGAGCGCAAGCACGCTTGCAGCACCCTGGCTCACGGCAAAACGCGAAAACCAGCCGAAGCCGCAGCCGAGATCGACGACGCGCTTGCCGGCAAGATCGGGCAGCAACGCGCGCACCGCCGGCCACTCCGATGCTCCGTCGAGCCCGTGAACGGATCGTCTCATACCGGTATATCCAGCGAAGAATTCCGGTCGGTCGTAGATATTCTGGGCCATCGGCGCTCCTCCGTACTGCATAATTCCCTTAAATCGGCATCGATTTCAGGAGAAAATTATGCAGCAATTCAAAGTGCTACAGCGTCCTTTGCGCGTCTGAAAAAGACGCGCGGCGCTGTAAAGGCAAGCATCTACCATGCCTCCTCGCCCGATCTCAAGGATCAGACGGGTCCGCTCAGCCGTTGTCCTGCGCCAGGATGATCTCCAGGAAGGCATCGCCGTAACGCTCGAGCTTCGCCTGCCCGACGCCTGATATGGCGAGCAATTCCTTGCGGCTGCGAGGCCGCTCCGTGGCGAAGGCGATCAGCGTCGTATCGGGAAAAACGACATAGGGAGGCACGCCGAGCGATTTGGCGATCGCCATGCGCTCGGCCCTGAGCGCCTCGAAGAGACTGCCGTCTGCGCCTGATAGTCCCGATTTGCGCTCGCTGCGCTCAGCCTTCTTCGCGCGCCGTTCCGAGGTCGGCCGGTCCTTGCGGAAGAACACCTGCCGCTCGTGTTTGAAGACGGCGCGCGCCTCCGGCTCGAGCTTCAGCGCCCCGAAGGCCTCGTGGTCGACGCGGATCAACCCCATGGCAAGCAACTGGCGGAAGACCGACTGCCAGACGCGCGCCGGAATATCCTTGCCGGCCCCGAAGACCGGCATTTCGGCATGGCCGAAACGTTCGGTCTTTTCGTTGACGTTGCCGAGGAGCACGTCGACGACATGGCCAGCGCCGAAACGCTCGCCGGTGCGGTAGACGGCGGCAAGCGCCTTGATCGCCGCCTCCGTGCCCTCCCAGGTCTCGACCGGCTTCAGGCAGGTGTCGCAATTGCCGCATTGTCCGGCATGCGCCTCGCCGAAATGGGCAAGGATTGCCTGGCGACGGCAGGAGGCGGTCTCGCAGATCGCCAGCAACGCGTTGAGCTTGGCGCGTTCGACCCGTTTGATCTCCGCGGCAGCATTGCCCTCGTCGATCATCCGGCCGCGCTGGATGACGTCGGCCATGCCATAGGCCATCCAGACATCGGACGGCAGTCCGTCGCGGCCGGCGCGCCCTGTCTCCTGATAATAGGCTTCCACCGAACCCGGCAGATCGAGATGGGCGACATAACGCACGTTCGGTTTGTCGATGCCCATGCCGAAGGCGACGGTGGCGACCAGGCAAAGATTCTCTTCTTTCAGGAAGGCATCCTGATTGGCGTCACGAATCGCCCTGTCCATGCCTGCATGATAGGCACGGGCGCGGATGCCCTGCCCGTTCAGCCATTCGGCCGTATCTTCGACCTTGGCGCGCGACAGGCAGTAGACGATGCCGCTGTCGCTCTTGTGGCCGGACAGGAACCGCAACAGCTGCTGGCGCGGCTGGTCGCGCTCGACGATCTCGTAGGCAATATTCGGTCGGTCGAAACTGGTGGTAAAGATCTCGGCAGTATCGAGCCCCAGCCGCTCGATCATGTCGTCGCGCGTATGCGGATCGGCCGTCGCCGTCAGCGCCACACGCGGCACACCCGGAAACTGCTCGCCGAGCCGCCCGAGTTCGCGATATTCCGGCCGGAAATCATGGCCCCATTGCGAGACGCAATGGGCCTCGTCGATGGCAAAGAGCGCAATTTTCTCGTTGGCGATCAGCTCGCGGAAACCATCGGTCAGAATACGCTCGGGCGTGACGTAGAGAAGGTCGAGCTGGCCCGCCGAAAGCGCGCGGCGAACCTCGACGAACTCCTCGCGCGACAGCGACGAGTTGAGCGCGGCTGCCCGGATGCCGAGCTGCTTCATCGCCTCCACCTGATCGCGCATCAGCGCGATCAGCGGCGAAACGACGATACCGACGCCGTCGCGGCAGAGCGCCGGGATCTGGAAGCACAGCGACTTGCCGGCGCCTGTGGGAAAGAGCACGACTGCATCGCCGCCGGAAACCACATGCTCGACCACCTGCTGCTGCTTGCCGCGGAAGGAGGAATAGCCGTAGACCTGCTTGAGGATATCGAGCGGCGAGCGGCCGGAAGAAAACAGCACGCCGGAAGCAGAAAAGCCCGGTTCGTTTCGTTCGGTCAGCGACATCAGTGGTTCGCCGCCCCTTTGACGCGGCCGGAAAGCACGCCGAAGCCATCGATGATGGCCTCCTGGTTCTCAAGGCGCACCCCTTCGAAATGCACTTCCTGCTGTGCTCGCATCAGCTGAACGATCGCCTCGCCGTCGCCGGCTTCGGTTGCCAGCGCGATCTCGCGCTCGAGCTCGATCTTCTGCCGGCGCAGCGCCTTCGCCCGCTTGTGGGAGGCCAGCGCCTGGCGGTATCCCTCACGTGCATCTTCCATCGCCGCCTCCTCGGTCGCGATCCACAGCCGGGCATTGCGCACCTGCTGGTCGAGGCTCTTGATGAGCGGGCCGAAGCCTTCGAATTCCAGCCTTTCAGTCAGATATTCGCGCGTCAGATGCGGGCCGGCGACGGAAGCCGCTGCTCCCAGCATCGCCGACCAGAGCCGCTGCAGCTCGCGGCTGTCATATTCGATCGCGGCGATTTCGTCATAATCGTCGATCATCAGCGAGGGGTGATTGACGACGGTCAGCGCCAGCACGCATTCGCGCAGCGCCGTATTGTTCTGGTGGCCGCGCACGGGACCCGAGCGGACGAGCCTTTCCGAAATGACGCTGGGGCTTTTCGGCCCGGCCTTGCCCCCATTGTCGCGGCCCGTCCGGTAATTGCCATTGCCGTTGAAGCCGCCGCGGCGATCGCCATTGTTGCGGTTCTGGAACTGCGGTTGGAAGAAGGCGTTCAACCGATCGCGAATATCCTGCTGGTAGTGACGGCGGACATTCTCGTCGGCGATGACGGCGACCAGTTGCTTCAGCCGCGCCTCGAGCTCGGCGCGCGCCTCGGGCGTGTCGAACTTGCCGGTGTTGACCTCCCGGCTCCACAGCATCTCGGAAAGCGGCTTTGCCTGGCTCATCACCTTGTCGAAAGGCGCGCGCCCGTCATCGCGCACCAGATCGTCGGGATCCTTGCCATCGGGCAGAAGCGCGAAGCGAACGGAACGGCCGGGCTTCAGATGCGGCAGCGCCAGTTCGGCGGCGCGATTGGCGGCGCGGATGCCGGCGCCGTCGCCGTCGAAGCAGAGCACCGGCTGCGGCACCATCTTCCAGAGCAGCTCGAGCTGGTTTTCGGTGAGCGCCGTGCCGAGTGGCGCGACGGCATTCTCGATGCCCGCCTGATGCAGCGCGATCACGTCCATATAGCCTTCGACGGCGATGATGGTGCCGGTCGCATTGTCGTCCTGAGAATCGCCGCGGCCCGGCCCCTGGATCGCGCGCCGCGCACGGGCGAAATTGTAAAGGACATTGCCCTTGTGGAAGAGCTCCGTCTCGTTGGAGTTCAGATATTTCGCCGGCGCGTCAGCCGACATGGCGCGGCCGCCGAAGGCGATCACCTTTTCCCGCGACGAAAGGATCGGGAACATGATGCGGTCCCGGAAACGATCGTAGGAAACCGGCACATTTTCATGGACGACCAGACCGCAGGCCTCGATCTGTTCCTTGAGTACGCCCTTGCCGGCGAGGAATTCCTTGAGCGCATTGCGGCTGTCGGGCGCAAAGCCAAGACGGAAGGTCTCGATGGTGCGCCCCGTCAATCCGCGGTCGCGCAGATAGGCGCGCGCCCTCGCCCCATTTGCCGTCTGCAGCTGATCCTGGAAAAATTGTGTGGCCATTTCCATGACGTCGATCAGCGAGCCGCGCTCCTTCTCGCGCTTCTCCATCACAGGATCGGCAAGCGGCATCGACACGCCGGCCATATCGGCGATCTGCTGTACCGCCTCGGGGAAACTCAGACCTTCAAGTTCTGTCAGGAAACGGAAATGGTCGCCGGTCACCCCGCAGCCGAAGCAGTGGTAGCGGCCCTTTCGGTCCTCGCAATGGAAGCTCGGCGATTTCTCGCCGTGGAACGGGCAGCAGGCCCAGTAGTCGCCGCGCGACACGTTGGTCTTGCGCTTGTCCCAGCTGACGCGGCGCGCAATCACGTTCGAAATCGGAACGCGGTCGCGAATATCATCGAGAAAGGTGTTGGAAAAGCGCATTTATACCTCTTGGCCAGCTCCCATATAAGCTGCTTTTCCGCTCCATGCCACGAAACTTGTCATGAAAACCCGCTATTCACAGGCTATGCGGCCGTCGTCGGCGGCTCCGGTTATCCAATCAACAACGCGTTATCGCCCCCTGCGACAGGGTGCGACATTATTGTCCCTTCGGAGCAGGAATTCCGCCGTCAGAAAAGCTTCCACGAGAGCGTGGACCTCCAACAAAGTTGAGAAAAAATCTTTTGGAAACAAGGGATTATCCCTCATATGCTTGCGCCTCATCATCATCCGCGCCACCTCACGAGAGCCCGCTTCGGCGCCTCCCAAACCGCCGATTCCGGCAATTATTATTTTTTTGTAATTTGAATAAGCCGCCGCACCGCAATAGGTTCGATCTCAACAAAGCGATCCCCGAGCGAAGCACCATCCCTACCCCCGGCGCCGCTTCGCAAGGGTGCCTTTGCAAATACCCTCCGGCTTGGGCTTCGGCCCTGCGTGCCGGTGGACGCAAAGAGCAAGAAGGCAGGAGCGCCCCCAGCTCCTGCCTTCTTAAATTTTTGGCTCTCCCTGCGACAACTCTCCCTTTGAAATTAACCGCTTATCGATAAAACCGTTGACAGGCGGCGCCTGCATGAAAGATGTATGCGCCGAACTCCCTGGACCTCTCCAAATGGCTTTTACCGCGGACAATCTTGCAGCAGACGATCGCTTTCTCGCTGCGATCCTGCATTGCGCCGATCAGATGCTCGCCATCTATCGCGAGAGCCCGCGCATCGCCTCGATCTTCGCCGCGCAGCAGCGCTGGCTGATGGCCCATGCCGGCTTCGCGCTTCATTACGGTTATTCCGACGACGGGAAGAGCGGCGGCCTCTATTCCGGCCGCTTCATCGATTTCGCGGTCAGGAACAATATCGCCAGCCGCAACACAGCCGCGGCCTTCATGCAGGAAATGCTGGCCTATCGCTTCCTGCGGCCGGTTCCCGGCCCCGACAGGCGCACGCGCTACCTGGAGCCCACCGAAATCGCCGAGCAGCATTTCACCCGATGGCTCGTCGCCCATATGATGATCCTCGACAGCCTCGACGGCGGAGAGCGCGCCGATAAGATTGCCGCCGCCCCCTCGGCGATGATGGCAGCGATCCAGCCGTTGATTGCAAGGGCGATCATTGGAAGCGAAGCGGTACGCAATCCGGGCGCCACCTTCAACCTCTTCAACTGGGCGAATTCCGGCGGGCTGGTGATGGACTACCTGATCTCGCGCCTTCCCGAATTTCCAAGGACGGCCGACCGCGTCGTTCTCGGCCCTCTGTCGCTCAGGGAAATCCGCGAACAGTTCATGATCTCCAACACCCATCTGAAGCGGCTTCTGATGCAGGCAGCGACCATGGGGAGCATCGGCTGGACGCAACCCTCCCGCAAGGGCGACTTCTGGCTGTCGGCCCATTTCATCCGCGAATATTGGAATTATCAGGCGGCGAAATTCGCCATCATCGATGCCGCCGCCGAAGCGGCGCTCGGACCTGCGGTCCGTGACGAACCGCAGGCAAGGCAAGTTATCTGAGGCTTATCCGTTCAACAGTTCCTTGACGGTCGCCGACGCCTTGGCGAAATCCATCTGGCCGGCATAACGCTCCTTCAGCGCCGCCATCACCTTGCCCATGTCCTTGGCGCCCGCGGCACCCGTTTCAGTGATGATCGCCGAGACATTGGCGCGCACTTCGCTGTCTGAAAGCTGCTCCGGCATGAAATCCTGGATGACGATGATTTCGGCACGCTCCTTGGCCGCAAGCTCCGGCCGGGAATTCTCCTCGTAGATCTTTGCCGATTCGTCACGCTGCTTCACCATTTTTGCGAGGATCTGCAGGATCTCATCGTCGCTCGCCTGCTCCTTGCCGGTGCCGCGATTGGCGATATCGCGGTCCTTGACCGCGGCCTGAATCAGCCGGACGGTGGAAAGCCGCTCCGCATTCTTGGCCTTCATCGCCTCTTTCAGCTGGGTGGCGAGTTGATCGCGCAGCATGGTCTTCACTCCTGTTTTGATGCCGCTTCATAAACCACGCTGATGTGGCGGATCAAATAAATTGCGCGGTCAGCGCGATAAAGCGCAGGAAAACGGCCGCGATCTCGGCTACAAAGATTGACGCTAAGCGATTGCGTGGCTATTTACCGCCACCTGCACCAAAATTCGTGATCAGGCCTGAAGCGCGCGGCATTGCCGTGTCCACACGCCTGCGAAATCAAATGGCGACGAGCGCGACAACGCGCCCACCTGCCGGAAACGGGATGAAGATGACCGCGACAGCACCCTGGACAATCGAAAAGCCGACCGCCCTGCTCGTTCTTGCCGACGGCACGGTCATCGAAGGCAAGGGCATCGGCGCCACCGGCAAGGTGCCGGCCGAAGTGGTCTTCAACACAGCACTCACCGGCTATGAGGAGATCCTGACGGACCCCTCCTATCTCGGCCAGATCGTCACCTTCACCTTTCCGCATATCGGCAATATCGGCACCAATGATGAAGACATCGAGGACCTGACGCCGGCCGCCCGCCATGGCGCCGTCGGCGTCATCTTCAAGGCCGACATCACTGAGCCCTCGAACTACCGCGCCGCCAAGCACCTCGACCAATGGCTGAAGGCCCGCGGCGTCATCGGTCTCTGCGGCATCGACACGCGCGCGCTGACCGCCTGGATCCGTGAGAACGGCGCTCCGAACGCGGTCATCGCCCACGATCCGAACGGCGTCTTCGACATCGAGACGCTGAAGGCCGAAGCCAAAGCCTGGAGCGGCCTCGAAGGTCTCGACCTCGCCAAGATCGCCTCGTCGGGCCAGTCCTCGCAATGGACCGAAACGCCGTGGGTGTGGAACGAAGGTTACGGTGAACTCAAGGCGACAGACGCGAAATACCACGTCGTCTGCCTCGATTACGGCGTCAAGCGCAACATCCTGCGTCTGTTTGCCGGCCTCGACTGCAAGGTGACCGTCGTGCCGGCAGCAACGAGCGCCGAAGACGTGCTCGCCATGCAGCCTGACGGCATCTTCCTGTCGAACGGCCCGGGCGATCCGGCGGCAACCGGCGACTATGCCGTGCCTGTGATCAAGACACTGATCAAGACCGATATCCCGGTCTTCGGCATCTGCCTCGGCCACCAGATGCTGGGCCTGGCACTCGGCGCGAAGACCGAGAAGATGCATCAGGGCCATCACGGCGCCAATCACCCCGTCAAGGACCATACGACCGGCAAGGTCGAGATCGTCTCGATGAACCACGGCTTCGCGGTCGACTCGAAGTCGCTGCCGGATGGCGTTGAAGAGACTCATATTTCGCTTTTCGACGGTACCAATTGCGGCCTGCGCGTGCTCGGCAAACAGGTCTTCTCGGTCCAGCACCATCCGGAAGCTTCTCCGGGCCCGCAGGACAGCCACTATCTCTTCCGCCGCTTCATCAACATGGTGCGCGAGAAGAAGGGCGAACCGGCGCTCGCCGAACGCTGATTTCAAGCCATAGCGATTTCCGACCGCCAAGGTCGGCCTTTAATTTGTTGACAAACCTCACTCTTCGTCATCCTCGGCCCTGTGCCGAGGATCTGCCACATATCGACCGAAGGCAGATGCTCGGGACAAGCCCGAGCATGACGACAGAGGAGTTGGCCCGCTTTGTCGGTAGCCCAAAGGTTCGCCCAGGTGGGCCTTTTTCTTTATCCGCCTATTGACCTCAGCTTAACTTGAGGGATTACAGATCTGCCTGCAGACATCTGATGCAGGAGAAAACTGGATGAGCGGAGCGTTCTTTCGAGTAGACAAGTTCATCGTGCCGGCGGCGGCACGCGAGGAATTTCTCGTCAAAGTGATGATGACCCACAAGGTGTTGGAGGCGCAGGACGGTTTCATCGATCACAGAGTGCTGGAGCAGATCGCCGGTCCAGGCGAATTCAATTTCGTCACGATCGCCGAATGGGAAAATACAGAGGTCGTCGAGCGTGCGCGTGCCGCCGTCGCAGCGGCCCACAAGGCCGCCAATTTCGATCCGCAGGAAATGTTTGCGCGTCTCGGCATTCACGCCGATATCGCCGGCTACAAGCCTGTCGCGGCCTGACGACGGAGGCGGCCGGCTCAGGCGTGGGCCAGTTCCGCCTCCCGGCGAAGGAGAAGGTAGAAGCGCGCGCAGAGCATGACGGCGGCGGCAGCCAGCCCGACGAGGAAGCCGAACCAGATGCCGATGCCGCCGAAACCGAGCGGGAAGGCAAAGGCCCAGGCGAGGAAGAAGCCGATCGGCCAGTAGGCGATCAACGCCATGATCATCGGCACACGCGCGTCCTTGAGGCCACGCAGCAATCCATTGGCGATCACCTGCAGCCCGTCGACCAGTTGGAAAAGGCCGGCAACGACGATCAGCGGCCCGGCATAGGCAAGTACCTCGGGCGCCTCGGGCGAGTTGACGTCGAGAAACCAGCTGCCGAGGAATTGCGGCATGGAGGCAAAGAGAACGCTACCCACCGCCGAAATGGCGCAGGCGAGGACGAGGACGGTGATCGAAGCGCGCACCAGCCCCTGATAATCGCCCTGCCCGTGGGCGACACCGACGCGCACCGTTGCCGCCTGGCTGAGGCCGAGCGGAATCATGAAGGCGATCGAGGCCCATTGCAGGGCAATGCCGTGGGCGGCAAGCTCGATGGTGCCGATATAGCCCATCAGCAGCGAAGCCACCGTGAACAGGCTGACCTCGGCAAGGATGGTGACGCTGATCGGGAAACCGAGGCGGATAACCTCCAGCAGCGCGTGCCAGTCGGGTTTCCAGAACCGCACGAAGATCTCGTAGCGCCGCGTCTCTTCCCGCCGCTGCACGAAAGCCAGGATGAAGAGGAAGCCGGCCGTCTGCACGGCGACCGAAACGATCGCCGCGCCCTCGAGCCCCATCGCCGGAAAGCCGAAATGGCCGAGCACGAGCATATAGGCAAAGATCGCGTTCATCACCAGCGTGGCGATGGTGACGTTGAGGATGATGCCCGCCTTGCCGATGGCGCTGACGAGCGAACGCATGACGTTGAAGAGCAGGCCCGGCAGCACGCCGAACTGGCCGATCATGATATAACCATGGGCGAGCTTGGCCACCTCAGGCTTTTGCTGCGCAAAGAGCAGGATCTGTTCCGCATTGAAGAAGGCCGGTTGCATGATGATCCAAAATCCGATCACCACCCAGAGACCCATGCGCAGCGATCGGCGCACCGAGACGACGTCGCCGCGGCCATAGGCCTGCGCCACCAGCGGAATGACGGCGATCGCAAAGCCCGAACCGAAGATCAGGATCGTGAAAAGGAACTGGGCCGACAGCACCATCGCCGCCAGCTGCTCGGCGCCGAGACGTCCGACGATCATCACATCGGTGGTGTGGATGCCGAGCTGAGCGAGCTGGGCGCCGATCAGCGGAATGCCGAGCGCCAGCGTGGCACGGAAATGTGCGCTCCAACGATTATCGGTTGTCGGCGCAAGTCTGCGCGCGTCGATCGGCGTGTCCATGACACTAGTCCTGTGATTGAAATATGCGTCGCCACAGCTTGCGGCGAAATATCATCCGGGCTTAGATCAAAGCCCTGCAAAGAACCACCCCAAATGAGGCAGATGATGAAAAATTCATCATCGCATCAGCGTTTCTGATCGATCAACCGGCCGCTTCCAGCGCCTCGGCCGGCTCACGGACCCGGACCCGCAGGAGGAACACGCCGGCTGCCACCAGGATGAACAGGGCGGCGGCAAGATAGGGCGCGCCGGCAAAAGTGACCGGCGCCTCGGGCCGCGTGAAGTAACCGAACATCTGCGTGAAGATCAACGGTCCGGCGATGGTGGTGACGCTGCTGAGGCTGGTAAGCGCGCCCTGCAGCTCACCCTGCGCCGAAGGCGGCACCATGCCGGCGGCGATGCTGCGCAGCGGCGGATCGGCGACGTTTTCCATGACAGTCGCAACTATGACGACATAGACGACCCAGCCCTCCCAGGCGAAGGCATAGCCGGTGAGACCGACGGCCGAGAAGCAGAGGCCGAGAAGAGCGGTCTTCCACTCGCCGAGCACCGGCACGATCCGTGGCAGAACCAGCCCCATGACGATCACGGCGCCGATGCCGTAAATGCCGAGCGACAGACCGATCTGTCCCTCGCTCCAGCCGTAGCGATAGGTCGAGACGAACGACCAGACCGAGGGATAGACGGCATGCGCCAGGAAGAACAGGAACATGACGAGACTGACCCAGCCGATGCCGGGATAATGGCGCATCTGGCGCAATGCGCCGAGTGGATTGGCGCGTTTCCACTCGAACCGGCGGCGGTTCTTCGCCTCCAGCGTCTCCGGCAGCAGGAAACAGGCGGCGATGAAATTCAGAAGCGACAGCGCAGCCGCGCCGAGGAACGGCACACGCGGGCCGAATTCGCCGAGGACACCGCCAACGACGGGGCCGATGGTGAAGCCGACGCCGAAGGCGATGCCGATCAGCCCGAAATTCTTCGCCCGGTTCTCCTCCGTGCTGATATCGGCGATATAGGCCGAGCAGGTGGCAAAGCTGCCGCCGCTGATGCCGGCAAGCACGCGGCCGACGAACAGCATCCAGAAGCTGGTGGCGATGCCGCAGATGAAATTATCGATCGCGAAGGTCAGCACCGAAAGCAACAGGATCGGCCGGCGGCCGAAACGGTCGGACAGGTTTCCGAGCAGCGGCGCGAACAGGAATTGCATGCCGGCATAGACGAGCATCAGCCAGCCGCCGTCGATCGCCGCGTCGCTGACGCTGCCGCCGGTCAGTTGCTCCAGATAGGCGGGCAGCACCGGCATGATGATGGCGATGCCGATAATGTCGAGGAAAAGGATGATGAAGACCAGGAAAAGGCCGCGGCGAACGAATTTCGGGTCAAGCATGAGGCATCTCTACAGCGGTTGGTTCTGAAAAGACGATCTCGTCGCCGAGAAAGTGACATAGCTCAGAAAAGAAACCGAAACAATCCGTGAACATTTCAAAGCTTTTGATAATGCTGTACGGGAATTTATGAGAGGCCTCAACCGGAGGGCGCGCGCCGTAGTTCCAGTATCAGAAAATCGCCAGCCGCCCGGCGGATCGCCGGGCAATGCGTTCCCTTGCAATCGCCGCGACGGCATCCAGATCAGAAGACAAGACCGATCATTGCGCATTTCCCCGCACAGCCTGTTCGATGTCGTCCGATTATCGCCCGAATGCGAAAGCGGTAAAACGGCGCCCGGCAGCGCCGCTTCGGCGCAGAAGAAGGAGAAGACAATGCAGACCTATCGTTTGGGAAAGACCGGACCTGATGTCTCGGCCATCGGCCTCGGCTGCATGGGCATGTCGGGCATGTACGGCCCCTCCGATCGCGGAGAAAGCATCGCGACGATCCATGCCGCGCTCGATGCCGGCATCAACCTGCTCGACACCGGCGATTTCTACGGCATGGGCCATAACGAAATGCTGATCGGCGAGGCATTGAAGGGCCGCAGGCGCGAGGAAGCCGTCATCAGCGTCAAGTTCGGCGGCCTGCGCGATCCCGTCGGCGGCTGGAACGGCATCGACGCCCGCCCGGTCGCGGTGAAGAACTTCCTCAGCTATACGCTGCAGCGCCTCGGCGTCGACTATATCGACATCTACCGTCCCGCCCGCCTCGATCCGAACGTACCGATCGAGGACACCGTCGGCGCCATCGCCGACATGGTCAAGGCAGGTTATGTCAGGCATATCGGCCTGTCGGAAGTTGGCGCCGACACGATCCGCCGCGCCGCCGCTGTCGCCCCGATCGTCGACCTGCAGATCGAATATTCGCTAATCTCGCGCGGCATCGAGGAGAAGATCCTGCCGACGACACGCGAACTCGGTATTTCGATCACCGCCTACGGCGTGCTCTCGCGCGGCCTGATCAGCGGCCACTGGCAGAAGGGCCAGGGCGGAACGGCCGGCGATTTCCGCGCCTACAGCCCGCGCTTCCAGGAAGGCAATATCGAGCAGAACCTCGCTCTGGTGGAGAAGCTGCGCGAGATCGCCCAGGCAAAGAGCGTCTCGGTCGCCCAGATTGCCATCGCCTGGGTCGCCGCCAGGGGCAAGGACATCGTCCCGATCATCGGCGCTCGCCGCCGCGACCGACTGACGGAAGCGCTCGGCTCACGCGCCGTCGACCTGTCACCAGAAGATTTCGCCATCATCGAACGCGCCGTGCCGAAAGACGCGGCCGCGGGTGGGCGTTATCCCGAGCATATGCTGCAGCATATGGACAGCGAGAAGTAAGCAAGGGATGGAAGGGGCTGCGATGTGCTTTGTGCCGTGCGCCCCTTCCTCTCTCCTCAAACCGGTCCCGAGAACGTATCGCAGGCCGACAGCTGGCCGCTGTCGAAGCCGCGCTTGAACCATTTGACCCGCTGCTCCGAGGTACCGTGGTTGAAGCTTTCCGGCACGACATAACCCTGTGACCGCTTCTGCAGCGAATCGTCACCGATCTGCTGGGCGGCGTTCAGCGCTTCCTCCAGATCGCCTGACTCGAGCAGGCCCTTCTGCTGGGTATATTTGCCCCAGATGCCCGCAAAGCAATCGGCCTGCAGCTCGACGCGCACCGACATCTTGTTGGCGTCGGCCTCGCTCATGCGCTGGCGGGCCTGGTTGAACTTCGGCAGGATGCCGAGCAGGTTCTGCACGTGATGGCCGACCTCATGGGCAACGACATAGGCCTCGGCGAAATCACCCGACGCGCCGAAGCGGTCGGAAAGCTCCTGGAAGAATTCGGTATCGAGATAGACCTTGTGGTCGCTCGGGCAGTAGAACGGACCTGTTGCAGATGATGCGGAGCCACAGGCCGATGCCGTCGAGCCCGAAAACAGCACGAGACGCGGCTCTTCGTAATTTTGGCCCTGCGCCTGGAAGATGCCCTGCCAGGTATCCTCGGTCTCGGCAAGGACGGTGCGCATGAAGGCAGTCATCTCGTCATTGGCGGGCGTGCGTGTTCCGCCGGACTGGCTCTGCTCGTAGCCAGGGCCGCTTGTCGTGCCGCCGGTATCGAGCATCTGCAGCAGATCGATGCCCATCATCTTGAAGATGAAATAGATGACGACGAGGAAGATGATCGTGCCGATGCTGAGGCCGCCGCCGGCGCGGCGAACACCGCCGCCGGAAGGAAAGTTGAAGCCACCGCCGCGGCCGAAACCGCCGCCGGTCGGACCGCCACGGCGATCCTCGATATTGTCGGACTGACGCCGGCCTCTCCATTCCATCTTCGCTCTCCCCGGCAATGCCTGTGCTTGCACTCAAGGAGTTATATATCCGTCCGCGGCCTGAATTCCAGCGACTTCATCGGGCAATCAGGCGCCCGCGTCGGCGGCGCAGCACGATCGCGACCAGGATCGAGCCGATCACCGCCGCGGCAAGGGCAGCGGGCCGTTCCGCGCCGGTGAAGACGACCGCATGCATGATCCGGCCGGGCAGGAAAGTGAACAGGCCGGCAAGCACGATGCCGCCGAAATAAAGGCCGCCGGCGATGCGCTTGTGCAGACGGATATCGCCGCGGCGAGCCGCCGCGATCGCATTCCAGCTGCCGAACAATGTTGCGATCGACAGAAGATGGATCGGGCTGAACCCGTAGAAGAGATCGAGCTCATGAATGAAGAAGCTCGAAGTTGCCGTGACAACCATCAGCGCCATCCAGATCCTGCCGAGCAGCCGGTGCAGCGGCGTGCCCTTGGGGCGCAGCAGGATATAGGCGCCGAGAAGTGCCGCCGGCGTAACAGCAGTGACATGGATCTGAACGGCGAGCGGGGCGTCGAGGAGCGGTTCGAGGGTCATGAGCGGCATCCGGTTGAATTCGATCGCTCTTTCCGCCAAGACTTCATCTGCCTCAATCCAAACCGCGCGAACGGCAGGAAAACTTCGTGATTCACCCCTTCTTGCAATCCACGCTTCGCGAATTGCAGGTCTTTCTCCACTCCCGGCGCTTCTGGGGAACCTTTGCCGCGATCGTCCTGCTCTTTGCCGTCACCGGTCCCTACGGCACGATGGAAAGCATGGCCTTCGGCGAACGCCTCGCCTACTGGCTGAGCCTGCATGCCCTTGCCTGGACGATCGCCATTCTCTGCGCAGTCACGGCCGAAAGACTGCTGCAGGGGGTGATCGTTTCCATGTTCGCCCGCATGATGGCGGGCTCGCTCATAGCCGCCCTGCCGATCGGTTTTGCCATCGGCCTCGTCGACTATGCCTTCACCGGCGAAGCGACCGCGCTCGAAAGCGGCCTGCAGCGCGTGCTTTTTGCGGTGCCACTCTGCGCCCTCTTCTGCCTTTTGACCTACATGGCGATGAGCCAGAAAATCGCCGAAGCCGCGGCACCTCAGGAAACCAGCCCCGCAGCCTCGATCCTCGACCGGCTGAAGCCTGAGAATCGTGGCTCGTTGCTGCGCCTTTCCGTCCAGGACCACTATACCGAGGTGGTGACCAGCCGCGGGCGCGAACTGGTGCTCTTGCGTTTCGCCGATGCGCTGAAGGAAACCGCCGGCACGCCGGGCCTTCGCGTCCATCGCTCGCACTGGGTGGCCGACGCCCATGTCGAAAGCCTGAAACGCGACAATGGCAGGCTGCTGATCCTCACCCGCGACGGCACGGAAATCCCGGTCAGCCGCAGCTATGCCGAGGATGTGCGCCGGCGTTTCACGTAAAGAAGACGCGCCAAGCGCTTGATGGGACTCCCGCTTTCGCACTTCCGGAAGCAAGGCGGCGGCGAAATCCGGGTGGCGGTCGCGTCTGATGGGAAATAGTCTTTCGCGCCGTGTTGGATTCCTGTCGATTCCGCGATTTATGGGGTTCCGTTTGCAAATACATTTGCCTATAAGCCGCTTCTAGCCTGAAAAGACCCAGCATGCGCGACCCGACCCGGTGATCTCCCACCCTGGCCGGCTTTCTGCGCAGCCAGAAAACGGAAGCACTCATGCCGAAGCGCCAAGATATCAAATCGATCCTCATCATCGGCGCGGGACCGATCGTTATCGGCCAGGCTTGCGAATTCGACTATTCCGGCACCCAGGCTTGCAAGGCGCTGAAGGAGGAAGGCTACCGCGTCATCCTCGTCAACTCCAACCCGGCGACGATCATGACCGATCCGGGCCTTGCCGACGCCACCTATGTCGAGCCGATTACCCCCGAGGTTGTCGCCAAGATCATCGCCAAGGAGCGTCCGGATGCGCTGCTGCCGACCATGGGCGGCCAGACGGCGCTGAACACCGCGCTTTCGCTGAAGCGCATGGGCGTGCTCGACCGCTACAATGTCGAGATGATCGGCGCCAAGCCCGCCGCCATCGACATGGCCGAAGACCGCGCGCTGTTCCGCGAGGCTATGGCCCGCATCGGCCTTGAGACCCCCCGTTCGATGCTCGCGAATGCCACCGACATCAAGGACCTCGACCGCAAGACGCACGAGGCCGAACGCATCAAGCTGCGTGAAAGCCTCTCGGGATCCGACCTCGACAAGGCGCTGGACGAGCTGGAAAACCAGTGGAACCTCGGCGAGAGCGACCGCAAGCAGCGTTACATGAGCCATGCCATGGCAATTGCCGCCCAGGCGATCGACCATGTCGGCCTGCCCGCGATTATCCGCCCCTCCTTCACGCTCGGCGGCACTGGCGGCGGCATCGCCTACAACCGCTCGGAATTCTTCGAGATCGTCGGCGGTGGCCTCGATGCCTCGCCGACCACCGAAGTGCTGGTCGAGGAATCGGTGCTCGGCTGGAAGGAATATGAAATGGAGGTCGTCCGCGACAAGGCGGACAACTGCATCATCATCTGCTCGATCGAAAACATCGACCCGATGGGCGTCCATACCGGCGATTCGATCACCGTCGCCCCGGCCCTGACGCTGACGGACAAGGAATATCAGATCATGCGCAACGCCTCGATCGCGGTGCTGCGCGAGATTGGCGTCGAGACCGGCGGCTCGAACGTCCAGTTCGCCGTCAATCCGAAGGACGGCCGTCTCGTCGTCATCGAAATGAACCCGCGCGTCTCGCGCTCGTCGGCGCTCGCCTCCAAGGCCACCGGCTTCCCGATCGCCAAGATCGCCGCCAAACTCGCGATCGGCTATACGCTCGACGAACTGGATAACGACATCACCGGCGGTGCCACGCCTGCCTCCTTCGAACCGTCGATCGACTACGTCGTCACCAAGATCCCACGTTTCGCCTTCGAGAAATTCCCCGGCGCCTCGCCGGTGCTGACGACCGCGATGAAATCGGTCGGCGAAGTCATGGCGATCGGCCGCACCTTCGCCGAATCGCTGCAGAAGGCGCTGCGCGGCTTGGAAACCGGCCTGACCGGCCTCGACGAAATCGAGATCCCCGGCTTTGAAGAGGGCGAATCCAGCCAGAACGCCATCCGCGCCGCAATCGGCACACCGACGCCCGATCGCCTGCGCATGGTCGCCCAGGCGCTGCGCCAGGGCATGAGCGAAGCCGAAGTCCACGAAGGCTGCAAGATCGATCCCTGGTTTATCGCCGAACTGAAGGCGATCGTCGAGATGGAAGCCCGGATCCGCGAGCACGGCCTGCCCCAGGATGCCACAAACCTGCGCATGCTGAAGGCCATGGGCTTCTCCGACGCGCGTCTGGCGACCCTGACCGGCAAGCGCCCCAAGGAAGTCGCCGAATTCCGCAATAGCCTGAATGTCCGCCCTGTCTTTAAGCGCATCGATACCTGTGCCGCCGAATTCGCCTCGCCGACCGCCTATATGTATTCGACCTATGAGACGCCTTTTGTCGGCGCCGCCCGCTCCGAGGCTGAAGTGTCGGACCGCAAGAAGGTCGTCATCCTCGGCGGCGGCCCGAACCGCATCGGCCAGGGCATCGAGTTCGACTATTGCTGCTGCCACGCCGCCTTCGCGCTGAAGGATGCGGGTTATGAAGCGATCATGATCAACTGCAACCCGGAAACCGTCTCGACCGACTACGATACCTCGGACCGCCTCTATTTCGAGCCGCTGACGGCCGAGGATGTGATCGAGATCCTGCGGGCAGAACAGGAAAAGGGCGAAGTCGTCGGCGTCATCGTCCAGTTCGGCGGTCAGACGCCGCTGAAGCTTGCCGAGGCGCTGGAAAAGAACGGCATCCCGATCCTCGGCACCGCGCCCGATATGATCGACCTTGCCGAGGACCGCGACCGCTTCCAGAAGCTCCTGATGAAGCTCGACCTCAACCAGCCGAACAACGGCATCGCCTATTCGGTCGAGCAGGCCCGCATGGTCGCCACCGAAATCGGCTTCCCGCTGGTCGTGCGTCCCTCTTACGTGCTCGGCGGCCGTGCCATGCAGATCCTGCATTCGGAAGGACAATTGCAGAGCTACCTGCTCGATACCGTGCCTGAACTGGTACCTGAGGATATCAAGCAGCGTTATCCCAACGACAAGACCGGCCAGATCAACACTCTGCTCGGCAAGAACCCGCTGCTCTTCGACAGCTATCTCAGCCACGCCATCGAAGTCGATGTCGACTGCCTCTCGGACGGCACCGACGTCTATGTCGCCGGCATCATGGAGCATATCGAGGAAGCCGGCATCCATTCCGGCGACAGCGCCTGCTCGCTGCCGCCGCGCACGCTCTCCAACGAGATGCTCGACGAGCTGGAGCGCCAGGCCAAGGCCATGGCCAAAGCCCTCAATGTCGGCGGCCTGATGAACGTTCAGTTCGCCATCAAGGACGATGTCGTCTACGTGCTCGAAGTCAATCCGCGCGCCTCGCGCACCGTGCCCTTCGTCGCAAAGACCATCGGTGCGCCGATCGCCAAGATCGCCGCCCGCGTCATGGCCGGCGAGAAACTCGATGCCACCTTCGCCGCCTACGGCGAAAAGCCCGATCCGCGCAAGCTAAAGCACATCGCCGTCAAGGAAGCCGTCTTCCCCTTCGCCCGCTTCCCCGGCGTCGACACGCTGCTCGGCCCGGAAATGCGCTCGACCGGAGAAGTCATCGGCCTCGATACCGATTTTGCACTGGCCTTCGCCAAGTCGCAGCTCGGCGCCGGCGTCGAGTTGCCGCGTGACGGCACGGTCTTCGTCTCCGTGCGCGACGCCGACAAGCCGCGCGTGCTGCCGGCGATCCGCATCCTCGTCGAACAGGGCTTCAAAGTGCTGGCGACCGGCGGCACCGCCCGCTTCCTCGCCGAAAACGGTATCACCGCCACCAAGATCAACAAGGTGCTGGAAGGCCGCCCGCACATCGAGGACGCGATCCGCAACCGCCAGGTCCAGCTCGTCATCAACACCACCGATGGCAACAAGGCGATCTCGGACTCCAAGTCGCTGCGGCGTGCGACGCTGATGCAGAAGGTGCCCTATTACACGACGATGGCAGGCGCCGAGGCCGCCGCCCAGGCGATCAAGGCGCTGAAGGCCGGCAATCTCGAAGTGCGGCCGCTGCAGAGCTACTTCGCCTGAGATACGGCAACGCCATCGCTCAATGAGCGGCGGCGCCATAGGCTTCGGAATCAATTTATGCGGCCGCAAGCATAAGGCGCTGAATTGTCAGCATATCTTCGCGAAACCGTGCCAGTTCATCCGCTTTCAGCCGCTCGTCGGGAATACGCAACAGATAGGACGGATGCACCGTCACGAAGAGCGTGCGCTTCTCGTCGATCGCGATCGCTTTCCCCCTGACATCCTGCAGCCGTTGTTTCGTATCGGTCAGCGCCGCAAGCGCCGTCGCCCCCATGGCAACGACCAGCTTCGGCTTGATCAGCGCCATCTCCAGATTGAGCCACCAGCGGCAATGCTTCACCTCGCCTATATTGGGCTTCTGATGGATGCGACGCTTGCCGCGCGGTTCATATTTGAAATGCTTGACGGCATTGGTGACGTAAAGCGTTGAGCGGACGATGCCCGCTTCAGCGATCACCTGGTCCAGCAGCTTGCCGGCGGGACCGACGAAGGGGCGCCCTGATATATCCTCCTGGTCGCCCGGCTGCTCGCCGACGAACATCACCTCTGCATCGCGCGGCCCCTCCCCAAATACGGTTTGCGTCGCCTTCGCATGAAGCGGACAACGGGCGCAGGTGGCAGCTTCCGCGCGCAGTGCTTCCAGCGTGCCCGCCGGCGCTTCGGGTTCAGCAGGAATGCTGCGCGCGGCTTCCTGCAGGCGATCGTGAAAGGGCAACGACTGGGTCGCCTCCCTTGCAGCCATGGCCCGCACCTTGCTCTCCGCCGATGCGATCAGCCCAGGGATGAGATCGGCTTCCGGCAGGTTCTTCCAGTATTTCTTCGGCATCTCCGCCTGCATCGCCTTCAACTTCAACCGCGCCGGATTGAAAATGCTGGCATAGTAGGTGCGCCAGAGGTCATCGGT
Source organism: Rhizobium acaciae (assembly GCF_025941625.1). Classification (NCBI taxonomy): domain Bacteria; kingdom Pseudomonadati; phylum Pseudomonadota; class Alphaproteobacteria; order Hyphomicrobiales; family Rhizobiaceae; genus Rhizobium; species Rhizobium acaciae. Next base: position 174,643 of record NZ_JAPCZO010000010.1, read on the forward strand.
AGCATCTGTGAAATTGGGTTTTTCACACGGTTCGTCGCTCATCGTCAGCCGCTCGCCGTCCCACGCGGCCGATCCCATGGGCGTCGCGATCAGCCAGTCCATGTCAGTGAAGCGCCGTTGGAAGAAGGGCGCTGTGCGCCTGACGATATGGTGATCCGGCTCGAACCAGGCGAGGAATTTTCGACGGCCCGCCGACACCGCACCAACCTCCTTGAAGCGGAGGAAGGCCGTCATCTTATGCGCGTCGCGCCGAACGCTTTTCGCCATCAGCCTGGCACGGGCGACGTCCTCGTCGGAGGCCACTTCAAGCAGCTGCCGGTCCAGCTGCAGCCGCCAGAGCAGACGGTAAAGCAGGGAAAAGCGCGCCGGGTCGGAATGGCAGAGAACTGTCTCCGCCAGCTCGATGAAGGCGGGCGGCACCGTCATCGGTTTGCGTGCTGCGGCAGACGCAGGCGGCATGGCGTCGTGTTGAAACGCAAAACCCGGCTCACCCCGTTTTTCGCGCCACTCGATCTCTTCCGGCAGGATGCCGGCAGCCGAGAAGGCGCGCGCGGCGTCACGCCATTCGGCAAGCTCCCCGCGTCCTGCCAGCACGACCCGGCGCATCACAGCAACGACAATTGTTCAGGTTGCGGTTCGAACATGGCGCGAAGGTCGGGGCGCTCGATCAATCGGCGCGGCGACCAGCCTTCCGCCGAGATGAAGGACTGGACCTTCTTGATCGAAATGCCGAGCCGCTGGAGATCGTCGAGCCGCAACCGGCGAAAACGGCGGGCCGAAACGATCGCTTTGACTGTCTTGGTGCCGAGACCGGGCACGCGCAGCAGCCGCTCGCGCTCAGCCCGGTTGATATCGACGGGAAATTCGGCCCGGTTGGCGAGCGCCCAGGCAAGCTTGGGGTCGAGCGTGAGATCGAGCATGCCGCCCGCCTGGTTCGCAGTAATCTCGTCGATCCCGAAACCGTAGAATCGATAGAGCCAGTCGGCCTGATAGAGCCGGTGCTCGCGCATCAACGGCGGCTTGATCAGCGGCAGGTTTTTCGACGAATCCGGGATCGGGCTGAAGGCGGAATAATAGACGCGCTTCAGCCCATAGCTGCTGTAAAGCCTGCCGCTGGTCGCAAGGATCGTCGCATCGTTCGCCCCGTCGGCGCCGACGATCATCTGCGTGCTCTGGCCGGCCGGCACGAAACGCTGACGCTTCTTTGTCCTGAGCGTCGGTTCACCGGCGGCCTCAATCTTCAGCCTCAAATCCCCCATCGATCGCCGAATATTGGCAGGCTTCTTTTCCGGCGCAAAGCGGGTGATGCCGTGATCCGTCGGCAACTCGATATTGAGCGACAGCCTATCGGCATGAAGCCCCGCCTCCTCGATCAGACGCGGCGACGCCTCGGGGATCGATTTCAGATGGATATAGCCTCGGAAATTATGGGTTACACGCAGTTCGCGGACGATACGGACCATCTCTTCCATCGTGTAATCGGACGAACGAATGATGCCCGAGGAAAGGAACAGCCCTTCGATATAGTTGCGGCGGTAGAATTCCAGCGTCAGCCAGATGACCTCCTCGGGCGTAAAGCGCGCCCGTTCGACATTGCTCGACGAGCGATTGACGCAATAGGCGCAGTCGTAGATGCAGAAATTGGTCAGCAGTATTTTCAGAAGCGAAATGCACCGCCCGTCCGGGGCATAGGCATGACAGATGCCGGATCCCTCGGTCGAACCGAGCCCGCCACTTGCCCGGGAATCACGTTTCACCGTGCCGCTGGAAGCGCAGGAAGCGTCATATTTCGCGGCATCGGAAAGAATGGCCAAGCGTTCTGTGAGCGACTTCTTCATTAGAATGTTCACTATATGTTCTTATGTGCAGAGTCAATCAGGACGGTCCGATTTCTGCCCATTTTCAAGTCGTACCACCCAATATCGCGGCAAGCCGCGTTTCTTTTATGCGAATTTTCTGGAAATCGGCCTTGGCGATCTGCTATAAGCGTCCGACTAAGATTGTGGCACGGTTCCGAAGCTCCCCTTCGGGACCTGTTTTCTTTTGTGTTCGCCGCTGATTGTGCGGATACGAGGATTGAAGGACAGAAAAATGGTTGAAAAGGTACCGATGACACCGGGTGGTTTCGTCAAGCTGCAGGAAGAGCTGCGCTGGCGTCAGCAGGAGGAGCGCCCCCGAATCATCGAGGCGATCGCCGAAGCCCGTGCCCATGGCGACCTTTCCGAAAACGCCGAATACCACGCCGCCAAGGAAGCCCAGAGCCATAATGAAGGCCGCATCAGCGAGCTGGAAGACCTGACGGCGCGCGCCGAGGTCATCGACCTCACCAAGATGTCGGGCGACAAGATCAAGTTCGGCGCCAAGGTGAAACTCATCGACGAGGACACCGAGGAAGAAAAGACCTACCAGATCGTCGGCGACCAGGAAGCCGACGTCAAGGCTGGCCGCATCTCCATCTCCTCGCCGATCGCCCGTGCGCTGATCGGCAAGGAAGTCGGCGATTCCATCGAGGTCAATGCGCCGGGCGGCTCCAAGGCCTACGAGATCCTCCAGGTTTCCTGGGGCTGATCGCCCGCCAGCCGCGAGACCCCTCCCTTGCCGGATATTCGTGACGTCGAGATCATTGCGCCCAATTTCAAGCGCCGGCTCTCCGGCGTCACGTCGACTATCGTCCAGCTCATCCCGTACCAGATCCGGCTCGGCATCAAGATCGCGACACTCGGCCCCGGCCTGCCGGAAGGCCTGCCGAAACTGAAGTGGCCGCAGCTCCTCGGCCTCTGGCGCCCGCCGGCGCGCCGGCGCCAGCGCGTCTGGCACGCTCGCCGCAACAACGAGATGGCCGTCGGCATCCTGCTGCGCCATCTCATGCGCATGCCGCTGAAGCTTCTCTTCACCTCGGCCGCGCAACGCCGCCACAGCGCCTATACGAAATGGCTGATCCGTCGCATGGACGCTGTCATCGCGACCAGCGATCGATCCGGTTCGTTCCTCGAGGTGCCGCATACGGTGATCCAGCACGGCGTCGATCTTGCCTTGTTCCATCCGCCGGAAACGGCGGAGGACGGCATCGCCGCCACCGGCCTGCCGGGCCGCCATCTCATCGGCTGCTTCGGCCGCGTGCGCCATCAGAAGGGCACTGATCTTTTCGTCGGAGCGATGATCGAACTGCTGCCACAGCATCCCGACTGGACGGCGGTCGTCTCCGGCCGGGTGACGGCCGAACACACGGCATTTGGCGACAAACTTAAAGCGGATGTCGCGGCCGCCGGGCTCAGCGACCGTATTCTCTTCCTCGGCGAAGTGCCTGACATCAAGGTCTGGTATCGCCGCCTGACGCTTTACGTCGCCCCTTCCCGCAACGAGGGTTTTGGCCTGACGCCACTCGAAGCCATGGCCTCGCGCACCGCGGTGGTGGCATCGGACGCCGGCGCCTATGCCGAGCTCATCGTCACGGGCGAGACGGGCTCGGTCGTCGCCGCCGGCGATGGCGAGGCGCTGACGCGGGCAATCGCGCCCTATATCGCAGATCCCGCTTTGGCGATTGCCCATGGCGAGAATGCCCTACGGCATGTCAGGACGAATTTTGCGCTGGAGAAGGAAGCAAGCGCGATCGGCGCGATTTACGATCGCCTTCTCGGCGACAATCGCGGCTGAAGCAGAAAAGAGAAACGGCCCGTTGGATAACGGGCCGCTGCAGGGATTCTAAGGACAAGGAATAGCGGCTGGTTATTCGGCCGGCTGCAGTCCGGCAGCCGAAATATCATCTCCGGTCTGTCCGCCCAGTGCCGCGGCAAGCTGCGCTGTATCCAGCTCGTTTTCCCAACGTGCGACGACGATCGTGGCAACCGCATTGCCGACGAGGTTGGTCAGCGCCCGGCATTCCGACATGAAGCGGTCGATGCCGAGGATAAGTGCCATGCCGGCGACCGGCACGGAGGGCACGACAGAGAGCGTTGCGGCAAGCGTGATGAAGCCGGCGCCGGTGATGCCCGCTGCACCCTTCGAGCTCAGCATCGCCACCAGCAGCAGCAGGATCTGATCACCCCAGGAGAGATGAATACCGGTTGCCTGGGCAATGAAGAGCGCTGCCAGCGTCATGTAGATGTTGGTGCCGTCGAGATTGAAGGAATAGCCTGTCGGAATGACGAGGCCGACGACCGAGCGCTTGCAGCCGGCCTTCTCCATCTTGTTCATCAGCCCGGGAAGGGCTGCCTCCGAAGACGAGGTGCCGAGGACCAGCAGCAGTTCTTCCTTGATGTAGCGCAGCAGCGCCACGATCGAGAAGCCATTGTAGCGGGCAACAGCGCCGAGAACGATGAAGACGAAGAGCAGAGATGTAACGTAGAAGGTGCCGATCAGCATGGCGAGGTTGGCGATCGACCCGACGCCATACTTGCCGATGGTGAATGCCATGGCGCCGAAGGCGCCGATGGGCGCTGCCTTCATGAGGATGGCGACGAGCTTGAACACCGGCGCCGTCAGGGAATTGAGGAAGTTGACGACCGGTTCGCCCTTTTCGCCGACCATGGCGAGCGCGATACCGAAGAGCACCGAGAAGAACAGCACCTGCAGAATGTCGCCATCGGCAAAAGCGCCCACGATCGTCGTCGGGATGATGTTGGTGAGGAAACCGACGATGCTCTGCTCATGCGCCTTTGCGGCGTAGCCGGCGACGGCGGCCGGATCCAGCGAGGCAGGATCGATGTTCATGCCAGCGCCGGGCTGGACGACATTGGCGACGATCAGGCCAATGATGAGCGCCAATGTCGAGAATGTCAGGAAGTAGAGCATCGCCTTGCCGGCGACGCGGCCGACCTTCTGCAGGTCGCTCATGCCGGCAATGCCGGTCGCAACCGTCAGGAAGATGACGGGGGCAATGATCATCTTGACGAGCTTGATGAAGGCATCGCCGAGCGGCTTCAGCTGGGTGCCGAATTCGGGATAGAAATGGCCGAGAAGGATGCCGGCGGCGATGGCCGCGAGAACCTGAACGTAAAGATGGGTATAAAAGGGCTTCTTGCCCTTGCTGTCTGCGACTGCATCGAGTGGTGCTGCGATCATGATGTCCTCCTAATGGCTCGTCCGGAACGAACTCCGGCCTCCCGAGCCGTTCGCTTCAAGTCCAACAGCTCAGCCGTTGTTGCCAGGTTCTTCGCAATCGCCGTGCCAGTTTTGCGCCGACCAGCAACACATTGAATTTATTAATGAAAAATTTACGAGGCTGCAGATGACTCATTAAGCAATGCGGAAATCCGCACAAATTCATTTGCGTTTCGTGCAGAAAAGTGCACAAATCCGCCATGTCCGTGTCGCAGAAATTGTGGCCTTCCCTGCCCGTGCAACACCGCATCCGCCGGATGTGGTGGGCCTATGCCGTGCTCGCCCTCCTCGCTGTCGTGGCAAGCCTGTGGGCCAGCGGCGAGATCGGCCGGCACCGTGCGGAGGCTGCCCTCGAGGAACAGGCCCGCATGGATGCGAGGCTGAATGCGGCTTTGCTGCGCACGGTTCTCGAAAAATACCGGGCGCTTCCCTTCGTGTTGTCGCAGGACGCGGCACTCGCCGCCGCACTGGCAGGAAACGATGCCGGCGCGTTCGAGCGGCTCAGTCAGAAGCTGGAAAATTTGGCGGCGGGCACGAAAGCTGCCGTCATCTATGTCATCGACAAGGACGGCATGGCGGTTTCGGCCAGCAACTGGCGCGAACCGACGAGCTTCGTCGGCAATGACTATCGTTTCCGCGAGTATTTTCAGGGGGCGGTCGAACGAGGACAGGCCGAGCACTTCGCGCTCGGCACGGTCAGCAAGAAACCGGGCCTCTATATCTCCCAGCGGATTTCGGGCAGCAATGGCCTGCTGGGCGTCGTCGTGGTCAAGGTTGAATTCGACGACGTCGAGGCGGATTGGAATGCCTCGAACACCCCGTCCTATGTCGTTGACGAGCGCGGCATTGTCCTCATCACCAGTATTCCGTCATGGCGGTTTATGACGATCGGCCGGATCGCCGAGGACCGGCTGACGGCGATCCGCGAAAGCCTTCAATTCGGCGATGCGCCGCTTCAACCCCTGCCGCTCGACATGGTCCGAAACCTCGGTGACGGGCTCGATGTCGTCGGGATCGTCATGCCGGGCGATGCCGGGAAAACCAGGTTTCTCGATGTCGCAACGTCGGTGCCGGCGACCGGTTGGCATTTGCAGCATCTCGTCGCACTCGGACCATCCGTCGATGCGGGGATTCGTGAAGCCCGCATGCTGGCATTGCTGATACTCCTGCCGCTAGTGGCCGGAGCAGCCTTCCTGTTGCGCCGTCGCCATGTGATCAGCCTGCGAATCTCCAGCGAACAGCGGGCGCGGGAGGAACTGGAACGGCGCGTCGCCGAGCGGACGCTGGATCTCAGCCAGGCGAGGGACCGGCTGCAGGCTGAAATTGTCGGCCACAAGAGCACGGAGCAGAAATTGCAGGCGGTGCAACAGGATCTGGTGCAGGCCAACCGGCTGGCCATCCTGGGTCAGGTGGCAGCTGGCGTCGCCCATGAGATCAACCAGCCGGTGGCAACCATTCGTGCCTATGCGGATAACGCCCGCACCTTCCTCGATCGCGGCCAGACGGCGCCTGCCGGCGAAAATCTCGAAAGCATCGCGGCGCTGACGGAGCGCATAGGTTCGATCACCGAGGACCTGAAGACCTTTGCCCGCAAAGGCCGGGGCAGCGCCGAACCAACCGGATTGAAGGACGTCATCGAGGGCGCGGTGATGCTGTTGCGCAGCCGGTTTGCCGGCCGCATGGATACGCTCGACATCGACCTGCCGCCCGCCGAACTGCAGGTGATGGGAAACCGGATCCGTCTCGAGCAGGTGCTGATCAATCTGCTTCAGAACGCCCTGGAGGCGGTGGCGCCGAAGGCCGGAGAGGGTCGCGTCGAGGTCAGATCATCCACCGATGCAGGGATGGTAACGGTGACGGTCGCCGACAACGGTCCCGGCATCCCGCCGGAAATCCGCAAGGGCTTGTTCACGCCGTTCAATACCTCGAAGGAAAGCGGACTCGGCCTTGGCCTGGTGATCTCCAAGGATATCGTCGGCGACTACGGCGGCCGGATGGAGGTTTTAAGCGACAGCAGCGGAACCCGGTTCATCGTTCAGCTAAGGAAGGCTTGAGATCATGGAAACGCCGACCCCTGTTGCGCTGATCGACGACGACAAGGACCTACGCCGCGCCACCGCCCAGACGCTCGAACTCGCCGGATTTTCCGTTTCCGCCTATGACGGTGCGAAAGCCGCGCTGGCGGATCTGCCGGCGGACTTTGCCGGCCCCGTCGTCACCGATATCCGGATGCCGGAGATCGACGGACTGCAACTCTTCGCCACGCTGCAGGGCATGGATGCCGACCTGCCGGTGATCCTGATGACCGGCCACGGCGATATTCCCATGGCCGTCCAGGCGATCCAGGACGGCGCCTATGATTTCATCGCCAAGCCCTTTGCAGCCGATCGGCTCGTCCAGAGCGTGCGTCGCGCAAGCGAGAAGCGGCGGCTTGTTCTGGAGAACCGCATGCTGCGGAAGGCAGCCGAAGATGCGCAGGAGAATTTGCCGCTGATCGGCCAGACGCCTGTCATGGAAAATCTCAGAAACATTCTTCGCCACATCGCCGATACCGATGTGGACGTGCTCGTCGCCGGCGAAACGGGCAGCGGCAAGGAAGTTGTTGCCCAGCTCTTGCATCAGTGGAGCCACCGCCGGAGAGGCAATTTCGTGGCGCTGAATTGCGGCGCCCTGCCCGAAACCGTCATCGAAAGCGAGTTGTTCGGCCACGAGGCCGGCGCCTTTACCGGCGCCCAGAAGCGCCGCACGGGCCGCATCGAACATGCAAGCGGCGGCACGCTGTTCCTCGACGAAATCGAAAGCATGCCGGCCGCCACCCAGGTCAAGATGCTGAGGGTGCTGGAGATGCGCGAGATCACGCCGCTTGGCACCAACGAGGTGCGTCCGGTCGATCTTCGCGTCGTCGCGGCTGCCAAGATCGACCTCGGGGATCCCTCGGTGCGCGGCGATTTTCGCGAGGATCTCTATTACAGGCTGAATGTCGTGACGATCTCCATTCCGCCGCTGAGAGAACGCCGCGACGATATTCCGCTGCTGTTTTCCCACTTCACCGCTCGCGCCGCGGAGCGCTTCCGCCGCGATGTCCCGCCGCTTTCACCGGATGTGCGGCGGCATCTCGCCTCGCACACATGGCCGGGCAATGTCCGCGAACTCTCGCATTATGCCGAACGCGTGGTGCTTGGCGTGGAAGGCGGCGGAACGACAGCGGTCGCTCCGCAGCCGACGGATGCGACACTTCCCGAACGGCTGGAGCGCTACGAGGCGGAGATCATTCGCGACGCGCTGTCGGCCAATGACGGCGACGTACGCCGCACCATCGAGGCGCTCGGCATTCCGAGAAAGACGTTTTACGACAAACTCCAGCGCCACGGCATCAATCGGGGCGGCTATATATCGCGCAAGTAATTGGCGATACGTTTGCTCTGCCTAGGTGGTGTTAGACTTCCACCAGCCCCAGCTTCTTCACCTGCCGGATCGTCAGCATGGTGCGCACGGTGTCGACATGTTCGTTCGCCGTCAGCACCTCGATGACAAAATCCTGAAAGCGGGTGAGGTTCTCCGCCACGCAATGCAACAGGAAATCGCTGTCGCCGGAGACCATCCAGGCCTGGCGCACCAGCGGCCATTCGGCGGTGGCGGCGGCGAAGGCCTTGAGATTGCCTTCCGACTGGTGCTTGAGGCCGACCATGCAGAAAGCGACGAGGTCGAAGCCGAGCTTCGGGCTGTTCAGCATCGCGTGATAGCCCTCGATGATGCCCGCTTCCTCGAGCTTGCGCACCCGGCGCAGGCAAGGCGGCGCCGAGATGCCGACGCGATCGGCGAGCTCCACATTGGTCATGCGGCCATCGGCCTGCAGCTCCCGGAGTATCTTTATGTCGATGACGTCGAGTTCCGCACGACCCACATCATTGCCTTTCTTTAATTCTCCGCGGGGAGCTTCTATATAAAGCCGCGGAATACGCAAGAAAGTTTCACGCCGATGACGGATTCTTGCACATCCTGGCGATTTGCCTTGTTGGTAACGCAAGGCTGCCCTTGAATAAAAGCATTGGACGTTCATAAATGGCGCAGGGACGCGAAACGGCCGCAATCGCTATCTAGCCGCCGCCCTCCTGCCAGTCGAAAGGAAATGACATGCCCGCCCGCCATACCAAGGTGCTCATTATCGGTTCCGGACCCGCAGGCTATACTGCCGCGGTCTATGCCGCGCGCGCCATGCTGAAACCGGTTTTGATCGCCGGTCTCGAACAGGGCGGCCAGCTGATGATCACCACCGATGTCGAGAACTATCCGGGCTTTGCCGATCCTATCCAAGGTCCCTGGTTGATGGAACAGATGCTGCAGCAGGCAAAACATGTCGGCGCCGAGATCGTCAACGACCTCGTGACCGAAGTCGACATGAACCAGCGCCCGTTCGTCGCCCGCACCGACAGCGGCCAGGTCTGGACCGCCGATACGCTGATCATCGCCACCGGCGCCAAGGCCAAGTGGCTCGACATCGAGAGCGAACAGCATTTCCAGGGCTTCGGCGTTTCGGCCTGCGCCACTTGCGACGGTTTCTTCTATCGCAACAAGGATGTGATCGTGGTTGGCGGCGGCAACAGCGCCGTCGAGGAGGCGCTCTATCTCTCCAACATCGCCAAGTCGGTCACGGTCGTGCATCGCCGCGACTTCTTCCGCGCTGAGAAGATCCTGCAGGAACGCCTGTTCTCCAAGGACAATGTCAAGGTTCTGTGGAATACCGAAGTAGCCGAGATTACCGGCACGCCGGCCAAGCCGCCAATGCCGCAATCCGTTTCCGGCGCGCGCCTGCGCGACACCCGCACGGGCACGATCACCGACATGGTGATCGATGGCGTCTTCGTCGCCATCGGCCATGCGCCGGCAACCGAGCTCTTCAAGGACAAGCTGAAGCTGAAGGACAATGGTTATCTCTGGACCGCGCCGGATTCGACTGCGACCAGCCTGGACGGGGTCTATGCCGCGGGCGACGTGACGGATGATACGTTCCGCCAGGCGATCACTGCCGCCGGCCTGGGGTGCATGGCTGCACTTGAAGCCGAGCGATACTTGACGGGCCACATGCCCGTCGCCGTGGCCGCGGAGTAAGATCGGCATGAGGGGTGGGGGAATGCCATTGGATTGGGACAAGCTGCGTATTTTTCACGCAGCTGCCGAGGCGGGTTCGTTCACGCATGCGGCGGATAAACTGCATTTGTCCCAATCCGCCATCAGCCGCCAGGTGAGCGCGCTGGAGCAGGATGTCGGCACCAAGCTGTTTCACCGCCATGCGCGTGGCCTGATTCTGACGGAACAGGGCGAACTGCTCTACCGCACTGCCCACGACGTGCTGCTGAAGCTCGAAACCGTAAAGATGCAGCTCACCGAAACGACGGAAAAGCCGTCTGGCAAGCTGCGCGTCACGACGACGGTCGGCCTCGGCCAGGGCTGGCTGACCGACAAGATCCAGGAATTCCTGCAACTCTATCCCGATGTGCAGATCCAGCTGATCCTCGACAATGAGGAAGTGGATGTGAACATGCGTCATGCCGACTGCGCGATCCGCCTGCGCCAGCCGCAGCAATCCGACCTCATCCAGCGCAAGCTTTTCACCGTGCACATGCACGTCTATGCGGCCCCGTCCTACATCAACCGTCACGGCGAGCCGCAGAGGGTTGAGGATCTCGACAATCACCGCATCATCACCTTTGGCGAGCCGGCGCCGAGTTACCTGCTCGATGTCAATTGGCTGGAAGTCGCCGGCCGCTCCTCCGACAACAAGCGCATCCCGCACCTGCAGATCAACAGCCAGACCTCGATCAAGCGCGCCTGCCTGCTCGGAATCGGCGTCGCCTGCCTGCCGGATTACATCGTCGGCCGCGACCCCGGCCTGATTCAGCTGGCGATCAATGCCGACGTCCCTTCCTTCGACACCTATTTCTGCTATCCCGACGAGATCAAGAACGCCGCCAAGCTGAAAGCCTTCCGCGACTTCATCGTCAGCAAGGCCAGAAACTGGAACTTTTGAGCCTTATTTTATTGATGAATTGCCGACTATGCAGAACACGCATGACTGGCATGCACAAATGAGGGTTGCCGTTTGCCCATTAAACCACCATATCGCACATAGCTGATGCACATGGTGGCTTTTCCTCCCAGTTCCACCGCATTAGCTGTTCCCCTCTGGAGGTTTTTGACCTTCACACTTAAAAGGGCCCTGGTTTTCCAGTGGCCCTCTTTTTTTGCCTTTCTTCCTCAGCGAAATGCCGCACCGCAAAAAAATTGTGCGACGCATAGCAGACACGCACAAAAAAGCATTGAAACCTGCTCAAGGAAGCACCATATCCCTCTCAGCTGATGCATCTTGTGGTTTCTCTCCCAGTACCACCGCATTAGCTGTTCCCCTCTGGAGGTTTTTGACCTTCACAATTATAAGGGCCCTGGTTTTCCGGTGGCCCTCTTTTTTTGCCCAAATTTTGCTCATTCAATAAAATTCATCGCCTCACGCCTCCGTGATTTGCATATCGAAGTCTGACGATCGATATATCGCCAAGACACGATTTACAGTTCGGCGAACAACGATGGACAAAGACGAAATTATCAAGGCGCTCGCCCATCCCACCCGGATGGACATTCTGAACTGGCTGAAAAATCCCGAGGAGCATTTCCCCTCGCAGGAGCATCCTTTCGAAATGGGCGTCTGCGCCAGCCAGTTCGAGCGCTGCGGCCTGTCACAGTCGACGGTCTCGGCGCACCTCGGCACGCTGCATCGTGCCGGCCTCGTCACCACCAAACGCGTCGGCCAGTGGATCTTTTACAAGCGCAACGAAGAAACCATTGCCGCCTTCCTCAGGCAACTGACGCAGGACCTTTAGAATGCCCCTCGCCCTCCTCGTTCTCGCCTTGAGCTCGTTTGCGATAGGCACCACCGAATTCGTCATCATGGGTCTGTTGCCCGAGGTCGCCGCCGATCTCTCGGTCAGCATCCCGCAGGCCGGGTGGCTGGTGACCGGTTATGCCCTTGCCGTCGCGATCGGCGCACCTGTGATGGCGATTTCGACTGCGAAGCTGAAGCGCCGCACCGCCCTGATTGCGCTGATGGCCTTCTTCATCGCCGGCAACCTGCTTTGCGCTCTGGCGAGCGACTATTGGGTGCTGATGATTGCCCGCGTCGTGACAGCACTTTGCCACGGCGCCTTCTTCGGCATCGGCTCGGTCGCCGCCGCCGGCCTCGTTGCCGAAGACCGCAAGGCCCGCGCCGTCGCGCTGATGTTCACTGGCCTGACACTCGCCAACGTTCTCGGCGTGCCGATCGGCACTGCGATCGGCCAGGCCTATGGCTGGCGCGCCACCTTCGGCGTCGTCACTGTCATCGGTATCGTCACCATTCTCGGCCTGATCGCCATCCTGCCCAGGGACAAGCAGCAAGAAAACGGCAGCATCCTGCGCGAGATCGCAGCACTCAGGAATGGCCGCCTGTGGCTGGCACTCTCCACCACCGTCTTCTTCGCCGCCTCGATGTTCGCCCTCTTCACCTATATCGCGCCGCTGCTGCGCGACGTCACCGGCGTGTCGCCGGAAGGCGTCACCTGGACGCTGTTCCTGATCGGCCTCGGGCTGACAATCGGCAACCTTGTCGGCGGCAAGCTTGCCGACCGGCGGCTCGGCGCAACGCTTGCCGGCGTCTTCGCCGCGATCGCCATCACCTCGATCGTCTTCAGCTACACCAGCCGCTTCTTCATCCCGGCTGAAATCACCCTCTTCCTTTGGGCGATGGCAAGCTTTGCCGCCGTACCGGCGCTTCAGGTCGGCGTCGTCGGCTTCGGCAAGGACGCACCAAACCTGGTTTCGACGATCAACATCGGCGCCTTCAACACTGGCAATGCGCTCGGCGCCTGGGTGGGCGGCTTGGTCATCGACGCCGGCTTCGATCTCACCCGCGTTCCGCTCGCCGCGGCCTTGATGGCTCTGATCGGCCTCGGCGCGACGGCGCTCACCTATCTCTCCGCCAGGGGCCGGGCCGCCCTCGCCCCTGCCGAGTGATCCTCCCGCAAAAGAAAGGACCATCATGGTCAAGCTCTTCGAACCCACGAAAATCGGCGACATATCCGTCAAGAACCGCATCGTCATGGCGCCGCTCACCCGCAACCGCTCGCCGGGCGCAATCCCCAACGACCTCAACGTCGAATATTACCGCCAGCGCGCCACCGCTGGCCTGATCATCACCGAAGCAACCGCGATCACCCATCAGGGCCAAGGTTATGCCAACGTGCCGGGCCTCTATAGCAAAGAGGCTCTCGACGGCTGGAAGCGCGTCACCGACGCCGTTCACGCAGCCGGGGGCAAGATCGTCGTCCAGATGTGGCATGTCGGCCGCATCTCGCACACGACGCTGCAGCCGAACGACGGCAAGCCGGTTTCCTCGACCAACCGCATCGCCAAGGCCAAGACCTATCTGGTCAATGCCGACGGCAGCGGCAGCTTTGCCGACACCTCCGAGCCGCGCGCGCTCGAAACCGCCGAAATCCCCGGCATCATCGAGGATTACCGCAAAGCTGCCCGCGCAGCGATCGACGCCGGCTTCGACGGTGTCGAGATCCACGGCGCCAACGGCTACCTGCTCGACCAGTTCATCCGCGACGGTATCAACGACCGCACCGACCAATATGGCGGCTCGATCGAAAATCGCACCCGTCTGACCTTCGAAGTCGTCGATGCCGTGGTCAAGGAAATCGGCGCCGGCCGCACCGCAATCCGCATCTCGCCGGTGACGCCATCAGGCGAAAGCTACGATTCCAATCCTCAGGCGACCTTCAGCCATGTCGTCGAAGGACTGGCCAAATACGACCTCGCCTACATCCATGTCATCGAAGGCCAGACCGGCGGCGACCGCGAATACAAGCAGGGCGACAACCCCTCCTTCGATTACAAGGCGCTATGCCAGACTTATGAAAAGGCCGGCGGCAAGGCCGACTGGATGGTCAACAACGGCTACGATCGCGATCTGGCGATCGACGCCGTCGAAAGCGGCCGCGCCGATCTCGTCGCCTTCGGCAAGCCCTTCATCGCCAATCCCGATCTCGTCGAGCGCCTGAAAGACAATCTGCCGCTCAACACGCCCGACCAGTCGACCTTTTACGGCGGCACCGCCAAGGGCTATATCGATTATCCCATTCTCGAAAAGGTCGCCTGAACCTTTCACACGCGAACGCGAATCCCGCCGAAAGGCGGGATTTCCATCTTCGACGGTTTCTTTGTAGGGTACCGCCATGTTTGCTCCCTATCTTGATCGCTGGTCGCTGATATCAGACGGCGAGCCCGTCATCACCCACTCCAGCCGCCTGCTGCCGGTCCTCTGGCAGGACAGGCCCGCCATGCTGAAAGTGGCGGCCGATATCGACGAACGATACGGCGCGCTTCTGATGCGGTGGTGGGACGGTGACGGCGCAGCCTATGTCTACGCCCATGAGGGCGATGCCGTGCTGCTCGAAAGGGCGACGGGAAAACGCTCGCTGCTTGCCATGGCGATGAACGGCGAGGACGACGAGGCAAGCCGGATCCTCTGCGGGACGGCGGCGCGGCTGCATGCGCCGCGCGAAAAACCGCTTCCCGATCCCATACCCCTCACCCGCTGGTTCCGCGATCTGGAGCCGGCAGCGGGCAAGCATGGCGGCACGCTTGCCGATTGCTCTGCGATCGCCAACGTCCTCCTTGCCGATCAGCGTGATGTCACCATCCTCCACGGCGACATCCACCACGGCAATATCCTCGATTTCGAGGCACGCGGCTGGCTGGCGATCGATCCGAAGCGGCTCCATGGTGAGCGCGGCTTCGATTTCGCCAATATCTTCGCCAACGAAGAACTGCCTGTCATCACCGATCCCGCCCGTTTTCGCCGCCAGCTCGCCATCGTCTCAGCGGAGGCGAAGCTGGAGCCGAAGCGGCTACTGCAATGGATCGCCGCCTATTCCGGTCTTTCCGCCGCCTGGTTCCTCGGTGATCCGAATATTCAGCAGGCAGAAACGGCCCTGACGGTCGCCCGGATCGCGCTGGCCGAACTCGAGAGCTAACCAGCGTTCTGCGACGGGTGCCCGATAAGGGCGGCCGCCGTGTCACGATGCGGTTCAGGCAGGCAGCCGAGCGCCACGAGCGAAGCCCTGACCGCCTCGTCGATCGGTGTCTGCGGTTCGCTGCCGAGTTCAGCCGTAAGCCGGGTGTTCCGCATCCGCACCGGCACCTTCCAGAGATAGCGCATCTCCTTGATCTCCCGCATCACAGGAATAAAGGGCGCCGCCAGCGGCACGATCCACCAGGGAAAGCCACCGATCTTCGCCTTGCCGCCGGCGACGCGCTTGATCGCTTCGGCCATCTGCATGCCATCAGCATCCCAGAAGCCCTCCATGTGATAGACGCCAAAGGCCGGCAGTCGATCGGCCCGCTCGACGAGCTGGGCGATGGTTTCCGCCATGTCTGGCAGGTAGGCCCATTGATGACCGATGCCGCGCCGACCCGGGTTCCTGATCGTGCCGACCGGTTTGCCTGGAGTCACGAGACCAGACGAAAACCAGCTATTGGCCGTCGTGCCTGGGCCGAAGAAATCCCCCGCCCTGACAATGATGACGCCGGCGCCGGACTGTGACGCCGCCTTCAGCCGCTTCTCCATTTCGACCCGGATCGCCCCCTTCTTCGTCACCGGACGCTGCGGGCTTTCTTCCGTCGGCGCCGGCAGGGCGTCGGGACCGAAATTATAGGCGTTGCCCGGCAGCACGATGCGCGCACCGACAGCGCGAGCAGCGGCGATGGTATTGTCGAGCATCGGCAGCACCAGCGTTTCCCAGTCGCGGTAGCCGGGCGGATTGACGGCATGAACGATCAGGCCGACGCCTTCAGCCGCCCTCAGGACGTCACCGGCATTCATCGCATCGCCCTGCACCCATTCGAAAGCCGGCTCGCGCCTCGACGCCTTGGCGGCGTCGCGGTTCAGCGCCCGGATGCTCCAGCCGCGCGCCAGCAGCCTGCGGGCAACCGCGCTGCCGATACCGCCGGTCGCGCCGAGAACCAGGGCCGTAGTCTTCATTTCACTGCTCATGACAATCATCTCCTTCGATCGGATGAGAGGATCATGCCACCAGAACGGCATAAACGAAATTGACGAAAGAAATACATCTGATATACAAAAATACATGAACGAGGAACCGAGCTGGGATTTCTACCGCAGCTTTCTGACCGTGCTTCAGCAGGGTTCGCTTTCGGCCGCCGCCCGCGAACTGGGGCTGACCCAGCCGACCATAGGCCGCCATGTCGATGCACTGGAACTGGCGATCGGCGCCGAACTTTTCACCCGCTCACCGAACGGCCTGCTGCCGACCGACGCCGCACTAGCGCTGAAGCCCTATGCCGAAACGCTGGCGGCAACCACCGCCGCGCTTTTGCGCACCGCGTCCGGTGAGCGCGAGCGCGTGGCGGGAACGGTCAGGGTCAGCGCCAGCGAAGTCATCGCCGTCGAAGTGCTGCCGGCGATTCTCGGACCGCTGCAGGAGACCTATCCCGAACTGCAGATCGAGCTCTCGGCATCCGATATGATCGAGGACCTGGTGAACCGCGAGGCCGATATTGCCGTGCGCATGGCCGAGCCGCAGCAGACTGCACTCGTCGTGCGCCGCATCGGCGATATCCCCCTCGGCTTTCATGGCCATCGCCGCTATCTCGAGCGACACGGCATGCCGCAAACCTTGGCTGACCTCGCAAACCACCGGCTCATCGGCTTCGACCGGCAGACGGCCTATGTCCGCATGGCGATGAAACGCTATGCGGTGCCCGGCATCAATTTCTCCTATAGGACCGACAGCAATCTTGCCCAGCTCTCGGCGATCCGCGCCGGCGTCGGCATCGGCATCTGCCAGACAGGACTCGCGCGTGAAAATCCCGACCTTGTTCACATCCTGCCTGATGCCTTCAGCATACCGCTCGGCACATGGGTGGCGATGCATGAGAACTTGAAGTCTTCGCCGCGCTACCGCGCCACCTTTGACGCGCTGGTCGAGGGCCTGCAGGACTATCACCGATATTCGACCTGGCGGGAACGAGATGGCAACGCACAATCCGGTTGAACTCGTGCCCTATGATCCGCAATGGCCACAAGCCTTCCAGCGCATCCGCGGCAGGCTTCTGGCTTTGCTGCCGCAGGTGTTGTCCATCGATCACATCGGCAGCACGTCGATACCAGGCATGATCGCCAAGCCGCTCATCGATATCGACATCGTTCTTCCCGGCCTCGGCCATATCGAGGACGCCACACGCAAGCTTCTGGCCGAAGGCTACGAGCCACGCGGCAACCGCTATGACGACGAGGTCTGGGCATTTCTATCGAGAGGTTCAGTGCCGGCGGAACGGGTCTACCTTTGCCCTGAAGGTAACGGCACGCATCGAAACAGGCTGGCTTTCCGGGATTATCTCATTGCGCATCCGCAAGCGGCGGCCGATTATGCCGCGCTCAAACGCAGGCTGGCGGCCGAATTCCGGATGGACGGCGACAGTTATACTGCGCATAAGCGCGAATTCGTCGATGCGATCGTCGCGCGGGCATTGGCGGGAGATGATTAGCTTCCGATGCCTTGCGAGGCTTCGGCCGTGCGATCCTTCCACTGGCCGTCCACCACCTCGGTTTCCGGCCGGTCGCCGCCTTCGGCATATTCTTCATGCCACTTGCCGTTCTCGTCCTGCCAACTGATCTCGGCGGAATCGCCGCCGACCTGCTGTTCGGCCGCGACGATGCGCGCAGCTTCGAGCGCCTCGGCATGGGTCGGGAATGCCTCTGAATAGACACCTCCCAGCCTGTAGGCCCAGCCGCCGTCATGCGGCACGACTTCGTAGACCACCTTGATCATGCATCAGTCTCCTCATCTTCTTGTTGCGCATTCGCACGCTTCCGGAAAAGATCCGGATCATCGCGGCCGCTTGACGAGAATTCGAGGACGCCGCGATCTGCTTTCCGGCCCCGATGACGTTCAGTATTCCATTAAACGCCGAAGACTGCAAATGGCACTGAACCGGTGCTTGCTTGATATGCGAAATCAGCGACTTAGATAGAACGCATGAATCGAGACAGGAGCTGGGGCTTGGGGATCGCGCCACGCTTTAAAGAGGAAAAGTTTCTGGTCGCCGCACTGGTCGTTGCAGCGATCGCCTATCTCTTGGAACATGCGGTGATCGGGATGGGGCGCGGCGTCGCACTGATTGCCGCCGCTGGCCTGGTCGGCACCATCGTACTCGCCTCGATCCGCGTCGCCCATCATGCCGAACTGCTCGCCGTCAAGGTCGGCGATCCCTATGGCACGATGATCCTGACGCTTTCGGCCGTCGCCGTCGAAGTCATCATCCTCGCCATCATGATGAGCGGCGAGAGCTCGCCGACGCTGGTGCGCGACACGATCTATTCGGCCCTGATGCTCGATATCAACGGCATTCTCGGCCTGGCCGCCCTGCTCGGCGGCCTCAAGCACGGCGAACAGCCCTACAACGACAATTCCGGCAAGACCTACGGCGTGATGATCCTTACCGCCATGGGCATCTCGATGATCGTGCCGGAATTCGTACCCAGCGACAAATGGCACTATTATTCCGCCTTCACCATCGTCGCGATGATCGCGCTTTATGGCCTCTTCCTGCGCATGCAGGTCGGCCAGCACAGCTATTTCTTCAGCTACAGCTATCCGCGCTCCGAACGGAAGAACGAAAGCCCGGATGCGCATGGCCCTGATGAGTCGGCCGCGATCTCGATCGCCACCATTCTGGTCGGCGTCGTCATTATCGGCCTCCTGGCGGAGTTCATGGCCGCCTTCATGACCGAAGGCCTGCGCGACAGCGGCGCGCCGATCGCCGTGACCGCCGTCGTCGTCGCAGCGATTTCGGCCGCCCCCGAAATCCTGACCGCGTTGCGGGCGGCACTCAGGAACCGCATGCAGGCGACGGTCAACATCGCCATGGGCGCCTCGCTGTCGACGGTCATTCTGACGGTGCCCGTCATGGAGGCGATCGCGCTCTATACCGGCCAGCCCTTCATCATGGCGATGACCCCGGTACAGACGGTGATGGTGGCGATCACGCTGATTGCCGCGGCGATCAACCTCAACGATGGCGAAACCAACGCCATCGAGGGCATGACGCATTTCATCCTCTTCGCCACTTTCGTCATGCTGACGGCGCTGGGGCTTTGAAGGCTTCTTCTCTCCGACAGGAGAATGGAGAGCAGTTATCCGCCACGTAGCGTCAACTCAAAGAGCAGCTTTTTTGACAGCCCACCTTTTGAGGAGAGCTTCCGACAGTCATTCCTTCGACTTTTCAAGGAAACGCTGCTTGCGGGTTTTCGGCTTGAAGCGCCGAAAGAAACCCTCGATGGCGCGGATGGATTTGGTGACGGACATGAGCCTGTCGATCTGGCTATTTGCGTTGTGGAGCCGTTCCGACAGGACTTCGGCCGCCGTCATCGCGATCTCGATCGGCGGCACCTGTGGAAACCGTCTGGCAATTGCCGCATAGGGGCTGGCATCCACGCCGCCCATCATCGAGATCGTGCCCATACGTGCAAAGAGACGCAGGAAGATCTGCTCGAACGTCCAGTCGTGCACGTCGAAGACCTTCCACTTCTCGCTCCTCTTCGCTGAAAAACCGGCAAGCAGGATTTTGCCCGGCAGTTGCAGCTCGGCGAGCCACAGCGCCACCGCAAAACCACTCGTCGCGATCTTGCCCACCGGATAGAGGTCGACGAGCATTTTCGTCAGATCGAGGTGACGGGTTTCAGCGCCTTCGAAGCGGCCCTCTTCGCTGAAGTTTTCCTCCGGGGAGACGCGAATGTTGACGACGCCCAAAAAATCGTCGCCGGCAAAGAAGCGCAGAACATCCGCCGCCTCGCGCCGGTGGACGATATTGGCGCCCATCACGCCGCTGCGGGCAAACAGCACCGCATGGCCAGCGAAGGGCTCGTCGAGCACCTTGTAGACATTGTTGAAGAAGACGTAGAGCGCCGTCTCCGGCAATTCGCTTCGCAACCGTTTGAAGTCGACGGCTTCGCTGTTTGCCACCAGCACGACGTGGGAATAGGGCGACAACAGCGCCTTCCACGCATCCGGCGTCAGAAAATTGAAGCCGCTATCCGGGGCGGCCATGGTCTGCGTGTCGCTGGGGATTGCTTCCATATCGGCTCACATGCACTTTCCAAGGACGATGCGCTCTGCCGTCCCACTAGCTGTTGCTGAAATAGGCGCGTGTCCGCGCCAGCCGCGCCAGCCCGCCGATCCGCTTTCCCAAATGCGAAAGGAACCCCGCGATCCGGCCCGTCATCGACGGCTGCCTGCAGAAGGAAGCCCATGGCGTATTGGCGAGGTCCTCGGCATAACGCTTGGCCATCCGGCGATGCACCCACGGCACAGTCGCCTGCCACGGCTTTTTCCGGCCGGTGAAATGGATGATCGCCGGCCGGCCGACGAAAGGCAGGAGGCCGGTCTGCGTGTTCCAGCGCGGATCGAGCACCAGCCAGTCGCCATCGAAAGTGACGTTCAGCGCATCCTGGTCGTTATTCTCGAAAAGATGCGACCGCTCCTCGAATATCTCCCGTGTCCTGGCAAAAAGCCCCCTCGCCCGGCAGGCAGACCAGTCGAAAAGCAGCACGCCGGCATTGAAATAGCGCCCGCCCTCGCGCATGCCGATCTTCCGCTGCCGTGCGCCGGCCTTCTCGGGAAAGGCCATGACATAATCGTCTATGGCGGCAAGCGCCCTGCCCTGCAAATTCATGGTGAAGAGGTCGTCGACCGGCGCAACCGCAAGCACATCGGCATCGAGATAAAGCAGCCGCTCGACATGATCTGGAATGTGCAGATCCATGTAGAGCCGCGCCAGCGTCGCACCCGACCAGCGGCCCCGCGCCTGCAGCGCCGTATCCGGCGTATTGTAGGGCAACACCCTGATTGCCATGCCGTGCAGCCGTGCGAAATTTCCGACCTCGGCGATCTCGTTCGGCTTGAGGTCGATGCCGAGAAGCAGGAACTCCACAGTGGAACTTGAAAGATTGCGCTTGACGGAAAGCAGGGTGCAGCAGGCGGCCGGCAACATGTTGACATCCGAACAGACGATCACGGCACTCTGCTGCAAAATCCCGGCCTCCCGAAGCGGCGACTTAAACTGATGCCGGATATCTAGTTGGTTTGATGCCAACCCGCAACCGCAGATCACCCGCCGAACCGTCGCTCTGCGTCACGTTTTGAATCGGAATTCAACGACTTGCGAGGCAAAGCGGATTCAGATGAGAAGCATGTTGAATCGGAACGTGAACCTAGAGCCGCAACGCCAATGGATGATCGACGAGCAGCCGGTCGACTGTTGCAAGCTGCAATCCCTCGACCTTGCATTGCGCAAGCAGCAAGCGCGCGTCTCCGGCTCGGGATCGGCGGCGGTGATGACGTGCGCGATATTGATGGGCAGGATCGTCAACCCGGTGCCCTGCAGGTAGGCTGGAATAACGTCCAGGGTTAGTCGCGGCAGCAACTTTCCAAGTCGTGTCTTGATCGCGATTTCCGAAAGGCTTGCGACGCTGACGAAACCTTCGGTCGCAGCGTTCAAAAGCACACGTTGGACATCAGGAAAGCGGTCCGTCAGATTTCGTTGGACGATTGCGATGATCATATGCGTGTCGAGTAGCGCACGCATGATCACGGCAGCGGCTTGAGAAGGAAATCTTCCGGCAAAGGATCGTCGAAGTCGTCGGCGATATACATCTCTGTCCGCGTGATACCCTTGGAACGAAGGTAGGCTTCGCCGGCTTCCAGGTTCAAACCGCCGCGTTTTCGATGCGGCACGAGATCGAACACCGGCCGGCCGTTGCGTGTCACGACAATGGTTTCACCTTCCTCGACCTCACGGGCGAGTTCGGTCAAGCGGTTCTTCGCATCGCGGATCGAAACGGTCTTCATGCAGCTAAATGTAGCCACATGCAGCCACATCATCAACGCCGCAAACAAAAGGCCCGCCGTCGCCAGCAGGCCTTCGATTGGTGTTTTGAGACCCGCTTACTTGCAGGCGCCGCAGAAGCGCTGGATGCGGCGGCAAGCCTCCTCGAGCAGCTCTTCCGAAGTCGCGTAGGAGATGCGGAAGTTCGGGCCGAGGCCGAAGGCCGAACCGTGAACGACGGCAACGCCTTCCGTTTCCAGAAGCTCAGAAACGAAATCCTCGTCCGTCTCGATCACCTTGCCCGACGGAGCCGTCTTGCCGATCAGGCCGGCGCAGGACGGATAGACATAGAAGGCGCCTTCCGGCACCGGGCAGACAATGCCCTTGGCCTGGTTTAGCATCGAAACGACGAGATCGCGACGGCCTTCGAAGATCTTCTTGTTCGCAGGGATGAAGTCCTGCGTACCGTTCAGCGCTTCGACAGCCGCCCACTGGGCGATCGACGTCGCACCCGAGGTCTGCTGACCCTGGATCATATCCATGGCCTTGATGAGCTGGATCGGACCGGCCGCATAGCCGATGCGCCAGCCGGTCATCGCATAGGCCTTGGAGACACCGTTCATAGTCAGCGTGCGGTCGTAGAGCTTCGGCTCGACTTCCACAGGCGTGACGAACTTGAAGTCGCCATAGGTCAGGTGCTCGTACATGTCGTCGGTCAGCACCCAGACCTGCGGATGCTTCATCAGCACATCCGTCAGCGCCTTCAACTCGTCCTGCGTATAGGCTGCCCCCGTCGGGTTGGACGGCGAGTTGAAGATGAACCACTTGGTCTTCGGCGTGATCGCCTTTTCGAGATCGGCGGCCTGGAGCTTGAAGTTATGCTCCTGGGTGGCCGAAACGAAAACCGGCGTGCCGCCGCACAGCGCCACCATCTCAGGATAAGAAACCCAGTAAGGCGCCGGGATGACGACTTCGTCGCCGGGGTTCAGCGTCGCCATGAAGGCGTTGAAAAGGATCTGCTTGCCACCGGTGCCGACGATCGTCTGCTCCCAGGAATAGTCGAGGCCGTTCTCGCGCTTGAACTTTGCGGCGATCGCCTTGCGCAGCTCGGGAATGCCGGAAACCGGCGTGTACTTCGTTTCGCCGCGGTTGATCGCGTCGATGGCGGCCGTCTTGATATTATCGGGCGTATCGAAATCCGGTTCACCCGCGCCAAGGCCGATGACGTCACGTCCTTTTGCTTTCAGCTCGCGCGCTTTCTGGGAGACGGCGATGGTGGCTGAAGGCTTCACACGGGAAAGAGCATCGGCAAGGAAAGCCATGATAACGGTCCTAATGGTTGAAACGGGCAGAAAGCCGGGACCGGAGTTCTGCGGTTAGCTCTATGTCCAATGTATGACGGCATTTCAAGCGGAAAGGCGTCATGGTGGCATGATTCTTATTGATCGGTTCGCCGCGCCACCCGCCCGGCATGCCGTCCCCTTCGGAGAGGCTTGCGTCACGCGGTCGAAACGCCAGGCGAAGATCTTGAATCAATCTCTGAAGTCATCCGGATTTATCCCCTGAAATCAGTGGCATCGTCGAATTCGGCCATTGCCACGAATAAGCCGCAACAAATGCCGCGCCACGCCGCAATTCCGTCGCGAGCGCGCCGAGATCGAAGCCGCATCATCCGGCATCCGAAATTGGTTATTGAGGGTATGCCAATGTTTCTGGAAGATGAGTTTATCATAGGGCGCATTCGTGCGCGCCGAATTTCCGTTTCAGTCCTTGTTGCCTTCACCGCCTTTGCCGCCTGCATCGCCGCGATACTGGGGCTTGCCTCCGCCGCCCGCGCCGGGCAGACGCCGCAGGCATCCGCCCAGCTTTCAGCGCTTGTCCGGCCGAACGACGTCAATAGCGGCTCGCTGCTCTTTCCGTCGAAGGAGTCGGGCTTTTATGTCGAAGCGCCGCGGCTGAAGACCGATGTCGCCATCGATGTCTCCGGTCCTATCGCCAGGGTGAAGGTGACGCAGCGCTTCCAGAATCCGAGCCAGGGTTGGGTCGAAGGCACCTATGTCTTCCCGCTGCCGGACAATTCCGCCATCGACGCGCTGAAAATGCAGATCGGCGAACGCTTCATCGAAGGCCAGATCAAACCGCGACAGGAAGCCCGCGAGATCTACGAACAGGCCAAGGCCGAGGGCAAGAAGACGGCGTTGCTCGAGCAGCAGCGGCCGAACATCTTCACCAACCAGGTCGCCAATATCGGTCCCGGCGAAACCATCGTCGTCCAGATCGAATACCAGCAGACCATCCACCAGTCGGGCGGCGAGCTCTCGCTGCGCTTCCCGATGGTCGTCGCTCCGCGCTATAATCCGGCGCCGATCGTCCAGACTGTCGAGTTCAACAACGGCGCCGGTTTCGCGACGCCGCGCGACCCGGTGGAAAACCGCGACAAGATCGAAGCCCCCGTGCTCGATCCGCGTGAGAACGCCAGGATCAATCCGGTTTCACTGACCGTCGACCTCCGGGCCGGTTTCCCGCTCGGCGATGTCAAATCGTCCTTCCACGCGGTCGATATCAGCCAGGACGGCGACCAGGCGAGGACGATCAGCCTGAAGGCGGACACCGTTCCCGCCGATAAGGATTTCGAACTCACCTGGAAGGCCGCTCCTGGAAAGATGCCGAGCGCCGGCCTCTTCCGCGAAGTGATTGATGGTAAGACCTATCTGCTCGCCTTCGTCACCCCGCCCACGGCCCCGGATGCGGCAGCACCGCGGGCAAAACGCGAGGTCATCTTCGTCATCGACAATTCCGGCTCCATGTCCGGCCCGTCGATCGAGCAGGCAAGGCAGAGCCTGGCGCTCGCCATCTCCAAGCTGAACCCCGACGACCGCTTCAACGTCATCCGTTTCGACGATACGATGACTGACTATTTCAAGGGTCTCGTCACTGCCACCCCTGACAATCGCGAAAAGGCGATCGCCTATGTCAGAGGCCTGACCGCCGACGGCGGCACGGAAATGCAGCCTGCCTTGCAGGCTGCGCTGCGCAACCAGGGACCGGTCGCAAGCGGAGCGCTGCGCCAAGTCGTGTTCTTGACGGATGGCGCGATCGGCAACGAACAGCAGCTCTTCCAGGAAATCACCGCAAACCGCGGCGACTCTCGCGTCTTCACCGTCGGCATCGGCTCGGCGCCGAACACCTATTTCATGACCAAGGCTGCCGAGATCGGCCGCGGCACCTTCACGGCGATCGGCTCGACCGACCAGGTGGCAAGCCGCATGGGCGAGCTTTTCGCCAAGCTGCAGAACCCAGCCATGACCGATATCACTGCCACCTTCGAAGGCATCGAAGCAGAGAATATCACGCCGAACCCGATGCCGGATCTCTATAGCGGCGAACCCGTCGTGCTGACCGCTGAGTTGCCTGAAGAGAAGCCCACCGGCAAGCTGCAGATCATCGGCAAGACAGGCGATCAGCCCTGGCGCGTCGAGATGGATATCGCCAACGCCGCCGACGGCAGCGGCATTTCCAAGCTCTGGGCACGCCGCAAGATGGACGATTTCGAGGCGCGCGCCTATGAGCGTCAGGATCCGGCCGCGCTCGACAAGGATATCGAGACGGTGGCGCTCGCCCACCATCTCGTCTCCCGCGTCACCAGCCTGGTTGCCGTCGATGTCACCCCGTCGCGCCCGGCCGATCAGCCGCTCGGCTCGGCCAAGCTGCCGCTCAACCTGCCGGATGGCTGGGACTTCGATAAGGTCTTCGGCGAAAACGCGGCGCCTCTTGGCGGCGGAGAACGCCATGGCTCGGCTACGCCGGCAGAAAACAGCGGACCGGAGCTGGCGGCCGCCGAAACACAGGATCTCGCCGCATCGCCTGAGATCGCAAACATGATGGCCGCAGCCCCGACCGCCAAGGCCGCCACCATGATCGCGCAGAAGAGCTCGACCGTGAACCTGCCGCAGACGGCGACGCGCGCCGACGAGCAGATCATCCGCGGGCTGACCATGCTGCTCCTGGCGCTGACGGCGGCAAGCGGGCTGGCCGTCTGGCGGCGGCGCCTCAAGCGCATTATCGCAGTTGGAGCCAAGCGAAATGGTCTCTAGGCTCACTGCAAGCCCGAACGAGGAAGCGGCGGAATTCGAGCCGCTTCCGACCTATCTGGAACTCGCCATGGCCGCCGCCACGGCCCACGACATGCCGAAGCCTCGCCAGCGGAAGGGTTTCTTTCTCTGGCGTCTTTCCTCGATCGAAAAGGCAATCGCCTTTGCCATCGCCGGCCTTGCCTTTTATGGCTTGGCGCTGATCGGCGACGGTTTCCTGCTGAAGGCGAAAGCGGAGCTCTCCCAGATCCTGCTGAAACGCGCATTCGCCGCGGAGCTTCAGGGGAAAGAGACAAAACCCTGGCCCTGGGCGGATTTCACCACGGAGGCCAAGGTGCGCGCCCCGCGCCTCGGCAAGGAGGCGATCGTGCTCTCCGGCGCCTCTGGCGAGGCTCTAGCCTTCGGTCCGGCCTGGCTCGTCAACACGCCGCAGCCCGGCGACGAAGGCACCTCCGTCATTGCCGCCCATCGCGACACGCATTTCCGCTGGCTGCAATATATAAGGCCCGGCGATACGATCGAGGTCACCCGCCGCGACGGCAAACTATTGACCTTCAAGGCCGGCGAAGGCCGCATCGCCCCGTGGGATGCCAACGGCATCGATCCCTCCTCCGATGGCCGCCGCCTGGTGCTGACCACCTGCTGGCCCTTTGACGCGACGGAACGCGGGCCGTTGCGCTACATCCTTGAGGCAGAATTGGTTGACGACCAGGCGACGGGTTCGGTTCAACCGGTAAACACAAAGCCGTTATTGCAGGTCGAATGAGGGTTGAAGCCTTTCCCTGCCCGCTCCACGTTCCACATGGAGAAACGACGGGGAGCAACATGAAGAGAATATCCGCCTTCCATTTCGCCGCAGCGCTGGTTCTGTTCGGCACGGTGTCCGCTGATGCGGCCGACACCGTCAACACGCAGGAACTCGCCGTCCGTGTCGACAAGCTCGCCGACGGCCTCGAACATCCCTGGGCGGTGGAGGTGTTGCCCGATGGCGCTTATCTCGTCACCGAGCGGCCGGGCCGCATGCGCATCGTCCGCGACGGCAAGGTCTCCGACCCGATTGGCGGCGTGCCCAAGGTCAGCGCCCGTGGCCAGGGCGGCCTGATGGACGTGGCGCTCGCGCCGGACTTTGCGACATCTAGAAAGCTCTATTTCACCGCCGCCATCGCCAACAGCCAGGGCTCCGGCACCGAAGCCTTCAGCGCCACGCTTTCCACCGACGAGAAGACACTCGACGCCGTGACGCCTATCTTCAGCATGCGGCGCTTCACGTCAGGCAACATCCAGTACGGCTCGCGCATCGCGATATCAGGTGACGGTACGCTCTTCATCAGCGTCGGCGATCGCGGCAACCGCGACCGCTCGCAGAACTGGCAGGACGATGCCGGCTCGATCATCCACATCAATGCCGATGGCAGCATCCCTGCCGGCAATCCGTTCAAGGACGGCGGCAAGGCACTGCCGGAAATCTGGTCGAAAGGCCACCGCAACCCGCAGGGCATCACCTTCGACGCCAAGGATGGCAAGCTCTATACCGTCGAACACGGTGCGCGCGGCGGCGACGAGATCAACCAGCCCGAGGCCGGCAAGAATTACGGCTGGCCGATCATTACCTACGGCCGCGACTATTCGGGCGCCGAGATCGGCGAAGGCACCGCCAAGGAGGGGCTGGAACAGCCGCTGCATTATTGGGATCCTTCGATCGCGCCGGGCGCCCTCGTCGTCTATCGCGGCGCCATGTTCCCGGAATGGGACGGCAATTTCCTCGTCGCGGCGCTGAAGTTCCAGCTGCTCTCGCGCATGCAGCGTGACGAAACCGGCGCCTTCGTCGCCGAGGAGCGCCTGTTCAAAGGCGAATACGGCCGCATCCGCGACGTCGTCGTCGCACCCGACGGCGCCCTGCTGATGGTGACGGATGAGGACAACGGCGCGCTGCTCAGGATCTCCAGGGCACAAGCCCGTAACGGCTGAGACGTCACAACGCGCCGCGCAGCTCCTTGCGGATGACGAACTTCAGCCCGGACCAGATCTCGTCGACGGCGCAGACCTTGACGTCGACTAGGCCAGTTGGGAGCAGAACCTCCCGCAGTACGTCCTCGGTGATATCGGTCGAAACCCGTGAACTCTTCTTCGGCCAGGAGATCCAGACCATCCCATCCGGTCTCAGGTCGCGAAAAAGCGCGGGCGCGATGGCCTCCAGCGCCGCACGTTCTGTCGTAAACAGATGCACATAGTCGAATGCACGTTGAGGCGTCTCGGGAAGCGTGTGGACAACCGAAGCAAAACCGTCGAAACCATTGATGTCGCCGATCGATTCGGGAATGCCGAGAAGAGCGGCTGCCTGCCCCTGTGCGAGGCCGAGTTTCCTGACGAGCGGCGTGCCGGAATAGCCTCCCGTCCCAGGCGCCGCCGCACCGCCGGCCGGCTTCCGTTCTTCGCCTCGCATGTCTTCACCTCCGTCAACCGGCACGAAGTCTTCACCCTTGCCGAAAGCAAACGCAACTGCTAACCGCTCGGGCACATCTCCTTCCCATCGAGGACGACATGACGCGCGTTCAGGCGAACCTCCTCCTATTGCTTGCAGCCGCCATCTGGGGCGGCGGCTTCGTCGCGCAGTCGACGGCGATGAAGGCGATCGGCCCCTTCTGGTTCATCGGTCTGCGCTTTGCCGTCGCCACCCTGGCCGTGCTGCCCTTCGTCCTTTTTGAAGCGCGCAAGGCAAAGGAGAAGACCAGCGCACGTCATGCGAAGCTCTACATCCTGATCGGCCTTGCCCTTTTCGGCGGCGCAGCCACGCAGCAAGTCGGACTGCAGACGACGACGGTGACGAATTCCAGCTTCATCACCGGCCTCTACGTCGTTTTCGTGCCTGTTATCGCCGTGTTCTTCCTGCGCCGTGCCCCGCATTGGATCATCTGGCCGGGGGCGCTGATGGCCGTCACCGGCATCTATCTGCTGTCCGGCGGCCATCTCTCGGCGCTGACACCTGGCGATCTGCTGACCGTAGTCTGTGCCGTCTTCTGGGCGATTCAGATCACCCTTGCCGGCACGACCGTTTCCGAGACCGGGAGGCCGCTCGCACTCTCCGCCACGCAATTTGCCGTCACCGCGGTCTGTGCGCTGGCCGTTGCCGCAGCCGTCGAACCTGTCAGCCTTTCGGCAATACAGGCCGCGGCGCCGGAGATCCTTTATGTCGGCATCTTCTCCTCGGGCGTGGCTTTCGTGCTGCAGGTGATCGGCCAGCGCTACACGACGCCCTCGCAGGCCGCGATCTTTCTTTCTTCTGAAGCGCTCTTCGGTGCCTCGCTTGCAGCCCTGCTGCTCGGCGAAACGATGCCGGTAACAGGTTATGCAGGTTGCGCGCTAATGTTTATCGCTATGCTTGTGGTCGAACTCGTGCCGGGATTGACCCGCCGACGCCTGCCAGCCACGTGAACACGCGTCCAAATATGGGTGAGTCACTCATCCGAGAAAAAATTTATCGGATGCGGGAGACGCGTTCACGTTGCATTTTTGGGAAAATCTGCTCGGAACTTATATTGCAGACGATATAAAACGTTAATCATCCCCTATCGGCGAAGGAATTTTTCGCGTTTTTGCGCAAATTGGATATCGGCAGGGGTGCGCCCCGAACGACACGTTAAAAAACTTTTGCTTGCCAAAATCCTTTAAACGCAGCACTCTCAGCGCGTTCGGGCATTTTGCGAGCATGGGAAGTCCTTAAGTATTTGCGCGCCGGGAACGCTAATATTCCGGTCAGCCGGTTCCGAAAATGGCGGGCGAAAGTCCTGCCTGGAACAGGCCGAGGTAGAGGGGACCTTTTTCTCAAATTTCAAGAATTGCCTTCTAACACCTCCCGCAAGGAGGCAATGCTATGATGCTGCCCGTGTGGATGGCGGGCAGAGAGAAAAGGACCTTAGGCATGGCAGAGACTGGCACTGTAAAATTCTTCAATACCGACAAAGGCTTCGGCTTCATCAAGCCGGACCGGGGCGGCGCCGATATCTTCGTTCACATTTCTGCCGTTCAGGCCTCCGGCTTGGCCGGTCTGACGGAAAACCAGAAGGTAAGCTTCGACACGGAGCCGGATCGCCGCGGCAAGGGCCCGAAGGCCGTCAATCTGCAGATTGCGGGCTGAACCCTTAACAAGGCTGGCGAATTCGAGTTGAAGCCCGGCAGCAATGCCGGGTTTTGTTGTTCAGCCTTCGTTCAGCTACAAATCTGTACGACTGTGACCATCGAGAAAGGAACCGGCGTTCGGTTCCCGGGATTAGGATTTATGCTTATGAACAGGCTCGCCAAGACCCTTCTGCTGACGGCAACCGCTGCCGCACTCACGCTTTCCGCCATCGGTGAAGCGTCGGCCCGCGACCGCCACTGGCGCCATGGCAATCACGACAACAACGATGCGTGGGTCGGCGGCGCCGTCGGCCTTGCCACCGGCCTGATCGTCGGCTCTGCCATCGCCAATGCCAATAACGGTCCGGTTTACGAAGAGCGCCGCTACATCGACCCGGCCTACGAGCCGGATTACTACGAGCCCGCTCCGGTCTATCGCGCCCCGCGCCGCGTCTATGTCGATCAGCCGCAATATTACGAGCCGGTCCGCACGGCGGTGGAGCCCTGGTCGCCGCAATGGCAGCGTTACTGCTCCTACCGCTACCGCACCTTCGATCCGCGCAGCGGCACCTACATCGGCAATGACGGTCGCAGCCACTTCTGTACCGCCGGCTGAATCGTCGAATATCCCTGATGCAAAGCGCCGCTTTTCAGCGGCGTTTTTGTTTTGCCTGGGTCAACCGGCCTTCTTTTTCCAGGGCAGCGACTCGGCCTCAGCATCGAAATCGGTCGAAACGCTCACGGTCCGCCACATCCGATCGGCTTCGATACGCGCCGCATCCGCCTTTTCGACATTGTGGACCGCATCGCTGCCGAGCAGCAGCCTGAACGGCGGCTCGTCGAGACCGGCGATGTGGATGACGACCGCAGCCGCTTTGGCAGGATCACCGGGCTGGCGACCATCATATTCACGTTGGAAGCGCACCGTGGCGCCGACCGTCTCCGCATAGTCCTGCCGGCCTTCGGCAAGCACCGTCGAGGAGCCGGCGAAATCGGTCCTGAAGCCGCCGGGCTCGATCACCGTTACCCTGATGCCGAACGGCGCGACCTCCTTCGACAACACCTCGGAAAAACCCTCGACACCAAATTTCGCCGCCGAATAGGCGCCGCGCCCGGCAGGTCCGATCCGGCCACCGACGGATGAGAACTGGATGATGTGCCCCGCCCCCTGCCCGCGCATCAGGGCGATGACTGCCTTGGTCATGATGATCGTGCCGAAGAGGTTGGTCTCGATCTGGGCCCGGAAATCGGCAAGGCTGGTATCCTCGATCGAGCCGACATTGCCATAGCCGGCATTGTTGACAAGCACGTCGATGCGCCCGAACCTCTTCACACCAGCCTCGACTGCCGCCGCTGCCGCCACCTCGTCGGTCACGTCAAGCGCCAGCGTCAGGACCTGATCGCCATACCGTTCCGAAAGATCGGCAAGCAGGCCGGGATCGCGCGCTGTCGCCACAAGATTGTCGCCGGCGGCCAATACCGCCTCCGCCAGCGCCCGGCCGAGACCACGCGAACTCCCTGTTATCAACCAGACCCTGGACATC
Organism: Rhizobium acaciae; assembly: GCF_025941625.1. Lineage (NCBI taxonomy): Bacteria > Pseudomonadati > Pseudomonadota > Alphaproteobacteria > Hyphomicrobiales > Rhizobiaceae > Rhizobium > Rhizobium acaciae. The sequence goes on from NZ_JAPCZO010000010.1 coordinate 206,435, forward strand.
GGAAACCCTCCTTCTTTGGTTCCCGGTTCATGTATGGTCTATTGTATCCGATCGAAAGAAGGTACCCAGACGATCTATACACACCTTGAGGTAACTGACGTGAGCAGCGACATGTTCGATTTCTGCAGCAGCATGACGGACGAACAGGATGGGCGAGCCCGCGAACTGATCGAGCGGGCGGCAGCGAAATGGCCGCTGCGCATCCTGCATGTGCTCTCCGATGCCGGCGCACCCGTGCGTTTCTCGCGCCTTATGGAGAGGGTCGAGGGCATCAGTCAGAAAGTGCTGACGCAGACGCTGCGCACCCTCGAAAGGGATGGCCTCGTCATCCGCACGCTTTATCCCCAAGTGCCGCCGCGCGTCGAATACGAGTTGACGCCGCTCGGACGCGATCTCCTCATGCAGGTCGCCGCGCTCTGGCGCTGGATCGTCGAACACCTGGACGATTTCGATGCGCGCATCGCCGTGAAGCTGACGGCCGCCAGTGCCTAAGCCGGGATGCGGATCGTTGCCCTCAGCCCGCCGAGCGGGCTGTCACTGAGCGTGACGTTGCCGCCGTGGCTACGGGCAATGTCGCGGGCGATCGCAAGGCCGAGCCCGGTGCCCGATGCATCGAGGTTGCGCGCCGTATCCAGCCGGAAGAACGGCTTGAACACGTCCTCACGGTTCTTTTCCGGAATGCCAGGCCCGTCATCGTCGAAGATGACGGTCAGCCATTTGGCGTTGTGCTTGGCTTCGATGTCGAGCCTATCGGCATAACGGCGAGCATTCGAGGCGAGGTTGGTGACGAGCCGCATGAAGGCGTTCGGCCTGACGGATATGTCGTCATCGCCTTCGATGGAGTAGCTGAATTTTTTGCCGTGCAGGGCGAAATCGGATTCCAGCTTCGCGAAGATCTCACTGAGTTTCAGCTCGCCGACATCCTCTTCGACCTCACCGCGTGCAAAGGCCATATAGGCCTCCAGCATGGTCTGCATGTCGTTGACGTCATCGTTGAGGCCATGCAGGTCGGGATTGTCGCCGGCCAGCGCCAGTTGCAACTTGAAGCGGGTGAGGATGGTGCGCAGATCATGGCTGACGCCGGAGAGCATCGCGGTGCGCTGCTCGATCTGCCGTTCGATTCGCTCGCGCATCAGGATGAAGGCAAGGCCGGCGCGCCTGACCTCGTCGGCGCCCCGCGGATAGAAATTATCGGGCTTCTGCCCCTTGCCGAAGCTTTCGGCCGCGCGCGCCAAGGTCAAGATCGGCCGGATCTGCCCGCGCAGGAAGAGGATCGAGATGCCGATCAGGACCAGCGAGGTGCCGACCATCCAGACGATGAAGATATGCGTGTTCGAGGCATAGGTCTGGCTGCGCTTGGTCAGCACCCGCAGGATCTTGTTGTCCAGTTTGATGCGGATCTCGACGAGGTTCGAGTTGCCGACCGTGTCGATCCAGAAAGGCCGATGGATCTCGTCGGTGATCTCGTCGCTGAGGATGCCGTCGAGGATCGAGAAGAACGGCTTGACGCGCGGTGGCGGCAGGTCGCCGTCCGGCTCGATCGAGATCTGCAGGCTGAGCTGGTCGCGGGCGATGCGGATAATCTCGCTATAGTCCGAATTCTGCGGATAGGTCTCGATGATCTCGATGATCGCGGCGATGTCACGGGTGACCGCAAGCGACAGCCGCTCCGTTACCATTTGCCAGTGGCGCTCCATGAAAACGGCGGCGACGACGGATTGCAAGAGCACCATCGGAATGATGATGATCAGCAGCGAGCGCGCGTAAAGGCCGGTCGGCAACCGCCGGCGCAGCCAGCGGACGATCGAGCGCCAGCCCGGCGCAGAAGTGCGGTCTTCCCGCCGCAAGCTGTCGATCGTCACCATCAGCGCCGGTCCCGAACCTTGAGTTTAGTCGATGCTCAGCCTGTATCCGATGCCGCGCACGGTCTGCAGCCAGACGGGATTGGCGGGATCGTCCTCGATCTTACGCCTCAGCCGGTTGATCTGCACGTCGATCGTCCGTTCGCCGACTTCGGTATCGTTGCCGATCAGTTCATGGCGGGGGATCGTGTCGCCGGCGCGCCGCGCAAAGAGCAGCATGATCTCCTGCTCGCGGTCGGTGAGCCGGATCACCTCGCTGGCTTTCTTCAGCTCCTTGCGGGTCAGCGAGAAGGTGTAGGGACCGAACATCACCTGTTCGATCTTCGGTCCCTCGCCGCCGGCGTTGCGGCGCAGGATGTTGTTGATGCGCAGCACCAGTTCGCGCGGGTCGAAGGGCTTGGAAAGATAGTCGTCGGCGCCCGCCTCGAGGCCTTCAATGCGGTTGCCCGATTCTGCCAGCGCCGTCAGCATGATGATCGGGACGTTCTTGATGGCGCGAAGCCCGCGGGTAACCTCGATGCCGGATTCGCCGGGCATCATCACATCCATGATGATCAGGTCGAAATCGAGACCCGCAAGCTTGCGCTGCGCCTCGGCGCCGTCGGCGGCGACGGTGACGCGGAAGCCGTTCTCGGCGAGATAGCGATTGAGCAGCGCACGGATGCGGGAGTCGTCATCGACCACCAGCAAGTGCGCCGCATCGTCGGAAATATCTGTCTTGACCGCCATTCAATCCGCCTTCTGTCTGTCCCGCATGCCGCTGAGGAAAGCTTTTACGCCCTCCCGCACCTCCGCAGAAGCCCCTTCGAATGCCCGCTCAATGCGGCGCGATTGCGGCTCGGCAAGGGCAAGCGCCAGCTCTCGTCCCGATTTCGTTGGATAGAGCTTGCGCTGCCGCCGGTCTTCAGGACCTGCCACCTGGCGAATATAGCCTGAGTCGATCAGCTGTTTCAGCACCCTTGCAAGGCTCTGCTTGGTGATCTTCAGCGTTTCGAGAAGATCGGCTACCGTCATGCCGGGATTGCGGTTGACGAAATGCACGACGCGGTGATGCGCCCGGCCGAAGCCGCTCTTTTCGAGGATAGCGTCAGGATCGGAAACGAAGTCGCGATAGGCGAAGAAGAACAGCTCGATGATCTCGAAATCGATGATATCAGTATCTTCCATTGGCGTGGCTAGCGGCTCTGGCTTGCCTGCTTTCGGGCCGGTCTGTCGTGACACTCGGCATTTCCTTTCTTTTCCGCACGCTGCCGGAAGCTTTCGCGCGTCGCTATTAGCTTCCGCGAACTCTGCGGGAGCCCCGCACGGCCTCCCATTTCCCTGGCATTTCCCCAGAAAACAAGGCCCGTCCGGCACTCCGACGCAATACGCGATTTCCCCTTGCGTCTGTGGATAAAACGTAATGGGGACAACAATCAACAGGCATGGTGCTTGAAGCGCCGGAGGAGTTTGGGGATGGCTTCGATTCCTTTGAATCAGCTGGACGGGGGCGCAGGCCAACCGCATCAACGTCGCCATCGCCATCTGGCAATGTGGCAGCTATTTCAACCCGACCGAAAAGCTGAAGGGCATCCGCCTCGATATCGCCGAATACCGCCGTCCCGATCCGAAGACGGCGCCCTACGCCTCCAAGGCTGCCGGTCTCTGCATGATCTGCACCATTTCCAAGCACGGCGCCGAAGGCAAGGGCTACGCCGATGCAATGATGCTCGATTATCGCGGCCAGGTCACTGAGGCGACCAGCGCCAACATCTTCTTCATCAAGGACGGCGTCATTCACACGCCGACCCCGGATTGCTTCCTGAACGGCATCACCCGCCAGACTGTCATCGACCCCGTTTCCGAAATCGGCCCGTATCGCTTCGTGCCGTCGACGATCTCCGAAACGCTGATGAACGACGACATGAAGGAAGTCTATCCGGCGGCGATCGCCGCCGGATAAGGCCCTCACGCAATCGGCCCGGCCACTGCATAATTCCTAAAATCGGAATCGATTTAAGGATGCAACAGTTCAAAGTGCTACCGCGTCCGTTGCGGCTCTCGAAAAGACGCGCGCCGCTGTAGATACAGACCCGTCGGGCCTTTTATCTATGCGCCCGTGCCATGACCAGTCCGGCGAGCGTCGAGAGAATGCCGCCGCCGATCAGGCCGCCGATGCCGTCGGCGATCAGGCCGGTCATAGCCGCTTCCCCACCGACCATGCTGAGCAGCATACCGCCGGCAACGCCGCCGATCGCACCTGCGATCGTACGGGCGACGACGTTGATCGCCTGCTGCTTCAAAGCGGCGCTCGCGGCGTTGCCGCCGATTGCACCGGCAATCAATTGTGTGATGAGCGGAAGTAGCGCTTCCATGATTTCCTCCTTTGGCGATCTCCCCGATCGCCGATCTATGCCGAACCTTCGGCATATTAGTATATTATCATATTTTGGAGGACAGCGTTAAGAAAAATCAACCGATGCGGGATTAAGGCAGGGAGAAACGCCCCGGAACGAGGCGGTCCGACGTCCGCCTCGCCTCAGTTTCTGTCGATCACATCATTGATAGACGTAGACGATCCGGCGTGTACCGGGATCGACCAGCACCGGCCGGTCGTTGATCCTCGTATAGCGGTACTCGTAGTCGGGAATCGTCTGGAAGGTGACGTCTGCAGGCACTTCCGCGCCGACGACGACATCGCCGCCAAGCTGCACCGTCTCACCCGGATTGGTGTCGATATAGGTGCGCACCGTCTCCGGCGGGGTGATAGTCTCGACCGACCCGACGGGGCCGAGCAACTCGTCGCCCGGCGCCGGCTGCGGATCGACCGGAACGACACTCGCGGTCGACTCGTAAGTCACGCTGGGAACGCCGATCTCGGCGCGGTGCTCTTCAACGATGACAGAGCTGCCGCCATGATCGACCTGCAGATAATCCGCATAGACCCAGCCGCGCATGCCGTTGACGTCGACACGGCACCAGCGGCTGCCTTCGATGCAACCGTCGAGCACTGCGGTGGAGCCGCGGGTGGCAAGACCGACCGAGGGATATTGTGGGCCGGGGCCAGCGCGGACGTTGAGATCGTTGACCGTCGTCGCCATCATCTCCGCATGCGCAAGACCGCCGCTCGCCAGGAGCACGGCTCCAGCCAACAGAATGTTTCTCTTCAAGGTCATGTGAGCGTCTCCTTGGTTTCGATGGGCTGACAACGCGCGGGGTTCCACGATGTTCCCCTGCACTCCGCCGAGCGGAACGCCGCGTGTGAGAGATTTCATCCAAGTGCCCTGAGGAATTGAACAAAATTCGATTTTTCCGCTCTATGCAATGGCGAAGACAGGCATAAACTCTTGTTTCAGTCCGTCTTTTTGCCGTGAGGCAGGCCGCCATGTCGGAAAATTCCGGCTGTCCTTGCCGCGGTTTCGGACTATACCCGAAGCAGCAGAGACACCAAGCGAGGCACTTATGGGCATGCTCCAGGCCGGCATCATTCCGGTGACACCCTTCCAGCAGAACTGCACGATCTTCTTCGATCCCGATACCAAGGAAGGCGTCGTCGTCGATCCCGGCGGCGACGTGCCGCTCATCCTGCAGGCGATTGCCCAGAACGGCCTGACCATCAAGGAAATCTGGCTGACACACGGCCATCTCGACCATGCGGGCGGCGCCAGTGAATTGAAGGAGGCCCTCGGCATCGACGTGGTCGGCCCGCATCAGGACGATCTGCCGCTGTTGCAACGGATCGAAACGCAGGCTGAAAAATACGGCATATCAGGATTGCGCGACGTCGTGCCCGACCGCTGGCTGAAGGACGGCGACAAGATCTCTTTCGGCGCCCATGAATTCGAAGTCTATCACACGCCCGGCCATGCCCCCGGCCACGTCATCTATTTCAACCGTGCGCAGAATTTCGCCCATCTCGGCGACGTGCTTTTCAACGGCTCGATCGGCCGCACCGACCTGCCCGGCGGCAATCATCAGCAGCTTCTCGATTCGATCCGCGACAAGGTATTGCCGCTCGGCGACGACGTCGGCTTCATCTGCGGCCACGGCCCCGGCAGCCGCATCGGCGACGAGCGGCGCAGCAATCCATTTCTGCGGGAGATCAGACCTCGTGGAGGATCCGGAGCCGACACATCAGGCGAAGCCCCGAACAACTAATGCAAGTCGCCCAAGAGTGCGCAGCGGTTTTGGGATAGCGACTTGCATAAAACAAAGACCTAAAGCGCGTCGCATGAATCCGATTCGACGCGACACGCTTTAAGCGTCAGCTCGCGCTCACATCATCTTTCGCCCGTTTGGCACCGGCTGTTCGACCGCAGCAAGCACGATCGCGCCGTTCTCGTCCTCGAATCCCAGCGTCAGCACTTCCGAGCGGAATGGCCCGATCTGGCGCGGCGGGAAATTGACGACGCCGAGCACCTGCCGGCCGATCAGGCTGTCCGGCTTATAATGCATGGTGATCTGCGCTGAGGATTTTTTGACGCCGATGTCAGGACCAAAATCGATCAGGAGTTTGAACGCCGGCTTGCGCGCCTCCGGAAAGGGGCTGGCTTCGATGATCGTGCCGACGCGGATATCGACACGCTCGAAATCGGCGTAGGTGATCTCTTCGGCCATATGGTCTCCGTCAGCCAGCCAGTTCCTCGGCCCGCTTGCGCGCCGCCGCAAGGGCTGCGTCGAACAAGGGCTGCATGCCGTCTTCGGCCATCAGCACGGCGAGCGCCGCCGCCGTGGTGCCGCCGGGAGAGGTCACATTCTCCCGCAGCCGCGAAGCGTCGTCGGGGGACTGGTGCATGAGTTCACCAGCCCCCGCGACTGTTTCCCGCGCAAGACGCATGGCGAGGTCCGCCTGCAGGCCGAGTTTACGGCCTGCCTCCGCCATACATTCGACGAGATAGAATACATAAGCCGGACCGCTGCCCGAAAGCGCCGTCACGGCATCGATATCGGCTTCCGCCGGCACCCATTCGACCGGCCCCGAGACGCGCAGAAGGGAATGGACGCGTTCGCGCTGCGGATCGCTGACCCCTGAATTGGCAAAAGCGCCGGTGACGCCGCGCCCGACCATGGCTGGCGTGTTCGGCATGGCCCGCACCATGGCGGCCTTGCCGAGATGTATCTCGAGGAAACCGAGCGTCTTGCCGGCCGCGACCGAAACGACCACCGTGTCCGGCCCGACGGCACTCTTCACCGCCGGCAGCACCGTTTCCATCACCTGCGGCTTGACCGCGAGGAACAGCACGCTTGCCTTCAAATCCGTGGGAAGCGCGGTCAGATGGGTCGCGCCAGCCTCGCTGATCGTCAAAAGCATGGCCGGCGACGGGCCGGGATCGACAACGATGACGGCCGAGCCCGGAACGCCGCTTTTCAGCCAGCCGGAGAGCATCGCCCCGCCCATGTTTCCGGCACCGATCAGAACGACGGGATGTGTCGAGGAGAAAGGGGTCGTCGGCATCTTATGCCTCGCCGACCGTTTCAAACAGCACAGCTTCCATCGCCTTCGTCGCTTCCATGCCGGACCAGACGACGAACTGGAATGCCTGAAAATAGGCTTCGCAGGTGTCGAGCGCGCTGGAAAGCAGCACCTCCACCTGGCGATTGGTAGGCTCCGCGCCGCCGGCAAGCAGCAGCGATTGGCGGAAAATGACGACATCTTCCTGGCGCCAGAGGTCGAAATGACCCATCAGCACCTGCCCGTTGATCGCCGAGAGCAGCTTGACCACCTCGTTGACCCGGATGTCGGGAACTTTGATATCGAAGGCGCAGCCAAGATGCAGCGCCTCGAACTCCTCCATCCAGGAGAAGGAGACGTGGTAGTCCGTCCAGCGGCCCTCGACCGTCATCGCGATCTCGTCCTCGCCGGACCGTTCGAACGACCAGTCGTTGTTGGAGGCAACGTACTCGATCATATCGACCGGGTTCGACTGACGCTCGACTTCCAATTCCATCAGGTTCATGCAGCACCTTCTTGACCGGAACGAATGCGACCTAACTTGGTGTACGAACACAAGAAAGACACACGCAAAATACCGGAACCACCACTCGGATGATCGTTGAACCGCTGCCAGACTTAACGCAGATAACCTGCCCGGAGCTTACCAAGTCGCTTCGAATCATCATTTAAAATCAGTGTATAGCGCCCCTTGCCCCCTGCCAGCCCCCTGAAGGGAAAATAGGACCGGCCGCTGTGGAAAGGCTCTTCGAAATTCAATTCAGAAGGGAGAATAAGCGACTCTGCGAATTGGCTTTTTTGGCAGTGTCCACAGGTGGAAAACTCACCTGGTTTTTTTAAGGAAGATGCGGCGTGTGGCATGAAGGCAACGCCGCATCTGTGTCGTATCGGGACTTAAGCGCCCTCGCCGGCAAGCTTCGCCTCGAGTGCTGCGATGCGGGCGGCAAGCGCCTCGTTCTCGTCGCGTGCCTTGATCGCCATCTCGCGCACGGCCTCGAACTCCTCGCGCTTGACGATGTCCATGCTGTTCAGCCAACGCTCGGCCTGGGCGTTGAAGGCGGTTTCGATCTCCTTGCGGACGCCCTGGGCGGCACCGGCCGCATCGGTCATCAGCTTGGCGAATTCGTCCATGATGCGGTTCGTTCCGGTCGTCATGGCGTTTTTCTCCCTTCACATGAGGTGAATTCAGCCCTTCAGGGCCTCGAGGATTGAGGTAGGGCTTCGCCATCGACGATGCAAGCGCTTTACACGGGATAAGCTTGCCGGAACCGGCCGGGAACGGGCCATCACGAACAATGGACTTGACCGTCCGGGATCGCAGCGGCATGTTCCGCGCAACTCAACAGGTGGAAAACCTTGCCGACAGCAGCCGATCTCCTTGCCATCATGCCTTTCCCGGATATCGATCCGATCGCCTTTTCGATCGGTCCGCTGGCGATTCACTGGTACGGTCTCGCCTATGTCGCCGGCATCCTGCTCGGCTGGGCCTATGCGCGTCGCATCGCCGCCAATGACAGTCTCTGGCCCGGCAACGTCTCGCCGATATCAAAGACGCAGCTCGATGATTTTATCGTCTGGGCAGCGCTTGGCGTCGTCCTCGGCGGTCGTCTCGGCTATATATTCTTCTATGATCTTCCCGCCGTCCTGCGCACTCCCGTCCGTGCGCTCGAGATCTGGAACGGCGGCATGTCCTTCCACGGCGGCCTGACCGGCACGACGATCGCCATGATCCTCTTTGCCCGCCGCAACGCCATCCCGGTCTGGAGCCTGTTCGACATTGTCGCCGCCGTCGTTCCCTTCGGCCTGTTCTTCGGCCGCATCGCCAATTTCATCAATGGCGAGCTCTGGGGCCGGTTGACCGACGTGCCCTGGGCCGTGGTCTTCCCGACCGGCGGCCCCTTCGCCCGCCATCCGAGCCAGCTTTACGAAGCCGGCCTCGAAGGCATCGTTCTGCTCCTGGTGCTGGCCGCCTTCGTCTATGGCATGCGCGCGCTGAAAAGCCCCGGCTTCATTACAGGCGTCTTCGTTTGCGGTTATGCGCTGTCGCGCATCTTCGTCGAATTCTTCCGCGAGCCTGATGCCCAGCTCGGTTACCTCCTCGGCACGAACTGGCTGACCATGGGCATGGTGCTCTCCTCCCCGATGATCCTGCTTGGCCTCTGGGCGATGCTGCGGGCCCGCCGCCAGGCTGCGCTGCGGCTCTGAAACGGCAGGACGCGCGACATGACCACCGCTCTCGGCGAAAAGATCAAGGCGATCATCCAGGCCAACGGCCCGATCAGCGTCACCGATTATTTCTCGCTTTGCCTCGCAGACCCCGAACACGGCTATTACCGCACCCGCGAGCCCTTCGGCCGTTCCGGTGATTTCGTCACCGCGCCCGAGGTCAGCCAGATCTTCGGCGAGATGATCGGCGTGTTCATCGTCCATGCGTGGCAGCGCCATGGGACACCGACTGACGTCCGCCTCGTCGAAATCGGCCCCGGCCGTGGCACCATGATATCAGACATGCTGCGCGTCATCTCCCGCATCGCTCCATCGCTTTTCGACGCCATGACCGTGCATCTCGTCGAAACCAGCGAGCGCCTGCGCGACGTCCAGAGCCAGACGCTCGAGCCTTATGGCGAGAAGATCACCTGGCACGATGGCTTCGACGAAGTACCGCCCGGCTTCACGTTGATTGCCGCCAATGAGTTGTTCGACGCCATCCCGATCCGCCAGTTCGTCCGCATGCCGACGGGTTTCCGTGAGCGCATGGTCGGCATCGATGCCGATGGCGAGCTGACTTTCGCCGCCGGCGTCGCCGGCCTCGATCCCACTTTGCTGCCCGAACCGGTGCAGAACGTACCGGTCGGCACCCTCTTCGAGATCTCGCCTGCCCGCCAGGCGGTGATGATGGCGATCTGCGAGCGGCTGCGCGCCTTCGGCGGCACGGCGCTTGCGATCGACTACGGCCATCTCGTCACCGGCTTCGGCGATACGCTGCAGGCCGTGCGCATGCATGAATTCGACCCGCCGCTCGCCCATCCAGGCGAAGCCGATCTGACGAGCCATGTCGACTTCCAGCAGCTCGCCGAAACGGCGCTTGCGGCCGGGCTGCATCTGAACGGCGCCCTGCATCAGGGTGATTTTCTGAGCGGCCTCGGCATCCTCGAACGTGCCGCCGCCCTCGGCCGCGATCGCGAGCCGCAAACCCAGCAGGTCATCCAGGCGGCGGTCGAAAGGCTCGCCGGCGCCGGTGAAGGCCGGATGGGCGAACTCTTCAAGGTGATGGCGGTCTCCTATCCCGCCCTCGATCTCATGCCCTTTCGTCCGGTGGATTGACAGGGCGCACGCGGCTGGTTCAACATCCGCCCGAAACAAGAACTTGAAGCGCGCCGCATATGCGATGCGCTTGGGATAATAACAAACTCCTCGAAAACCCCGGAATCACAGATGCAGGACGCGGCCTCTCCCGCACCGATCGAAAGCGCGCTGCTGAACGAAGCAGCGGGCGCCACGATCCGGCACGGTTATTTCACTCGGGCCGGCGGCGTTTCCGAAGGGCTGTATCGCGGCCTCAATGTCGGCCTCGGCTCCAGCGACGAACGCGACAAGGTCCTGGAAAACCGCCGTCGCGTCGCCGCCTGGTTCGGCTTGCCGGTCGAGCGGCTGGCAACCGTGCATCAGGTCCATTCCCCCGATGTCGTGGTGGTCGGTGCAGATTATGACGGCGCCCGCCCCGACGCGGATGCGATGGTAACGCGCACCCCTGGCATTGCGCTTGGCGTGCTCGCCGCCGATTGCGGACCCATCCTGTTTGCCGACCCCGACAATCGCGTCATCGGCGCCGCCCACGCCGGCTGGAAGGGCGCGCTGACGGGCGTGCTCGAAAACACCATCGCATCCATGGAGGCGCTTGGTGCGGACCGGGCTCGCATCGTCGCTTGCCTCGGCCCCTCGATTAGCCAGGCAAGTTATGAGGTCGGCCCTGAGTTCGTCGAGCGTTTCGTCGCCGAAAACCCGGAGGACGAGCGCTTTTTCGTGCCTTCCGCAACGCCCGGCCACGCCATGTTCGACCTGCCGGCGCTGACGGTCGACCGGTTGACGAAAGCCGGCGTGCGTGCCGAAAGCCTCGGCCTCTGCACCTATCCCGACAACGAGCGCTTCTTTTCCTACCGCAGGACGACACATCGCAAGGAGCCGGATTACGGCCGCCAGATTTCCGCGATATCAATCAGGGAGACTTGAGCAGAATGGCACTGCACTTCGAAAAGGCCGAATTCGCAAGCCGGCTTGCACGCCTCACCGAGAAGATGAAGGAAGAAAAGCTCGACGCCTTGCTGCTCTTCGCCCAGGAAAGCATGTACTGGCTGACCGGCTACGACACCTTCGGCTATTGCTTCTTCCAGACGCTGGTCGTCAAGAGCGACGGCACCATGGCGCTGATCACCCGCTCGGCCGATCTTCGCCAGGCCAGGCATACCTCGATCCTCGAGGACATCCATATCTGGGTCGACCGGGTCAATGCCGACCCGACGCTCGACCTGAAGAACCTGCTGGTAGAGATGGACCTGCTCGGCGCCCGCATCGGCGTCGAATATGACACGCACGGCATGACCGGCCGCGTCGCCCGGCTGCTCGACGCGCAATTGACCACCTTCGGCCAGATCGTCGACGCCTCCTACCTCGTCAGCCGCCTGCGCCTGATCAAGAGCCCGACGGAGGTCGCCTATGTCGAGCGCGCCGCCGTTCTCGCCGACGATGCGCTCGATGCTGCGATCCGGCTGACAAAACCCGGCGCCGACGAGGCCGATATCCTCGCCGCCATGCAGGGCGCGATCTTTTCCGGCGGCGGCGACTACCCCGCCAACGAGTTCATCATCGGCTCCGGCGCCGACGCTCTGCTTTGCCGCTACAAGGCCGGCCGCCGCAAGCTCGACGCCAACGACCAGCTGACGCTCGAATGGGCCGGCGCCTATGCGCATTACCATGCCGCCATGATGCGGACGATCGTCATTGGTGAGCCGACGCATCGCCACCGCGAGCTTTACAACGCCTGCCGTGAAACCATCGAGGCGATCGAGACCGTCCTCAAGCCCGGCCAGACCTTTGGCGATGTCTTCGACATGCATGCCAGGATCATCGACGAGCGCGGCCTGGCTCGCCACCGGCTGAATGCCTGCGGTTATTCGCTCGGCGCCCGCTTCTCCCCCTCCTGGATGGAGCATCAGATGTTCCATGTCGGCAATCCGCAGCCGATCGAGCCGAACATGTCGCTCTTCGTGCACATGATCATCGCCGATTCAGATACGGGCACGGCGATGACACTCGGCCAGACCTATTTGACGACTGCGGATGCGCCGCGCGCGCTATCCCGCCATCCGCTCGATTTCATCGGGCTCTGACCGGTGAGAATCCGGAATTGACAGACGACCGTCCCCACCCGCATAAATTCGGGTGGGGCTGATTGCGATTGCGGGAAGGACAGACCAAGGGATGACGCGAGCTGCGATTGTGCCCACGCTCCTGTTCGTCATGGCTCTATTGACAGCCTGCAACACGACCGATGCGCTGACGCCGCAGGTCGATATCGGCAATTCCTCCGGGGGAGCCCCGTCGAGCCCGGTGACGCAGAGCGAAGCCGAGCGCTTGGCGGGCACCCGCCAACCGAGTTTCTCGGGAAGCTCGCAGCAGGGCGGCTACCATCCAGCCTATGATCAGTCGCAGCGGGCCTATCGACCCGGCACCGGCGCGGCGCCGACGACGATGCAGGAACAGGCAGACGCCCTGTCGAGAAGCGGCTCCTCACCGGCCGCATCAGCTCCGATCGACGGACAATCGCTGCCCCCGCCGGCGGCCAGTGGTGGACTTCCCGCACAGCCGGCTCCATCGGCCGAGGCGCAACAGCCGCAGCAGACCGCCGCCCTCCCCAGTTCCTCCTCCGCCCGCGGCAATACCGTGCGCTTCCTGCCGATCATCGGCGCACCGGTGCAGGCCGTGACACCGCTCTCGCGCCAGCTCGGCGCCGAGGCGCGCGCGCACGGCCTTTCCATCAAGAGTTCGAACGACGCGAGCAGCGATTATATCCTCAAAGGCTATCTTTCCGCCTTCAGCGACGACGGCAAGGTCACCGTGGTCTATGTCTGGGACATTCTCGACAGCGGCGGCGGCCGCCTGCACCGCATCCAGGGACAGGAAAGCGTGCCGACGGCCGCGGCCGATCCCTGGGCGGGCGTTCCGGCTTCGGTGATGCAGCAGATCGCCTCGAAAACCATCGCGGAATTCTCTTCCTGGCGGCAGGCGCGGGGCGGTTAGTCACAAACTTTTTGCAAATATGGAAGCCTGTGGCGCCTTTGCCCTTGCATTCACGGGGAAGCTGACTAAAAAGCGCGGCTATCAGCGCGTAACAGGCGGACCAAAATGAAGGTTTTCGCGGGCAATTCGAACCGGCAACTCGCCGAAGCGATCTGCAACTATCTCAATGTTCCCTTGGGGAAAGCCAGTGTTCGAAGGTTTGCCGATCAGGAAATCTTCGTGGAAATCCAGGAAAATGTGCGCGGCGAGGACGTTTTCCTTGTACAGCCCACCGCTTTTCCCGCAAACGACCACCTGATGGAACTGCTGATCATGATCGACGCGATGCGTCGTTCGTCAGCCCGCCGCATCACCGCCGTCCTTCCCTATTTCGGTTATGCCCGCCAGGACCGCCGTGCCTCCGGTCGCACACCGATCTCCGCCAAGCTGGTCGCAAACCTGATTACCGAAGCGGGCGCCGACCGTGTCATGACGCTCGATCTCCATGCCGGGCAGATCCAAGGCTTCTTCGATATTCCGACCGACAATCTCTTCGCCATGCCCGTGCTGACGCGCGACATCAAGAGCCATTATGACCTCAGCAACGTCGTGGTCGTCTCGCCCGACGTCGGTGGTGTGGTGCGTGCCCGCGCGCTTGCCAAGCGGCTGGACTGTCTTCTGGCCATCGTCGACAAGCGTCGCGAGCGGCCGGGTGAATCCGAAGTCATGAACATCATCGGCGACATCGGCGGCAAGGACTGCCTGCTGATCGACGACATCGTCGATTCCGGCGGCACGCTCTGCAACGCGGCCGACGCGATGCTGGCCAAGGGCGCATCCAGCGTCACCGCCTATATCACCCACGGCGTTCTCTCGGGCGGCGCAGTCACCCGCGTCACTTCCTCGAAGCTCCGCGAACTCGTCATCACGGATTCGATCCAGCCGACCACGGCGGTTCTCTCCGCGCACAATATCCGCATTGTGACCACGGCCCCTCTGATCGGCGAAGCCATCAGCCGAACGGCTCAGGAAGAGTCCGTCTCCAGCCTGTTCGATTAAAGAGAGCCGGCATTCGACCGGCTCTTTCAATTTCTGCATCAGATGGACCAAGCTATTACCGGGCATGCTCTCCGAGCCGCATGAATTGCTGGCCGTTGATTGTCGCCGAGCCGCGTTCGGTAACAACGAAAGGCCCGGAATGAACCGCCGTTGCGATCGTTGAGCGCAAAAAAGCCGGCACAAGGCCGGCTTCCTTTCATTTCTGATCCCAATTGATAACGCTCAAGGCTGCTGCGGCGGCGCAGGTACCGCGTCCTGGCCCTGGTCCGGTTCCTGCTCCTGGTCTGACTCCAGCCCTTGATCCTGATCCGGACCATCCGGCCCCTTGACCACCTGCCCGTTGACGGCGATTGCGCCGTCGCGGCTGACGCTGATGTCCCAGCGCGAGCGGCCATCTGCATCGGTCTTGGCGAAACCCTTCACCATCATGATGCCGAAGGAAACCTGGTTGAGATCGGGATCCGTCTTGGCAAGCTCCTGAACCGCGGCAATCGTCTTGTCGAGATCGCGGGCAAGGATCGTCGCCTCCATCGAATAGTCCTTTTCGGTGTCGACCCGCCCCTCGATCTTGCCGGTCATGTCGATGTCGTAAACATCGGACTTGGCGCTGACCTTCGGAAACTCGACGGTGAGCCGGCCATCAGGGAAGAGCTTCTTGCTCATCTCCTCGCCGCTCGTCTCCGGAGCCTTGTCATTGAAATCCATCGCCATGAGGGCGTCGCCAAAAGTGGCGAAATCCAGATTCGGCATGGCGAGTTGCAGCTCGAAGCTGGCCGGCACGAAAGGCGAATAGCTTGCCGGCATCAGCGGGCTGTCGAGGCTGATATCCTGCGCATTGATGCCGAAGCCGAAACGCATGGCGTCGCTCGGCCCGTCGACAGCTACATTGTAACCGAATGCCTTGACGCCGCCATTGCCCATCTGGCTGCTGATGGTCAGATTATTGACCCCGATCGTCTCGCTGAACGAGGCAAGAATCGGGAAGGCTTGCTTGAGCATTCCCTTTATCTTGTCGCTATTCTCCGGGCTTAGTTCCTTCTCCTCGAGATGGTCGAGAACGAAAAGGACGATTTCGCGGATTTGCTTGGCCGGCAGGCCGTTCACCTTGGCATCGAAATCGATCGAATCGGCACGGATTTCAACGGGCGGCATTTGCAGGCCGGAAACCTGCTCGACGAAAGTCGACATCGAGCCGCTGCCCGCAAAATCGATACGCCCGTTGCCGCCTGTGCTGTCCGTCGAACTCAGCTTCTGGTCGATCGCGGCGATGCTGGCATGGACTTCCTCCGTGTCGGACTTGCTGGTGACCTTGATGTCCTTGCCGGTGAAGGTGCCGGAGCGCAGATAGCTGATCGCCGGATCGAAGACGCCGGTGTAGACAAGCGAAGCGATGGAGTAGGAAAAATCCGTCGGCTTCTGGTCGGGGCCATTGAAATGGCCGGAAACGTTGAGGTTGTTGTCACCCTCGATGTTCCAGAGCCCGCTGTCGAGCGGCGTGGCGAACATCGAGAACGGCGTCAGCCCGTTGATCGCGAATGTCGCCGGATCGGCCTTGGCAAGCAGCTTCGCCAGATCGTAGATGATCTCGTATCGCGCGCCCGCCGGATTGACCGTGATCAGGCCGCTCTTCGCCAGATCCTCGGGAAGCAGCTTCGTCAGCGTGTCCTTGACCGCATTGGCGCCATCCTGATTGATCTCGACACCCTGAGCCGTGGTGACAAGGCAAAGTGCCAGCAAGCTCGTTGCCGTGACAAGTTTGAGACGCATAGTCCGATTTCTCCTCAGCCGCCTTTTTGAATGCGGCCATCCAAAGATGCGTAGCGCGCCGATGTCAACCTCAGCCGTGGCAGAGAATGGCAATTTTGCCGTTCATACGGCCGCGTATTTCGGACGGACGAGAACATTGCCTCCTCGTATGCAGCACTCAGATCACCGTTGACGATCGACGCGATGCTCGACTGCGGTTTCAGCTTGTCGAAGCGTGGATATCACCGGAAAACAGCCCCAATCCGCAACTTGCGTTTCCGATCGACTTATAATATAGGCCACCGGTCCGTGTAGACACCCTTGGAGGCAACGCGGATGAGGTCGGGTCATACCGCCTCCGGTTCGTCGGAGCAAGGCATTAGCCCGCCGCCGAACTCTCCAAATAACCTCGAAAGGAATAGCCATGAGCCAGGAAACTTACGAGCTCAAGGCCGAGGCGCGCGAACGGGTTGGTAAGGGGTCCGCCCGTGAACTTCGCCGCAACGGTTTGATTCCCGCTGTCATCTATGGTGACAAGCAGGCCCCCATTGCCATCGCTCTCAACACCAATGAGGTGACGAAGCGCATTCACGCCGGTGGTTTCATGACCACCGTGGCGACGATCGACGTCGACGGCAAGAAGCACAAGGTTCTGCCGAAGGACTACCAGCTCGATCCGGTCCGTGACTTCACGATGCATGTCGATTTCCTGCGCGTCTCCGGCAACACCCAGGTGACCGTCGAAATCCCCGTTCACTTCATCAACGAAGAGAAGTCCCCGGGCCTCAAGGTCGGTGGCGTTCTGAACATCGTTCGCCATGAAGTCGAAGTTCATTGCCCGGCCGATGCGATCCCTGAATTCTTCAACATTGACCTCAGCGGCAAGAAGATCGGCGACAGCATCCATATCGCGGAAGTCACCCTGCCGAAGGGCGTCACCCCGGTCATCGACCGCGACTTCACGATCGCGACGATTATCGCTCCGGCTGCCGGCATCGACGAGAGCGCCGCGGAAGGCGAAGCCGAAGCCTGATCGCTTCGACCAATTTGTAAAGCATATGGCCCGCTTTCCCCTGGAAAGCGGGCTTTTCATTGCCCGGAAACGCCCCGTTTCAGCAACATTTAACAAATTCGTGAAAGCATGCTCCGTCAGTTGCGAAGAAGCCCGCCTCAACGCACGACAGCAAATATGGCCGGCCTGGGGAGTAGACGGAACCATGAGCAATTCCGTTGAGAACAGATTTTTTGCGATAGTTTGTGGAGCGCTGCTTGTTTTTGTCGCTCCGCTGTTTGTTCTCTTCCTTTTTCTTTCCTCCGAGCGGGCCGACAAGGAAATACGCGACCATATCTCCGTTCTTCTTGTCGCCAATGCCCAGGCGCTGGCCAAACCCCTGTGGGACCTCGATGAGGACAGCGTCACCCAGATCAGCGCGACGGTCGTTTCCCAGGGTGCCATCGTCAGGGTCGAAGTGCGTGACCAGTCAGGCCAGCTCGACGTCAGCCAGTCCACCATTCCGCGCTCCTTCGACGGCAAGCTCGTGCAGGTGTCACGCGCCATCATCTACAACACCGTCGACGGCCCGAAGAACCTCGGCAGCATCAGCGTCTATTATCCTGCGCTCGGCCTGTTTTCCGGCCTGAAGCAGGAAGAGGTCGTCTTCATCTCGATCTTCATCTTCGCGGTGCTGACCGTTTTCGGCACGGCGCTGATCGGCAATCGCTTCTTCGTCATCCAGCCGCTGATGCGGCTGACGGCGGCAATCGAGGCCACCCGCCAGCTGGGCTCCCGCCATCATGTCGACTGGCAGTCGAACGACGAGATGGGACGGCTTGCCCATAGCTTCAACGAGATGCAGACCAAGCTCGAAAGCGAGGAAAAGGAGCTGAAGCTCGCCCACCGCCGCGCCACCGACATCTACAATCTGACACCCGCCATGCTTTTCTCGCTCGACGAGGAAGACCGCATCACCGCCGTCAGCGATTATTGGCTGCTTGCCACAGGTTATAACCGCGCCGCCGTCATCGGCCGCAACTTCGCCAATCTCGTCACCCCTGCGACCCGCGACAAATTCGTCAAGCGCCGCCAAGCCGAAAGCGGCATGACCGTCACCGTCAAGTTCGTTTGCCTGGATGGCCGCACCATGGACGTCCTCATCATGGAATCGGAGGCGGGAGCTGGCGCTCAGGACCGCCTCTCGCTGTCGGTCATGACCGATGTGACCGAACTCAAGGCCTCCGAGGACCGCAACCACCGCCAGGCAATCACCGATCACCTGACCGGGCTTCTCAACCGCCAGGGCTTCGAAGCCGTCCTCGACAACAAGATTGCCGCCGCCGACGCCGCCGGCCAGGAACTCGCCTGTCTCTTCGTCGATCTCGACCGTTTCAAGTGGATCAACGACAATATGGGCCATGCCGCCGGTGACATGGCACTGGTCGAGCTCGTCGAGCGCCTGAAGACCCATCTTGCCCCCTCCGACGAGGCGGCCCGTCTCGGCGGCGACGAATTTGCCATCCTGCTGCCGGCCAAGGACGCCGAAAACCGCGCCAAGGTGATGTGCGAGCAGATCGCCTCGATCTTCGAAACGCCATTCTCCCCCGACATGCATCTGAGCGCTTCCGTCGGCATCGCCATCTATCCGCATCATGCCGAAACCGCAGCCGAGCTGCTGCAAAAATCCGACATGGCGATGTATGCCAAGAAACGCGACGGCAAGAACGGCGCCCAACTCTTCGACAATGCTATGCTCGACCGCGCTCGCAGCCGCGCCGAAATCGAGGCCAATATCGAAGCCGGCCTCGTCGACAACTGGTTCGAAGCCTTCCTGCAGCCGATCGTCACCCTGAACGGCCGCGGCATTGCCGGTTTCGAGGCGCTGATGCGCCTCAACCATCCGCAGAAGGGCTTGATGCCGCCGGCCGAGATCATCAGCGTCGCCGAGGAAACGGCAAAGATCGTCCGCGTCGGCAACGTCATCATGGAAAAGGCGATCGCCAACCTCGCGAAGATTTCCCGCATATCAGGCATGCAGGATACCTATCTCGCCATCAACTTCTCGCCGCTGCAGTTCGAGCCGGCGCTGCCGGCCCGTCTTGCCGCCATCGTCGGCCGCCACGGCATCCGCCCCGAGCGCATTGTCGTCGAAATCACCGAAGCCGTGCTGATGCACGACAACCCACAGATCCGCTTGATCGTCACGGAGCTTCGTCGTTTCGGCTGCCGCATCGCGCTTGACGATTTCGGCACCGGCTATTCGTCGCTGAGTTACCTCAACCGCTTCCCCGTCGACATCATCAAGATCGACCAGTCCTTCACCCGCGCGATCAACGACGGCGACGACGACGTGCGCCAGAAGAGCCGCATGCTGATCGAAGGCATCACTACGCTTTCCCACAAGATGAACTGCACCGTCATTGCCGAGGGCATCGAGACCGAAGAGGAATGCCGCACCCTCCACCAGATGGGGCTTGACTACGGCCAGGGCTATCTCTTCCATCGTCCGCAGCACGCAGCCACGCTGATCGAGGAACTGACGGCCTCGCAATCGGCCGTCGCACGCGCCTCATGAACGAAGAACCAAGGAGATAATACGGATGAAAAAGCTCCTGCTTCTCGCATGCCTGGCGCTGCCCTGCACCGCCCATGCGCAAACGGTGACGTTCACGACCGAGGACTATGCCCCCTTCAACTATCGCGAAGGCAAGGAGATCAAGGGCGCGACCGTCGAGCAGGTCGAAAAGGTGATGGCCGCGATCGGCGTCGACTACACGATCGAGATCATGCCCTGGGCGCGCGCTTTTAGCCTTGCCCGCACGGCGCCGATGACTTGTGTCTTTGCGACCGCCCACAACGGCGCACGCGACCCGTTGTTCAAATGGGTCGAACCGCTGCTCATCGATCGCAACATCCTGATCACCCGCAAGGGCTCGGGCGTCACCGTCGGCAATCTGGACGAGGCGAAGAAATATACGGTCGGCACGCAGCGCGAGGATTACACCGAGACGATCCTGAAGGAGAAGGGTTTCACCAAGCTCGATGTCGCCAGCGACTTCAATGCGACGCTGCGCAAGCTGCTTGGCGGGCGCATCGACATGATGCCGATCTCCGAACTCTATTTCGAAAAACTGAAGGCCGGCCAGCCGGTGGAATTGGTGACCGTGCTCTCCGCCCAGCCAATGGGCATTGCCTGCGAGAAGAACTTTCCGGACGATCTGCTCGCCAGGATGCAGGCTGCTCTCGACAAGCTGATCGCCGATGGCGACCAGAAGCAGATCTTCCTGAAGTACGGCATGAACCTGTCGGAATGACTCCGAAGACAACTGCCCTTTCCGCTTGACTTTGCTTTCATTTCGCGGTGGTGAACGGCAGGAAGTTCTAAAGCGCGTCGCGATCTTTCAGATTCGCTTGTCGCGCTTTAGGTCTTTGTTTTTACGCATGTGGTTGTCGCAAAACCGCTGCACACTTTTGCGCGACATGCTTTAGCGAGGAAAAACAGGCCATGCTGATCATCGCGGGTCTCGGCAATCCCGGCGGCAAATATGCCGGCAGCCGCCACAATATCGGCTTCATGGCCGTCGACGCCATCCATCGGCGCCACAGCTTTTCGTCCTGGTCGAAGAAGTTCAGGGCCGAGATCGCCGAGGGCGAGGTCGGCGGCGAGAAGGTGCTGCTGATGAAGCCGCAGACCTTCATGAACCTTTCCGGCGAGTCCGTCGGCGAGGCGATGCGCTTCTACAAGCTCCAGCCCGCCGATCTTGTCGCGATCTATGACGAGCTCGACCTTCCCCAGGGCAAGGCGCGGCTGAAGACCGGCGGCGGCCACAACGGCCACAATGGCATCAAGTCACTCGATGCGCATTGCGGCAGGGAATACCGGCGGCTGCGCCTCGGCATCGGCCATCCCGGCATCAAGGAAATGGTGCAGAACCATGTACTCGGCGATTTCGCCAAGGCCGACAAGGCCTGGCTGGAGCCGCTTCTCGACACGCTCGCCGACAATGCCGACATGCTGGTGCGAAACGAGGATTCGCAGCTGATGAACAAGATCGCGCTGGCGCTCGGCGGCAAGGCCGAGGAGGAGAAGCCAGCGAAGGAAAAGAAGGACGCCGAGAAGAAGCCGGCCGGCCAGTCGCATATCCATCAGGCCCGCAACCACAACCAGCCGAAGTTGCCGGCCACCGGCCCGATGGCCGACATGCTGAAAAAGATGTTCGGCAAAAAGGGCGATTGAGACCGATGCCGGATCAAGACGTCATCATCCGCCCGGCTGCCCGCGGCGATCTCGCCGGTCTCATGACGCTTTACCGTCACCTGAATCCCACCGATCCGGTTCTTGACGAGGCCATTGCCGAAGAATGCTTTTCCGCCATCCTGGCCCAGCCCGGCATGACCGTCTTCATCGGTTTTGCGGGTGAGGTCGCCGTCGCCACCGTCACAAGCGTCGTCGTGCCGAACCTGACACGGAACGGCGCGCCCTATGCGTTCATCGAAAACGTCGTCACCCATGCCGATCATCGCAAGCGCGGTTATGCCCGCACCGTCATCGGCCACGCGGTCACAGACGCCTGGAACGACGGATGCTACAAGGTGATGCTGCTTACCGGCTCCAAGGATCCAGCAACGTTGCGCTTCTATGAGAATTGCGGTTTCGTGCAGGACAAGGCCGGCTATCAGATCCGCCGGCCCTGACTCCATATTCGGGGCGTCCCTCGGAAAACGCCTATTCCTCCGGTTCGGTAGTGAACATCAGCGGAAAGCCCATGCCCTTGGCAAGGTCGATGCCTTCCTTGGCCTTGGTCTCGGCGATGTCCCTGACGCAGACCACGACCACGCAGGAACCGAGCTTGTGCGCCGTCATCATCACCCGGTAGCCGGTCTCCTCGCTCATGCGGAAGACGGCCTTCAGGATCATGATCACCAATTCGCGCGGCGTATAATCGTCATTGACGAGAATGACCTTGTAGAGCTTCGGCTTGTCCAGCTTGAGCTTCACTTTGGCCTTCGGTTTCAGGGCAATGTCATTGTCACTCATCGGAAAAATCCACCCGTTGATGACATGGAAAAGGCGGAGAAAACGTCCGCCACCAATATATTGCACCGTAAGCACGGCAGTTCAATGACGGAGTGTTATTCCGCGGAGAGCAGGAGGCAATTCTGGCCGGCTTTTTCCAGGATTGCGGCAGCCTTCTTGTCGAATGTCACGAATGTTTCGCCGCCAAGCCTGCGACCTTCGAAGACGATGATGCCATCGGCGAAGTCCCCGCCAGCATCGAGAAAGGATAATCCGGCTTCGACGGCAACTCTGTCGTAGACAACCTTCCTGTCCGATATCAGCAGCCGGATGGCCGCTGATATCTCTGAAGCGCTCTTGCGATAGACCCGGCTGGCGACCCAGACGAATTCGCAAAACGTCAGATTGGAAATGAACAGGCGTTCGGCCTCGCGCATGAACGTCCTTGCACGCTCAGTTTGCTTCGGATCGTCATGCACGGCCGAACGTACGAGCACATTCGTATCAACGATCATTGTCGACGCCGACCTCGCCTGCCCAGCCCGCCTTTATGGCCTCATCGATCTCTTCGAGCGTCGCATGAATATTCTCCTTGTTCTCCAAACTCCCGAAGAAGCTTTCCACCGAGCCGGCGACCGGCCGCCTCTCAACAGCAATGACCTCGAGTTTGCCGCCAGGCAGGAGATCGACATCAATCTTGTCGCCAGGCCTGACCCCGAGATGCTGAAGCACCTCCTTTTTCAGGGTAACCTGCCCCTTTGCCGTCACAGTCAGAGTTGCCATGCTAATGGTATCCTTTGCTCCAAAAGTAAGGCTAAACCGCCTTACCTTCAAGCCAAGCGCCTCAGCTTTTTCAATTCATGTTGCGAACCCTTGACCCAGGGCGGCCATTCCCGCATAGGCAGGGCAAAGTTACCAATAGATATGGATCAAGCCATGGGCTTCAAATGCGGTATCGTCGGGCTGCCGAATGTCGGCAAATCGACCCTCTTCAACGCGCTCACCAAGACGGCGGCGGCACAGGCGGCGAACTATCCCTTCTGCACCATCGAGCCGAACACCGGCGAAGTCGCCGTTCCCGATCCGCGCATGCGCAAGCTTGCCGACATCGCCAAGTCGAAAGAACTGATCCCGACCCGCATTTCCTTCGTCGATATCGCCGGCCTGGTGCGCGGCGCCTCGAAGGGCGAAGGCCTCGGCAACCAGTTCCTCGCCAATATCCGCGAGGTCGACGCCATCGTCCATGTGCTCCGCTGCTTCGAAGACAGCGACATCACTCATGTCGAGGGCCGCATCAACCCGGTCGCCGATGCCGAGACGATCGAGACCGAGCTGATGCTTGCCGACCTCGAAAGCCTGGAGCGCCGCACCGAGCAGACTCGCAAGCGCGCCACCAGCAAGGACAAGGATTCGGTGGCGATGCTGCCGATCATGGAAGCCTCGCTGAAGCTGCTCAACGAAGGCAAGCCGGTGCGCACGCTGCTGTCGACGCTCGATGCGGAAGAAATCGTCATCCTCAAGAGCCTCAACCTTCTGACCTCGCATCCGGTGCTCTACGTCTGCAACGTCGCCGAAGGCGATGCTTCGACCGGCAACGAATTCACCGAGGCCGTTGCCATCATGGCGAAGGAACAGGGTGCCGAAACCGTCGTCATCTCGGCGGCGATCGAGTCTGAGGTCGCCCAGCTTCCCGACGAGGAAGCCAAGGAATTCCTCTCCGCCCTCGACCTTGACGAGGCGGGCCTCGACCGGCTGATCCGCGCCGGCTACAAGCTGCTCCACCTCATCACCTATTTTACCGTCGGCCCGAAGGAAACGCGCGCCTGGACGATCGAGCGCGGCACCAAGGCGCCGCAGGCCGCCGGCGTCATCCATTCGGATTTCGAGCGCGGCTTCATCCGCGCCAACACCATCGCCTATGACGACTACATCAAATACAACGGTGAAGTCGGCGCCAAGGATGCCGGCAAGGCGCGCGACGAAGGCAAGGAATACGTCGTCCAGGACGGCGACGTCATCCACTTCCGCTTCAACACCTGAACGGAAACTGCCGCTATCCCGATCTATTCATTTCGCCCAAATCGCTCAGCGGTTTGGGCGAAATCGTAAGATTTACCGAGTTGCCCCTAAGACGGCAGGCGGCAGTCTTTGCGAAATGGCGGCCGGCAGCGCCCGCAGCACGATGCGGCGCAGCGGCATCCAGCCTGTTCCAATGATGAGCACGATCGCTCCGACGACGATCAGCGTCGTGAAGATATAGGTGTCAACCGTCGCACTCCCCTGCCGGAAAATGCCGTAGATCGCAAAACCGAGCGACAGCAGGCCTGACGTGACGAAGGCGCGCCGATCGATGACAAGGCCGATCAGCATCAACACCGCCACGCCGATAACAATGATAGGCGTCTTGATCGACACCGCCTGGGCAACATCGAGCAAATTGCCGTCGAACGACATCAGCAGCCTTACGCTGAAGAGCAGAGCCGGTGCCGCGCCGAGGTGAAGCCAGAAGGCAATGTCGGAGCGTGTCGTCCGTCGCAACCGATCGCCGAGGTCGAAATAGAGCGCCGTTGCAAACAGCCCGAGCGCGCAAACGAGGAAGGCCACCGCGAGCAGGAGGGGATGGTTAGAGAAGAATTGCGGATCGCCGCTCGCCCATTGCATGAGGCGCAATAGCAGGGTGAGCACCAGCGCAAGGGCCGAGGCGATGCAGAGCGCCAGCGACAGAGGCACGCGATACCGGGCATAATAGAGGCCGAGAACGATCGGGAAGCCGGCGACGAACTGCGTCGCCTCCGCCCCGATACCATTGAAGGCTGATGTTCCCGGCTTGATGAAGAAGGACATCAGCAGGAATGTCCAGCAGCACAGCGCAATCGTCAGGCTGACGGCCGGCAAAGCGAGCCGCTGGCGGCGCACCAGGATTTCCGAAAGCACGATGATCGCAGGCAGCACGGCATAAAGTGCGGCAAGCCCCCAGAGGCCGCCGAGCGCCACCACCACGCCGATGGTGATCAGCACGTCGTGGAAGCCACGCACGAAGCGTGGCGTCTCGGTATCCGACCAGGCCTGCCCCTCCGCTTCCATTGCCGCCTGTGCCTCAGCGACCCCACCCCCGATGACGGCGACCCCGCGCTCCGTCAGGAACGGCAAAAGACGCCCGCCCGCCTCCGCCGAAATCAGCTCCTGGCGCACGGCCTCGTCGAGTATCGACCTTAGTTCAGTCATGCCGGTTTATCTCCCCGGAATCATTGAGCCCGCGCGGATGCTATTGTAAGCATTGTGCGCTGCATATGGCGGGAGGAGCGAATGTCGGCAGAAAAGCTTTCCTTCGAGGATTTCCAGCCCGGCCGCCGCTTCGCGCTTGGTCCGAAGCCGGTGACCACCGAGGAAATCATTGAGTTCGCAAGCGAATTCGACCCGCAACCGATGCATCTCGATGAGGCTGCCGGCCGCGCCAGCATTCTCGGCGGCCTTGCCGCCTCCGGCTGGCATACCTCTTCGATGTTCATGCGCATGATGGCCGACAGTTATGTGCTGCATTCGCTCTGCGAGGGTGCGCCGGGCGTCGATCTGATGGAATGGCGAAAGCCGGTGCTTGCCGGCGACACGCTCTCCGGCCACTCGATCGTGCTTGAAGCCCGGCCGATGCGATCGCGCCCCGGCATCGGCATCGTCAAGTTTCGCCACGAGGTGGAAAACCAGCGCGGCGAACTTGTCTGCGTCTCGGAGAATTCGGTCATGTTCGGCATGCGCGCCCGTCCCGCGGATATCGGCATGAGCCCGGAGGCGTCAGCATGAGCCCGGAGGCGTCAGCATGAGAATGTCCGAGCTTTACGCGGTTGGCGAGAAGGCTGAGATCGGCAGCTACATTTTTACCGAGGAAAACATCATCCGTTTCGCGACGCGCTACGATCCGCAGCGTTTCCACATCGACAAAGAAGCCGCCAAAGACACCCTCTTCGGCGATCTCTGCGCCTCGGGCTGGCACACCACCGCCGCGTGGATGCGGACATTCCTCGCCTTTTGGGAAAGGCAGAGCGCCGCACTCGCGCAAAAGGGGCTGACGTCGCCGAACCTCGGCCCTTCGCCCGGTTTCCAGAAACTGCAATGGCTGCGGCCGGTCTTCGCAGGCGACGTCGTCAGCTATTCCGTCGCCTTCCTCTCCAGCCGGGCGCTTGCGTCGCGGCCGGGATGGAACCTCAACACCATCCTCTGCGAGGGCGTCAATCAAAACGGCGATGCCGTTATCCGCTTTGAAAGCAGCGTGCTCGAATTCGACTGACGCTGCAGGCGGGAGGATGAGGGCTCAGTGGCCGGAGAATTCGACCAGCGTGTGCACGACGACGCCGAGCTCTTCCAGCTTCCTGCGGCCGCCAAGATCCGGCAGGTCGATGACGAAACAGGCGCCGACCACTTCCGCACCGATCTGGCGCAATAGCTTCGTCGCGCCGACCGCGGTACCGCCGGTGGCGATCAGGTCGTCGACCAGGATCACCTTCTCGCCGGGCTGAACAGCATCGCGATGCATCTCCATCTCGTCGACGCCATATTCCAGGCTGTAGGCGATGCGCACGGTCTCGTGCGGCAGCTTGCCTTTCTTGCGGATCGGTACGAAGCCTGAGGAAAGCTGGTGCGCCACCGCACCGCCGAGAATGAAGCCGCGCGCCTCCATGCCGGCAATCTTGTCGATCTTCGTGCCGGCATAGGGCTGCACGAGTTCGTCGACCGCCCGGCGGAAAGCCCGAGGGTTGCCAAGCAGCGTGGTGATGTCGCGGAAGATGATACCGGGCTTGGGATAGTCGGGAATGGAGCGGATGCTGGCTGCGAGCTCCGAAGTCGTATTGTTCATGGAAAGTCCATATTCTGCGAGGGCATGAAACTGGGCCGCACCCTATCAATTGCCAGAGGCGGAACCAACAAAAAAGGCGGCCAGAGGCCGCCTTTTGAATGTCGATCGGGAACCGCTCAATGTTCCTTATTGGCGTAGATCGAACGCTTCGTCAGGTAGATCAGCACCGTGAAGATCGCCAGGAAGATCATGACCATGAAGCCGGTGCGCTTGCGCGCCTCGAGGTGCGGCTCGGCGGCCCACATCAGGAAGGCGGAGACATCCCTCGAATACTGGTCGACCGTCGCCGGCGCGCCGTCGTCATAGGTCACCTGCCCGTCGGAGAGCGGCTTCGGCATGGCGAGGACGGCGGCCGCATTGAAATAAGGGTTATAATGTCCACCCTGCGGCACGTGGAAACCGGCCGGCGGCTCTTCGTAGCCGGTCAGCAACGCGTGGATATAGTCCGGGCCGCTTTCCTGATACTGCGTGAAAATGTCGAAAACGAACTGCGGAAAGCCACGCTCGACCGCGCGGGCCTTGGCAATCAGCGAAAAGTCGGGCGGAGCCGCGCCATTGTTGGAAGCAGCCGCGGCTTCAGGATTGGGGAAAGGCGACGGGAAGTAATCGGAAGGAACCGCCTTGCGGGTAAACATCTCGCCGCTGGCGTCGGGACCGTCCTGGACCTCGTAATTCGCGGCGAAGGCCTTCACCTGCGCCTCGGAATAGCCGAGTTCGTCGAGCGTACGGAAAGGCACGAGCTTCATCGAATGACAGGCTGCACAGACTTCCGTGTAGACCTTGAGGCCGCGCTGGAGCTGGCCCTTGTCGTAATGGCCGAACGGACCGGCGAAAGACCATTCCTCCTCCTTCGGATGCTTCAGCGGATAATGCGGCGTCTCACCTTCCGCGTGATGGGCCGGAGCTGCACCGTTGCCGGGCGTCGCCTCCTGGGCCAGCACCGCACTGCCGAGACCGGCGGCGAATGCGAACGAGAGAATGCTTGTAACAAGCGTTTTCATATTTCTATTCCCTTCCGTCGCTCGCTTATGCCTTGACCGCTGCGGTCTTGTTGCGCTTTTCGAGCACCGCTTCGGTGATCGAGTTCGGGATGCGGCGCGGTGTTTCCACCAAGCCGAGAACCGGCATCGCGACCAGGAAGAAAGCGAAGTAGAGGAGTGTGCAGATCTGCGAGATCGTGGTGAACAAGCCTTCCGCCGGCTGCGAGCCGAGCCAGCCGAGGATGATCGCGTTGATCACGAACAGCCAGTAGAACAGCTTGTACCAAGGGCGGTAGACGGCGGAACGGACCTTTGAGGTATCGAGCCAGGGCAGGAAGAAGAGCACGATGATCGCGCCGAACATCACGAGCACGCCGCCGAGCTTGGAGTCGATCGGGCCGATGTTGAAGGTGATCGAACGCAGCATCGCGTAGAACGGCAGGAAGTACCATTCCGGAACGATGTGGGCCGGCGTCTTCAACGGGTCGGCCGGGATGTAGTTGTCGGCATGGCCGAGGAAGTTCGGCATGTAGAAGACGAAATAGGCATAGACCATAAGGAAGATCGATACGCCGAGCGCATCCTTCATGGTCGCATAGGGCGTAAAGCGCACCGTGTCCGTCTTCGTCTTGACCTCGACGCCCGTCGGGTTCGTCTGGCCGACGACGTGCAGCGCCCAGATGTGCAGGACGACGACGCCGGCGATCATGAAGGGCAGCAGGTAGTGGAGTGAGAAAAAGCGGTTCAGCGTCGGCTGTTCGACCGCAAAGCCGCCGAGTAGGAACTGCTGCAACCATTCGCCAATCAGGGGAAAGGCCGAGAAGAAGCCGGTGATGACGGTCGCGCCCCAGAAGGACATCTGGCCCCAGGGCAGAACGTAACCCATGAAGCCAGTCGCCATCATCAGGAGATAAATGACCACACCGAGAATCCAGAGAATTTCTCGCGGCGCCTTGTAGGAGCCGTAGTAGAGGCCGCGGGCAATGTGCAGGTAGACCGCGACGAAGAAGAAGGATGCGCCGTTGGCATGCATATAGCGCAGCAGCCAGCCCTGGTTGACGTCGCGCATGATCTTTTCAACGGAGTTGAAGGCGACCGACGATTCAGCCGCGTAATGCATGGCGAGCGTGACGCCCGTCAGGATCTGCACCACCAGCATGACGGCGAGCATGGCGCCGAAGGTATAGGCATAGTTCAGGTTACGCGGAACCGGGTAGGCGATGAAGCTGTCATAGACCATGCGCGGCAGCGGAAGGCGCGCATCGACCCATTTCTCGAGGCCGGTTGACGGCTCGTAGCTGGAATGGCCACTCATATATCAGTCTCCCCTCAACCGATCTTGATTTTGGTATCGGACACAAATGAAAAGGTCGGGATCGCTAGGTTCTCGGGCGCAGGACCTTTGCGAATGCGGCCGGCCGTGTCGTAGACCGAGCCATGGCAGGGACAGAACCAACCATTGTATTCGCCGGCCTGGCCGAGCGGGACGCAGCCGAGATGGGTGCAGGTGCCGATCATGACGATCCAGTTTTCCTTGCCCTTGCCGCCCGAACGGTCAACACCCGTTGCCTGAGCGTCGACAGGAAGGTTTGCATTGCGCGCGATCGGGTCCTTCAGATCAGCAAGCTGGACGGCGTTTGCCGCTTCCACTTCCTCGGGCGTGCGATTGCGGATGAAGATCGGCTTGCCGCGCCACTTGACCGTCAGCGACATGCCGGGCTCGAGGCTGGCAACGTCGACTTCGATGGAGGCGAGAGCAAGCGTCGAAGCGTCAGGACGCATCTGATCGATGAACGGCCAAGCGACCGCGACGGCGCCGACGGCGCCTGCCATACCAGTGGTGAGATAAAGGAAATCACGGCGAGTGGGTTCGCCCGTGCCCTCGCTTGTCGTTTCGTGTTCGCTCACGGCTAACATCCTCTGCGCAATTTTCGCGGAATTCCGCCCTACCCCTCTACCGGCGAATCTCTCTAGACACAATTCGGCCATAGATTCCCCAGCAATCCGGCGCGTTCTATGCTTGATCGCAAATTATGTCCAGCCTTGGCAAGGGGATGAGGGCACAATGTCGCGGGAAATTTCGGATGAATTTTTTAAGGCAAACACGCGCTTGCCGTTATGTTGCATTGCAACAAAAAAGCCGCCGTGATAGGCGCAGTCGCTACCACGCCATCGAGCCGGACCGGAGCGGATGAGAGACACGATTTTTTGCGTATTCAGCGTCCTTACGACGCTTGTTCTCGCCATCATCTCCCTGCGATACGTCACCGATTTTTATCTGTTGTCCTTCTTTTACAGCTTCCAGGTTCATCTGGCGGCAGCCGGCGCGGTGGCCTCGGTCGCTGCCCTTCTCGTCAAGCGGCACTGGTATGGCCTGCTGACCCTTGTGGTATCGGTGGTTCTTGCAGTCCATGGCATCGTGATGATGCGCGAATTCGTCGAACCATCAGTCGAGGAGAGCCGCCCGGCCCTATTCAGGCTGATGTCCTTCAATATCGAGAACGATAATTTCGCAAACGGCCCTGACATCGCCGACATGGTCATCGCCTCAGGCGCCGACGTCGTCAACATCCTGGAGGCAGAACCGCTGCTGTCGGAACTGCCGCGATTGTTGAAGATCTATCCCTATTACATCGGCTGCGGCGTCGGCATGGCGCAATGCGATACGCTGGTGCTGTCGAAGCGTCCGCTGATCGAACCCCGCATCCGCAATCTCGGCCTGCTCTGGCGCAACCGGCTGACGATCTCGACGATCGATTTCGATGGACAGAAGGTCAATTTCCTCGCCGCGCACCTGACCAAACCTTATTACGACGAGTTCCACGGCCTGGAGATCTGGGATCTCGCGGAGATCATCCCTACCCTTTCGGGACCGCTCGTTCTCGCCGGTGATTTCAATACGTCGATTCTCGCGCCCGACGTGCAGTATCTCATGCGCACTCAAGGCTTGGGCACGGCATCGCTGGAGCCCGCGACATGGCCGATCCGCGCCGGCGCCTTCGGTATTCCGATCGATCATATCTTTACCCGGGCGCCGCTGCGGCTGAAATCGGTCCGCCGCATCGAAAACGGCTTCGGATCAAATCATTTTGGCCTCATGGCGGAATTCGTCGTCGACCCTTGAGCCCACATCCTCATCCGTAGCAAGGAAGCCGCCGGACTGGCGCGCCCAAAGTTCGGCATAGAGCCCGCCGTGGCGAAGCAATTCGTCGTGGCTGCCTTCCTCGATGATCCGTCCGAGGTCGACGACGATCAGCCGGTCGAGCGCGGCAATCGTCGACAGCCGATGGGCGATCGCAAGCACCGTCTTGCCTTCCATGATCTGATGGAGATTGGACTGGATCGCTTCTTCCACTTCCGAATCGAGCGCCGATGTCGCTTCGTCGAGGACGAGGATCGGGGCGTCCTTCAGCATGACGCGGGCAATGGCGATGCGCTGCCGTTGCCCGCCTGACAGTTTGACGCCGCGTTCGCCGACATGCGCATCGAAACCTCTGCGGCCCTGCTGATCCTGCAGGCGTTCGATGAAGTCGATGGCTTCGGCGCGCCTGGCTGCCTCAACCAGCCCCTCCTCGCCGGCATCGGGCCGCCCGAACAGGATATTGTCGCGCACTGAACGATGCAGCAGCGAGGTATCCTGGCTGACGACGCCGATCTGCATCCTGAGGGATTCCTGCGTCACGGCTGCAATATCCTGGCCGTCGATCAGAATACGGCCGTCCTGAATATCGTAGAGGCGCAGCAGCAGGTTCATCAGCGTCGATTTACCCGCGCCCGAACGGCCGACGATCCCGACCTTTTCGCCCGGGCGGATGGTCAGCGAGAAATTCTCCACGACCGGCTGGTGGCCCTTGCCGTAGCGGAAGGAAACATTGTCGAAGCGGACTCCAGGCTGCCGGATCACCAGGGTCTTCGCATCCGCCCGATCGACGAGCCCCAGAGGCTGGGAGATCAGCTCGGCGGCGTTCTGAATGGTGCCGAGGTTGCGCATGATGCCGTTGAACTGCGTCATCAGCCTTCCCAGCAGGAAATTCAGCCTGAGCACCAGCGCCAGCGAAAACGCCACCGCACCCGAGCTGATGAGGCCGCGCAGCCAGAGATCGACGCAGAGCCCCGCCATCGTTACGATCATCAGGCCGGAGAGCAGCGCCATCGAGGCCCTGACGCCGGTGATGAACCGCGTGAAGCGCAGCACCGTATCCTGATAGATATCGAAGCCTTGCCGCATGTAGCGGTCGGTCTCCTCGTCGCGTGCAAACAGCTTCAGCGTCTGCATGTTGCTGTAGGAATCGACCATCCTGCCGTTCAGCATCGATCCAGCTTCTGCCGTTTCGCGGGAATGATGGCGGATCCGCGGGACGAAGTGGCGGGCAAGCAGGCTGAAGGCGCCAAGCCAGAACAGCACGACGGCGGCAAGGGAAAAGTCCAGCCGAGCGACGAGCACGAGCGTCGTTGCGGCATAGATGCCGACGAACCAGACGCTTTCCATCAGCGAGGTGACGAGATCGCCGGTGGCCTGCCCGGCCGACCAGACCTTGGTGACGATGCGTCCGGAAAAATCGCTCTGGAAAAACGACAATGACTGCCTGGAGACGTGGAGATAGGATTGCCAGCGTGCGAGATTGTAAAAACCCGGCGTGATCACCTGCTGGTCGACGAGCGCGATCAGGAAGGCGATGATGAAGCGCACCAGCCCGATGAGGGCGAGCATGCCGAACAATTCGCCGCCATGGGCGGCGAGAAGACCGCTCCAGCCGGCACCCGGCGTGATGCTGCCGAGGATATCGACGAGCCGCCCGACGAACCAGAAGAGCGCTGCCTCGATCGCCGCCGACGTGCCACCTAGAACGAGCATGGCGATGAACGGCATCCTCGCCTGGCCGATATAGAACCAGATGAATCCAAGCGTCGAGCGCGGCGGCTGGAGATTGGCGCGTGGGCGGAACGGATCGATCCAGGTTTCGAACCGGCGGAGGATGGGGCTTAAGAACATAGAAGCGATATAGGCGGAATAACCGGACCGGCAAAGGGAATGAAAAGCGACCGAAACCTTATATTTTGGTAATTAATGGTAACATCGGCGGCATACCCATTGAATGCCCCCGAACCGGTCACAATCTCACGTTACGATCGCGCTTTACCGGAGACCACTTCCATGGAAACGAAAATGCTCGATGTGCATATTCCGCTTCCGCTTGCAGAAAGGCTGGATGCCCTGGCATTCGCCCTGGGGTTGCCGCGCGACGAGATCGTCGCCGAGGCCATTGCCACCTGGATCGATCAGGAGGAGCACCGCCGCCTCGTCGCGTTGCGCACGATCGCGGCCGCCAACACCATGGTCGTCGTCGAGCATCACCGCGTGATCGACTGGGCCGACAGTTTGTGAGCGGAAAAACAATCTCCGCATGGTCGTCGGCGGGCGTCAATCCTCGCCAAGAATGCCAATAACATCCCGGCGGCCGTGCAGAACGCGCAAGATCGTAACTACGTCACCCTCGACAAGATATAAGCGCGAATATCCTCGAAACCTGAAACAGGCTATGATCTAACGCCCGCCAAATGCGAATTGACGAATGTTTTAGGCGTGCCGGAATGAGGATAGTCGAGAAGGCGTGTGAAAGACTGCTCGGTCGCATGCAGGAACCGCAGACCGAACTCCTCTCCGCCATGCTCCGCAAGATAGGCAAGCTGCAACAGAACATCGTTGCGAGCGGGCCGGCTTGACAGTAAGCCTCACGGCGACTTCTTTTTGCTCTGTGCGGCTAGCAACTGCGCGGCATCTTTTCTCAGATCGCTCCAGAATGCCGGCGTTGCCTCCACGGCATCACCCGATGCCAGGCCCTCGAGCAGCAAAGCCTCGAGCCGCGCCTCGTTTTCGCGCGCCTGCGCATCACGAACGAGGACGCGGAAATATTCGCTGACATTGCCATAGCCCTTGCTGGCCATCTGACTTTCGACAAAAGCCTTGAGGCTGTCTGGCAATGAAATCGTCACGGTCGCCATAGGCGGTATCCTTGTTGAGACCAGGAAATGTAGCACAGCTTCTTAATTGTTCTCAACAGTTAAGCAGGCTCCCCGCTTTCGCGGGGAGGGCCTCATTTCATCTTATTCCGCCGCCACTTCCGCTTCGTCGGCGTGATCGGAGAGGAAGCCGCCGGACTGGCGGTTCCAGAGGTCGGCATAGATACCGCCTGCTTCGATCAGTTCGCTGTGCGAGCCGGCCTCGATGATCCGGCCTTTGTCGAGCACGATCAGCCGGTCCATCTCCGTCAGCGTCGACAGCCGGTGGGCGATGGCGATCACCGTCTTGCCCTCCATCAAGGCGAAGAGGTTTTCCTGGATCGCCGCCTCGACTTCCGAGTCGAGCGCCGAGGTCGCCTCGTCGAGCACCAGGATCGGCGCGTCCTTCAGGAAGACGCGGGCGATCGCGACGCGCTGCCGCTGGCCGCCTGACAGTTTGACGCCGCGTTCACCGACCTGCGCGTCGAGCCCCGCGCGGCCCTGCATGTCCACGAGCCCTTCGATGAACTCCCAGGCATTGGCGCGTTTGGCAGCCTCGATCACCTCGTCGTCCGTCGCTTCGGGACGACCATAGGCGATGTTGTCGCGGATCGAGCGATGCAGCAGCGAGGTGTCCTGCGTCACCACGCCGATCAGCGAACGCAGGCTTTCCTGCGAGACACCGGCGATATCCTGCCCGTCGATAGTGATGCGGCCGGCCTCCAGATCGTAAAAGCGCAGCAGCAGGTTCATCAGCGTCGTCTTGCCGGCACCGGAACGACCGACCAGACCGACCTTCTCGCCTGCCTTGATGTCGAGCGACAGGTTGTCGAT
The DNA here is from genome assembly GCF_025941625.1 of Rhizobium acaciae. Lineage (NCBI taxonomy): Bacteria > Pseudomonadati > Pseudomonadota > Alphaproteobacteria > Hyphomicrobiales > Rhizobiaceae > Rhizobium > Rhizobium acaciae. Next base: position 241,483 of record NZ_JAPCZO010000010.1, read on the forward strand.
GACGCCCTTGCTCTTGCCGTAGTGGAAGCGGATGCGGTCGTAGTGGATCGCGCCCTTCTTCGCCGTCAGGGTGGGTGCGCCCGGCTGGTCGACGATGTCGTGCTGTTTGCTCATCATCTCCATGCCGTCATAGACCGTGCCGATATTCTCGAACAGCGCCGAGACTTCCCACATGATCCATTGCGACATGCCGTTGACGCGCATGGCAAGACCGATGGCGATGGCGATGGCGCCGACCGAGATCGCCCCGTTCAGCCAGAACCAGATCGACAGGCCCGAGATGACGAAGAGCGCAACGCAGTTGTTCACGTAGACGAAGATGTGGAAGAGCGTCACCTTGCGCATCTGCTTGTGTACGGTCTGCAGGAACTCGTCCATGCCCTCCTTGGCATAGACCTCCTCGCGGCCCGCATGCGAAAACAGTTTGACCGTCGCGATATTCGTATAGCTGTCGACCACGCGGCCCGTCATCATCGAACGCGCATCCGCCTGCGCCGCCGCGATCTTGCGAAGCCGCGGCACGAAATAGGCGACGATGCTGATATAGACCGCGAGCCAGACGAGGATCGGGATCATCAGCCGCCAGTCCGCCGCCGCAATCACGATGATCATCGTCAGGAAGTAGGTGACGACATAGACGAAGACGTCGAGGATCTTCATCACCGTTTCGCGTACGGCAAGCGAGGTCTGCATCACCTTGGTGGCGACACGCCCGGCAAATTCGTTGGCGAAGAACGACATGCTGTGGCGCAGCAGGAAGCGGTGCATCTGCCAGCGTGCAATCATAGGATAATTGCCGAGCATCATCTGATGCATGATGAGTGAATCGAGCCCGGCTACTACAGGCAGGCCGATCAGCACCAGCGCCGCCATCCAGAAAAGCTTGTGGCCTTCTCTCTCCAGGAATGTGGCGCGGTCGGCATTGGTCAGCCAGTCGACGATGTCGCCGAGGAACTGGAAGAGCGCCACTTCGCCGATAGCGATCAGCGCGGTCAGCACGGCCATCAGGCCGAGCCAGGGCGCAGCCGGCTTGCTGTAATGCCAGCAAAAGGCAAAGAGACCTTTCGGCGGGGCGACAGGGTCCTCGCTTGGAAAGGGATTGAGTCGCTGTTCGAACCAGCCAAACATGAAATTGCTCCGAAACGTCAGCGTTCCGGCTCCCGGCTTCGCGCCATCCCAGCGCTATGCAAGCACATATGGGAACCGAACGTTCAAGGGGCGAGGCTGAGACAGCCGCACAATGGATCAAAAAAGGAAATTCAGGGAAGAAACCCGCACTATCGGCGGAAAATCGCACTGCTCGGCATCATGGCCGGGAGGCGCACATACAGCAAAATATTCATTCTGGCGCTCCTTGCTGGCGATTGAACATATGCACCGATAACGCGAAAACGAGGAATTTTCCAGCCCTGTTCTGCCAAAAATTTCATCTCTTCGGGTCAAAACGCGCCCTGTTGCGCCGAAATCACAGTTGCATTAGGCCTTGAGCGGCGAAAGCGGGAAAACGGCGCATCATGACTTCACTAAGACTGGCACTCTATCAACCGGATATAGCAGGCAATACCGGCACCATCCTGCGTCTTGCCGCCTGCCTTGGCTTCGCGGTCGATCTGATCGAACCCGCCGGCTTCGACATCTCCGACCGCAACCTGAAACGGGCCGGCATGGACTATATCGCCGCCGCCGCCCTCACCCGCCATGTCAGCTGGGACCGCTTCGAAGCATGGCGTCTGACCACCGGCCGCCGCCTGATCCTCGCCTCGACCAAGGCTGCGGAGCGCTACACCGATCTTTCCTTCCGCCCGGACGACGTCCTGCTCTTCGGTCGCGAAAGCGCCGGCGTGCCGGATCAGGTGCATGAAACAGCCGATGCGCGCGTGCTGATCCCGATGGTCGAAGGCCAGCGCTCGATCAACGTCGCCGTCTCGGCCGCGATGATCGTCGGCGAGGCGATGCGCCAAACTGTCTGGGCCTGACTGACGCCAGCGCTGGCGGAGCAAAGCCCGCGGAATTGCCGATCCGCTCCCGAATATGTCGCAAAATAGCGTTGTCTATCCGTCAAACCGGCGTATATTTATTAGCCGGCAATCAAAAATTCAGTATTGGCCTCCATGATTCCAACAAGTTGGAATGGCTATGTGAGGAAAACCGCATTTCTCCAGATCTGTGAAAGAAGAATAAAAACAATAAAATGGACTCTACAATCATCATGATCAACCTGTTCGGCGCCGTGGCTCTGCTGCTGTTCGGCCTCGCACAGGTAAAGGATGGCGTGTCCAGGGCCTTCGGCGCCCGCCTGAGAACAGGTCTGGCGACCGGCACGCGCGGCAGCCTTCGTTCTTTCCTGTCAGGCCTCGTCGCAACCATCGCGCTGCAGAGCTCGACGGCCACGGCGCTGATGACCGCCTCCTTCGTCGAGCGTGACCTGATCAAGCCGCGCATGGCGCAGATCGTCCTGCTCGGCGCCAATGTCGGCACGGCAATCACCGCCTGGATCGTGGCAACGGGCATCGAATGGCTCTCTCCGCTTCTGATCCTTGTCGGCATCGTGCTTTGCCGCGGCCGTTCCAGCGCCAGCCAGGGCGGCGGCACAGCGCTGATCGGCATCGGGCTGATGTTGTTGTCGCTGCACCTCCTTGGCCTTGCGACGGAACCGATGCGCGCCTCTCCCGCCCTTGCCGCCTTCATCGGCCTGCTGGACGGCGCCCTGCCCGTGGCCATGATCGTCTCGGCAGCACTTGCCTTCGCGTCCTCGTCGAGCCTTGCGGTGGTGGTGCTCATCCTGTCGCTCGCGTCGGCCGGCATGGTCTCCGCCGAACTTGTCATCGTGCTCGTGCTCGGCGCCAATCTCGGCGGTGCGATACCGCCTGTCGTCGCGACATTGTCCGGGCCGGTTTCGGCGCGGCGCGTCACCCTCGGCAATCTCGCCGTCCGCACGCTCGGCTGCCTCATCGCCCTGCCGCTGGCGGGATATGGCGCGGAACTCATCCAAATGCTGCCCTTCGGTCCCGCCAAGCTGCCGGTCGATGCGCATCTTGCCTTCAACCTTCTGCTGGCGGCTCTGGCCTGGCCATTCTCCCGGCCGCTCGCCGCCTTGATGGCCCGGCTGGTGCCAGATCAGGCAGAACCCGATAACGCGCCGAAATATCTGGATGCACAGGAGCTTTCGACGCCGGTCGTGGCCCTTGCCAGCGCCACCCGCGAAGTGCTCGGCGTCGGCGACCTCATCGAGCGCATGCTGATCCGCGTCTCCGAAGCGTTCGAGCGTAACGACGCATCGAAGCTTGCCGAGATATCCGCCCTCGAAGACCGCGTCGACCGGCTGCAGCAGGCGGTGAAAGTCTATCTCTCGAAGCTTGGCCGCGAGGGTCTCAGCGATGAGAACGCCCGCCGCTCGATCGTCGTCATCGATTATGCGATCAACCTCGAACATATGGGCGATATCATCGAGAAGGGCTTGTTGGAGCAGGTGGCGAAAAAGATCTCCCTCGGCCTGAAATTTTCCGAGGACGGTCATCAGGAACTACGCAAGCTGTTCGACCTGACCATCGACAATCTGCGCGTCGCCCAGACGATCTTCGTCACCCGCGATTTCAATCTGGCGCGCCAGATGATGGAGGTAAAGGTCGAGGTGCGGCGGATGGAGAAACAGTCTGCCGAGCGCCATCTCGAACGCCTGCGTGACGGACGCGCCGACAGCCTGCAAACGAGTTCGCTGCATCTCGACATGCTGCGCGACCTGAAGCGCATCAACGCCCACATCGTCTCGGTGGCGCATCCGATCATGGATGAAAGCGGCCTGCTGATCGAAAGCCGCGTGCGAGCGACTGCGAAGTGACGGTCAGTCGGCCGAAGGCAATCGGCGCATGGTGAATTCGATCTGGTCGCCGTCGAGCTGGCGCCAGCTCTCCACCTCGGTCCAGTAGGCGGCTTTCGGATATTCGTCGAACCATTCGCGCGCCTTGGCGCGTGCGTCCATGAGGCCGAGGCAATATGTCTCACGCACGAAATGGTCTTTCTTGCTCGGGGGATTTTCCGCCCGATGTCTCGCTATCCTGCGCTTCAGTCCGTCGAAGGACGGAGGCCCTGGAACTTTCTTCATCAAAACTACCTCCTCGGAAAAGGTAGTATCGAAATTCTTGATTTGCGAGTCGAATCTTGGAAGTGCTCGGCGGTGCTTGCCTCGGCTTGGCGAGATGCAGCACCAACTGCTAATCATGACGTGCAATCAAGAATGAGCGAGTCGCCTCCGACGGAGATGCCGACCGTTGGAGGCGTAAATGGAACGACCGGAACTGCCGATCGGCTTGCCTGACGATATCGAAGAGAAGAAGGCTGCCGCCCGCAATTGGTTCGAGGGATTGCGGGATACGATCTGCGCCTCCTTCGAAGCCATCGAGGATGACTTGGAAGGGCCGCTTTCCGATCAGGAGCCCGGCCGCTTCGTCGCCAAGGACTGGTCACGCGAAAACGGCGCCGGCGGCGGCGGCCGGATGTCGATGATGGAAGGCCGCGTCTTCGAAAAGGTCGGCGTCCATACCTCCACCGTCTACGGCGAATTCGCCCCGGATTTCCGCGCCCAAATACCGGGCGCCAAGGACGATCCGCGTTTCTGGGCCTCGGGCATCTCGCTGATCGCCCATCCCGTGAACCCAAACGTTCCGGCCGTGCACATGAACACTCGCATGGTCGTCACCACCAGCCGCTGGTTCGGCGGCGGGGCCGACCTGACGCCGGTGCTGTCGCGCCGCCGCACGCAGGAGGACGAAGACAGCCAGCTCTTCCACAAGGCCATGGAGATCGCCTGCCGCAATCATGCCGTCGCCGATTACGATGCGTACAAAGCCTGGTGCGACGACTATTTCTTCCTGAAACACCGCAACGAGGCCCGCGGCATCGGCGGCATCTTCTATGACTGGCTGCATTCAAGCGAGGAAGCCGGCGGCTGGGACGCCGATTTCGCCTTCACGCGAGATGTCGGCCGGGCTTTCGCCATGGTTTATCCGAAAATCGTCCGCTCCAACTTCAATAAATTGTGGACAGAGGCCGATCGCGACGAACAATTGATCCGCCGGGGCCGCTACGTCGAATTCAATCTACTGTATGATCGCGGCACGATCTTCGGCCTGAAGACCGGCGGCAACGTCGAATCCATTCTCTCCTCGCTGCCCCCCGTCGTCCGCTGGCCATGAAACTGTGATATCTCATCGATAAATTCGAGGTGATAGACCTTCACGAAAACTCAGAGCGTCCTAACTTTATATGTATGTGCGTAACAATCGGAGGAGGATTGTCATGACGATACAAAGTGGCTCGCCTGCGTCCGCGGATGTCCAGGAAACATCCCGCACGATCGACACCCCGGAGTTTCTGACGCGCATCGCCGAGCAACTCAGGACCAAGAGCGGCTCGGATCTGCCGCTGTCCTGCTTCATCGAGCAGGTCAAGCTGCAATTGGCTGGCGGAAAGTCGCCGGAACAGCTGCAGAACGAAGCAGCGGCCGCCAACAGCAACATGCCCGAGCACCTTTCGGATACTTACAAAGCCTGGGCGATGCCCGACTGATACTGCTTTTGCCGGCTGGCATGTCAATGCCGGCCGGAACCTTCTCTCCTCCCGCACATTCATCAGTCGCGTGAAAGCGCGATTGTCGTTGTGTTCAGGATAGAGGAAAAGACCATGCGACTTTTCGAATGTGGCACACTCGTTCCCGGTTGCGCCTGGCATACCAGGGCGGATAATGACGCCGAGGTGGTCCGCCGGACCGTCGAGCACCTGAAAGACGCCCACGGCGAAACCACGATCCGCGAGAACATGGTGGATAATATCAAGGCTCGCATCCGCGACGAGGCGAACGCAGCCTGATTATTGCACGCGTTCCTGCAGCCGGGCGAGCAGCGCCGCCCGGTCGGAAACGAAGTTTTCCTCCACCCACTGGTTTTCCAGACCGGCCAGCAGCTCGCCGACGCGCGGGCCGGACGCGATTCCCGCCGAAATCACGTCGCCACCGTTCAGCGGAAACTGTGGCTTCTTCCAGTGCATTGCCCTGTCCAGCAGCTTAATAAGTCGCGCCGACCGCGCCATTTCGTCGAAATCGCTTTCAGCCTTGCCGCGCGCAACCGCAAGCGCCAGCTTCAGCCGTGTCGTGATGCCGCCGGCGCCGTTGCGGTAAAGCAGCCGTTCGAAGGCGGCCGACGACATGTCGTCATTGGCTGGCGCTGCCATTGCCCAGGCCTTGAGAGTGGCCGCTTCCGCATTCGAGAGCTTGAGCCGGGCTGCAAGCGCCTCCAGTCGCACCACATCGGGCGGCACGATCGCCGCTAGGCGCAGCAGCGGATCGGGCGACCAGCCGAGCGCCTTTTCGGTGGTGATCAGCGAAGGGATCGCATCGATCCCCCATCGTTCGGTTTCCGGCAGAATTTCCGTCAGCACCGCCACTTGCCGCATCCAGAGCAGCGCGCGGCCGGGATCGGCAGCACCTAGCAGCTTTCGCAGTTCAGACCAGACCCGTTCTGCCGAAAGCGACGTCAGTTTCGAACGCGCCGCGGAGCACGCCTTCAGCCCCTCTGCATCCGGCCGTCCGGAACCATAATAGGCAAAGAAGCGGAAAAAACGCAGGATGCGCAGATGATCCTCGGCAATACGCATTGCCGCATCGCCGATGAAGCGTATGTTGCGCCTCTCAATGTCGGCAAGCCCACCGACGAGATCGACCACTTCGCCCCCCGCATCGGCATAAAGCGCGTTGATCGTCAGATCCCGCCGTTCGGCGTCTGCCTTCCAGTCGGTGCTAAAGGCAACCTTGGCACGGCGTCCGTCGGTCTCGACGTCGGTGCGAAGGGTCGTCACCTCGAAGGGCTTGCCGTCGATGACGAGCGTCACCGTGCCGTGATCGAGACCGGTTGGGACTGCCTTGACGCCGGCCGCCTCCGCCCGTTCCATCACCGCCTCCGGTCTGAGTGTCGTGGCGATGTCGATATCATTGACCGGCAGGCCCATCAGGCTGTTGCGCACAGCACCGCCAACCACCCGCCCTTCCCCCCCATCGGCGCTGAGAAGCGCCAAGATCCGGCCGAGGGCCGGGTCGCGGAACCATGCTTGGTCGGCGATGCCGGTCATGCATAAAGCCTTTCGTAAAGCGTGCGGACGATGCCGGCGGTAATGCCCCAGATCATTCTGGTTTCATAGGGCACGCGGTAGAAATGCCGGTCGATACCGTCGATGACACGTCTGTCGCGGGTGTGATTGGCAGGATCCATCAGGAAGGAAAGCGGCACCTCGAACACGTCGTCCACCTCGGTCGGGTTCAGCGTCAGCGCAAAGCCCGGCGACACGACGCCGAGCACCGGCGTAATGCGGAAGCCCGTCGAGGCAAGGTAATTCGGCAACCGCCCGACGGTTTCGACGAAGGAGCCGTTGAGGCCAATCTCCTCCTCCGTCTCGCGGATCGCCGCCATTTCGGGCGAGATATCGGCGGGATCGATCGAGCCGCCGGGAAAGGCGATCTGCCCGGAATGTTTGCGCAGCGTCGCCGTGCGCTTGGTGAAGATCACATGCGCCTCCTCGCCGTCGTCGACGACGGGCACGAGCACGGCGGCATCGCGCAGCTTAAAGGTCTCGACCTCCGCGACGATATCGGGATTGAGGATGTGGTCCCCGTGATCACGCCAGGCATGATCGACCGGCCCACCGTTCTGGTTGAGCGCGCGGCGGCGGAATTCGGCTGCGGAAAACAGCGGATAACGTTGGGTAATCGCATCATTCATCGGGAAAGCGCATCCAGTTCATCGGCCGGCATCATCGCAAAGACCTCTCCGGCGGAGCGGACGGCGAACATCGCCTGTCCCTCGACCTCGAGCGTCTCGCCGAGCGCCACCAGTTCATACATCACCGCACGCGACACCAGCGCCTCCAGCCGCCCGCGCACATGCAGATAGGGTTTCAATTCGGCATTCTCACCCGCAATGGCAAAGCGCAGCCGATGCTCTCCTCCCGCCTCCACGACATCGCCGACATTGGTGCGGAAGGTCAGCACCTGTTGGCCTTGCCCCTCCGTCACGCTCATCTCCACGGCGATGAAAGGCGCGTCGACGACCCTTATACCGACCTTTTCCACAGGAGTTACGAGATAGGTCTTCTGGTCGTCGTCTTTTCTTAAAACCGTTGAGAACAGCCGCACCAGCGCCGGTCGGCCGATCGGCGTGCCCATGTAGAACCAGGTGCCGTCCGCCCGGATTTCCATGTCGATATCGCCGCAGAAAGGCGGATTCCACCGCTCGACCGGCGGTAATCCTCGTTTTTTACCGGCATTTTCCTGAGATGCGCGCGAAATCAGTGCGGCAAGTCCCGCCGCATCCGCCTGTCCGCTGATTTCCTCGGCTGCCATTCTTCCGTCCCGGTTTGTCCTTAACGAAGTAAAGTCACGAGATAGTCATTCGCAACGAACTTGTCAGCCCGTCACATCTCCATAACTCTATCGGGTATGAGGCACATGTATAAGTCCGCCGATTCGCTGCCGAATGATTTCAGCCGTTGGAGATACGCATGGGTATGATGAAGACCGAAGCCAGCCTCGATGAAAAGGCGATCGTCGCCGCCGCCGAAAAGGCGCTCTCCGATATCGCCGCCATCCGCGGGGAAGTCTCGAAAGTGATCTTCGGTCAGGAAAGCGTCGTCGAGAACACCATTCTCGCTGTGCTGTCCGGCGGTCATGCCCTGCTCGTCGGCGTTCCCGGTCTTGCCAAGACCAGACTGGTGACGACGCTCGGCGAAGTGCTCGGCCTTGCCGCCAACCGCATCCAGTTCACGCCGGACCTGATGCCCTCGGATATTCTCGGCTCCGAGGTGATGGACCAGGACGACAGCGGACGCCGCTCGTTCCGTTTCGTCAAGGGTCCGGTCTTCGCCCAACTCCTGATGGCCGACGAGATCAACCGCGCCTCGCCGCGTACCCAGTCGGCCCTTCTGCAATCCATGCAGGAATATCACATCACGATCGCCGGCCAGCGTTATGACCTGCCGGCGCCCTTCCATGTGCTCGCCACCCAGAACCCGCTCGAGCAGGAAGGCACCTATCCCCTGCCCGAAGCCCAGCTCGACCGCTTCCTGCTGCAGGTCGACGTCAACTACCCCGAACTCGCCGCCGAGCGCCAGATCCTGCTCGAGACGACCGGCTTGGGCGAAACCCGGCCGGAAGCCGTCATCGATGCGCAGCGGCTGATCGAGATCCAGACGCTGGTGCGCCAGATGCCGGTGAGCGACACGGTTGTCGATGCCATCCTGGCGCTGGTGCGTTCCGCCCGTCCAGGACAGGGCAATGCCTCGACCGACAAGAACGTCGCCTGGGGGCCTGGCCCTCGCGCCGGCCAGGCGATGATGCTCTGCGCGCGCGCCCGCGCGCTCTACGAAGGCCGTCTCGCACCGTCTCTTGACGATATCTTCGCGCTCGCCGAACCCATTCTTCAGCACCGCATGGCGCTGACTTTCGCCGCCCGCGCCGAAGGCATGTCAGTGCGTGACGTCATCGCCGGACTGGTCAAGCAGGCAAAGGGATAAGGAAGCCGGACGCGTGGCATCTATCGGACAGATCGTCAACCCGACGTCAGGCAGCGATGCCCTTTCCCGCGCCAGGCAGCGGGCCGCTTTAGTGCCGGACTGCCTGGTGGAAGCCAAGCGCATCGCCAACACGGTGATCGCCGGCTGGCATGGTCGCCGCAAGCGCGGCATCGGCGAGAATTTCTGGCAGTTCCGACCCTATGCCGAGGGCGAGAGCCTGTCGCGCATCGATTGGCGCCGCTCCGCCCGCGATGATCATACCTATGTGCGCGAGCGCGAATGGGAGGCGGCGCACACGATCTGGCTCTGGTGCGACATGTCGCCCTCGATGATGTACAAGTCGAGCTATGGCAGCGTCTCCAAGGAAAGCCGCGCGCTGGTCATCATGCTGGCGCTTGCCGAAATCCTCGCCCGCTCCGGCGAGCGCATCGGCTGCCCCGGCATCATGGAACCCGCTTCCGCCCGTAACGCCGCCGAACGCCTCGCATCCGCTCTCATGCACACGCCGCTGACCGGCGGTCTGCCGGAAACGGCGATGATCCGCGGCTGGAGCGACCTCGTCCTTATCGGCGATTTCCTCGACGATGCGCCGGCAATCATGGAACGGCTTGGCCCGCTTGCCCGCCGCGGCCTGCGCGGCCACGTGGTCGAGATATCAGATCCCGCCGAAGAGATATTCCCCTATAGCGGCCGAACCGAATTCACCGATCCGGAGGGCGGCGCCAAGCTTATCTCCGGCCGCGCCGAACATATCCGCGAGGCCTATCGCAACGCCTACCTCGCCCGCAGGGACAGCCTCGGCCAGTCGCTGCGCCATCTCGGCTGGACCTTCGCGAGCCACCGCACCGATCACCTTGCGTCGGAGGCGCTGGTCGCGGTGCACATGTATCTGTCCGGCATGCCGGCCAAGGCAACGCATGGAGGGCAGCTATGAACGCCCTTCCCTTCGCTTTCGCCTATCCCGCCATTCTCGGCGCGCTCGTCGCCTTGCCCGTCATCTGGTGGCTGCTGCGGCTGACGCCGCCACGTCCGAAGACCGAAATCTTTCCGCCGCTGAAAATTCTAGCCTCCGTGCTGAAGCGCGAGGAGACGCCGGCGCAAAGCCCGTGGTGGCTGACGTTGCTGCGCATGCTGCTCGCCGCCGCCATCATCCTTGCGATCGCCGATCCGGTTTTCAATCCACGCACCAGTTCGCTCGCATCAGGTGGCCCGCTCGTGCTCTTCGTCGATAATAGCTGGGCAGCGGCACCCGACTGGGAGCGCCGCATCCAGACCGCCGACGCGTTGATAGACGACGCCGAATCCGCCGGCACACCCGTGTCGATCGCCTTCACCGCCGATCCGACCAACGACGCCGTGCCCGGCACCGCCGCTGCCGCCCGCGACAAGCTGCGCGCCGCCGAGCCGCGACCGCTGGTGCCGGACCGCGAACGCGCCTTCCAGGCGCTGCGCGCCGCCCTGAACGGCATCAAGCCCGGCACCATCGCCTTCCTGACCGACGGCACCGCCGCCAGGCCCGACGACGCGACGGTGCGCAGGCTCGCCGAACTTCAGCCCGCCGATCTGCGCCTGATCGAGGGCGATGCAGCGCGGACGGTCGCGATCACGGCGGCCAACAATGCGGCGGATGCCATGACCGTCAAGGTTACGCGGCTCAACAGTTCGCAGGCAGCATCGGTAGCGCTGAACGCCGTCGATACCCAGGGCCGCTCGATCGCCAATGGCAGGGCGGATTTCCGCCCCGGCCAGAACGTCGCGACCAGTTCGATCACCGCCCCCTTCGAGATGCGCAACGATTTCGCGCGTGTCAGCGTCGACAACGGCGCGACGGCAGGCGCCGTCCACCTTCTCGACGACGCATTCAAGCGCCGCCGCGTCGTCTTGCTGTCAGGCGAAGGAGGGGACGAGTTCCAGCCGCTGCTCTCGCCGCTCTATTATATCCAGCGGGCGCTGCAACCCTATGCGGATCTGATCCAACCTGCCGATTCCGATCTTTCGGTCGCAATACCAAAACTTCTCACCAGCAATCCCTCCATCATCATCATGGCCGATATCGGCCGGCTGCCGGAGGAGACCTACGAGCCTTTGACGCGCTGGATATCGAATGGCGGCATGCTCCTGCGTTTTGCCGGCCCGCGCATGGCGGCAGCCCCTGCGGACGATCCGCTGATCCCTGTCATCCTGCGTCAGGGAGAACGGGCGCTGGGCGGTACCTTGTCCTGGAGCGAGCCGCAATCGCTTGCCGAATTTCCGAGTTTCGGACCTTTCGCCGGCATAGCGCGTCCCTCCGATGTCGTCGTCAAGCGGCAGGTGCTTGCCGAACCGACACCCGATCTTGCCGAACGCACCTGGGCAAGCTTGGCTGACGGAACGCCGCTCGTGACGATGAAGCAGCTCGCATCCGGCCAGATCGTCCTGTTTCACGTCACCGCGGAAGCAACTTGGTCCGATCTGCCGATCTCCGGCACTTTCGTCGACATGCTGCGCCACCTCCTGCAGATATCGCGCTCGGGCGGCGTGACATCGGAGGCGCGCGGCAATGCGCGTGTTTCGGAAACCCTGCCGCCATTCCGCATGCTGACGGCCAAGGGAACGCTCGTCTCCGAGACAGGATCGGCGCGGCCGCTCATTCCGCAAGCCGGAGTCGAACCGACGGCGAATTTCGACAACCCTCCCGGGCTCTACGGTTCGGAGGATGGTTTCACCTCCCTGAACGTGCTGCCCGAGAACGCCGAACTGAAGCCGATCGACACAACAGGGACCAATGCCGTGCGCGAAGGCCTGATCGGCGGCGAAAGCTGGTCGGCAAAACCCGCACTCTTTCTCGCAGCCTTCCTGCTGCTCTTGGCCGATAGCCTGATCGTCCTCTTCATGAATGGCGCATTCTCGCGATTGCGCCCGGCTGTCCGCACCGCCGCGATGATCGCGGTCGCCGTCTGCGCCGGCTTTCTCATCCAACCCGGCACGCTTCACGCCGACGACTCCCAACCCGGCGACGACCTCATCCTGCAAAGACTTGATAACACCCACCTCGCCTATGTCGTCACCGGCGAACAGGACGTGGACAATATATCCGAGCGCGGTCTCGAGGGACTGACCCAGTTCCTGACTTTTCGCACGACGCTGGAGCCGGCGCCGCCCGTCGGCATCGACCTCACTAAAGACGAGCTCTCCTTTTATCCGATCATCTACTGGCCGGTTTCGGCAACGGCGCCAATGCCATCGTCGGCAGCGATCAGCCGTATCGATGCCTATATGCGCAACGGCGGCACCGTGCTTTTCGATACGCGCGATCAGATCAGCGCATTGGACAATGGCGGCAATGTCAGCGCCAACGGTGAGAGGCTGCAGGCAATCCTCGCCAATCTCGACATTCCGGCGCTCGAGCCGGTACCATCAGATCACGTGCTGACGAAATCCTTTTATCTGCTGTCGAGCTTTCCCGGTCGTTATGCCGGCAGCCCTCTCTGGATCGAGGCCCGGCAAGGCGGTCAGGGGCCGAGCGAAAAATCGGCGGCGACGGCCGACGGCGTTTCGCCGATCCTGATCACCGGCAATGATTTCGCCGGCGCCTGGGCGATCGACGAGAACGGCGTACCGATATTGCCGACCGTGCCGTCGGATGAAACGCAGCGCGAATATGCCTACCGTTCCGGCGTCAACATCATGATGTACATGCTGACCGGCAACTACAAGACCGACCAGGTCCATGTTCCCGACCTCCTCGAACGGTTAGGACAATGAGATGACGTTCGACTTTTCGCCCTTCCTGCCCTGGTCGATTCTGGCTGCATTGGCTGTCGTCAGTGCGATCGTCGCCGCCTTCGCCATCTGGCGCGGCATTCGCGGCGCCTGGATCAGAACGCTGGCAGCACTCGCCATGCTGACCGCGCTTGCCAATCCTGTGCTGCTGCAGGAAGATCGGGATCAGTTGTCGACGATCGTTCCCGTTCTTGTCGATCGAAGCCAGAGCCAGCAGACGCCCGATCGCGTCAAGATGACCGACGATGCGCTTGCGGCCTTGAAGGGGCAGCTCGCCCGTTTCCCTCAGATAGAGCCCCGCTTCGTCGATGTCGAAGGAGACGTCAATTCCGACGTGCCGTCCACGCGTCTATTCGACGCGCTGTCGGCCAACATTGCCGATGTCCCGCCCGCCCGTATCGGCGGCGCCATCATGCTGACCGACGGTGAAGTCCATGATGTTCCGGGCGCCAATCAGGCGCTCGGTTTCGACGCGCCGATCCATGGCCTCGTAACCGGCAAGGCCAACGAATTCGATCGCCGCATCGAAGTCATCAAGGGACCGCGCTTCGGCATCGTCAACGAAGAGCAGCAGGTGATCTTGCGCGTCTTCGACGACGGCCCGAGCCCCGGCGGCACAGCCGATGTCACGGTAAAGCTGAATGGTGACGAGATCGCCACCCTGCAGGCGACACCCGGGCAGGATACACCGTTCTCCTTCAAGGTGCCGGGTGGCGGCAGCAATGTGCTCGAATTCTCGGTCGCAGCACTTCCCGGCGAAGTCACCACCGCCAACAACCGCGCCGTTCATGTCATCGACGGCATCCGCCAGAATCTCCGTGTCCTGCTCGTCTCCGGCGAGCCGCATGCCGGCGAGCGCGCCTGGCGCAACCTGCTGAAATCCGATGCCTCTGTCGATCTCGTCCACTTCACCATCCTGCGTCCGCCGGAAAAGCAGGACGGCACGCCGATCAACGAGCTGTCGCTGATCGCCTTCCCGACGCGCGAGCTCTTCGTCGACAAGATCAAGGATTTCGACCTGATCATCTTCGATCGCTACCAGCACCGCGGCGTGCTGCCGCTGCTCTATTACGATTACATCGCGCAATATGTCGACAACGGCGGCGCGCTGCTGATCGCCGCCGGTCCCGAGCATGCCGGCCCCGATTCCATTGCGCTGACGCCGCTTTCCTCGGTTCTGCCCGCAACGCCCACCGGAGAGATGATCGAGAAGGCCTTTTATCCCCGCCTGTCCGAGGAAGGCCGCAAACATCCGGTCACGCGCGGCCTGGACGGTTCGGGCGAGGACCCGCCGCATTGGGGCCGCTGGTTCCGCAGCGTCGATGTCGATCGGCCGCAGGGCGAGACGATCATGCTCGGCGCCGACAACCACCCGCTGCTGGTGCTGAACCGCGCCGGTCAGGGCCGCGTCGCCATGCTGCTTTCCGATCAGGGCTGGCTCTGGGCGCGCGGCTTCGAAGGCGGCGGTCCGAATGTTTCGCTCTATCGCCGTATCGCCCATTGGCTGATGAAGGAGCCGGCGCTCGAGGAAGAAGCGTTGACGGCGCGCGCCTCAGGCCGGACCCTTGAAGTCACCCGCCAGACGATCGGCGACAATCCCGGCAATGCCACCGTGCGTTATCCCTCCGGCAAGACCGAAACGCTGCCGCTCACCCAGTCCGAACCGGGGCTCTACAAGGCCGAAAAGAGGATGGACGAAATCGGCCTCTTCGAAGTCCGCAACGGCAGGCTGTCGACGCTTGTCCATATCGGCGCAGTCGACGCACCGGAATTCAAGGCGATGATCTCGACGACCGATGTGCTGCAGCCGGTCGCCGACAGAAGCAAGGGTCTCGTCGCCCGCGTCTCCAACGCAAGTGGCGCGATCTCCGTGCCGCCGATCCTGCCGGTGCGCGGCCAGGTGCGCGTCTCCGACAACGATCGCATGATGATCCGCATGACCAACGAGACGGTCTTGAAGGGCATCAACACGCTGCCGCTCTTTGCCGGTTTCGCCGGCGTCGGCATCCTGCTGCTCGCCTTCGGCGCCATGTGGTGGCGCGAAGGGCGCTAATCTCATGCCGGAATTCGAGCTCACCGCCTCGCCCTCGCCGGAGGAACTGGCAGTGATCACCGATGCGCTCTCGGCCTTCAACAACGCCGATGTCGGCCCCTCGGATCGCCGGCCGCTCGCCGTCCTCATCCGCGATACCGACGGCAAAGTGACGGGCGGTCTTTCAGGCTTCACCGCCTGGGGCTGGCTCTTCACCCAGATGCTCTATATTCCCGACACCCTGCGCGGCACCGGTATCGCGGGCAATATCCTCGCAAAAGCGGAAGAAGAGGCCAAGGCGCGCGGGTGCCGCGGTGCCTGGATCGACACATTCAGCCCGCAGGCTCTGCGCGTCTATCTGCATCAGGGTTATGAGGTTTTCGGAGAGCTTAAGGATTTCCCGGAAGGCCGCACGCGCAGCTTCCTCCGGAAAAGCC
>NZ_JAPCZO010000011.1:0-250963 GCF_025941625.1 Rhizobium acaciae
CAGCATCTGCGAGGCTGTCGGATAGGTGCCGGCCGCAACCATCGCCTTCAGCGCCGTCATCGCCGCATCGCCGCCACCGCCGGCAACAGGAACGTCCTTCCAGGCAAAGCCTTCCTTCGAAAGATCCTGCTTCAGAACGTTCAGCGCAGCCGCCTCGCCGCCCGACGTCCACCAGTGCAGCATCTGCACTTCCTTCACGTCAGCGGCGTGGGCGGAGACGCTGGCGCCGGCCAGAGCCAATGCGATCATTGCCGTCGTGGTCAAAAACCTGTTCATCGAAAGACCTCCCAGTCTTACATTGGAAGATGCGGGACCCATTCCCGCACCAATCACCCGCCCTCCTCGGGCGTAGTTTTGTCGCCGTTGCAGCGCCGCGCGTCTTTTCAGACGCGTAAAGGACACTGCAACACTTTGAATCGACGCATCGTGCTTTCCGAAGCGCTAAGCCAGCTTTTCCGTCTGCGGCATCCACCAGCTGGTGCGTTTGCCGATATGCATGTTGAGCGTCTTGGTCTCGGTGTAATCTTCAACCGCATGGCGGCCGAGTTCACGGCCGAGGCCGCTTTGCTTGTAACCGCCAAAGGGAAGTTCCGAGGCACCGTCCATGAAGGTGTTCATCCAGACCGTCCCTGCCCGCACCGACCGGCCGATCGTCAGACACGTGTCGAAATCGCGGCTCCAGACACCGGCCGACAGGCCATAGTCGACGGAATTTGCAATCCTGATCGCTTCGGCGGATGTCTCGAATGTCAGGACCGAAAGCACCGGACCAAAGACTTCCTCGCGCGCCACGGCCATATCGAGGGTGACCTCTTCGAGGATCGTCGGCGACATGAACTGCCCCATGCCGAGATCGAGCGTCTCGCCGCCATGCGCGACCCGGGCACCGCTGCCCCTCGCGCCGGCGACGTATCCTGATATCTTCTCCAGATGCTCAGGCGTGATGATGGCGCCGACCTGCGTCGAAGGATCGAGCGGGTCGCCGACCTTCACCGCCTTCGACAGCTCGGCAATCCGCTTGACGACATCGGAAGCGATTGATTTGTGAAGGATCAGCCGCGAGCCGGCATTGCAGCACTCGCCGGCATTGAAGTATGCGCCGAAGACCGCGGCATCGATGAAGGCATCGAGATCGGCATCCGGAAACACGATCTGCGGGTTCTTCCCACCCAGTTCCAGCGAGACCTTCTTCAGCGTCTGTGCGGCATTCGACATCGTCAGCTTTCCGACGCCGGTCGAGCCGGTGAAAGACACCATATCGACGTCAGGATGGGAGGTCATGACCGCGCCGACCTCTGGTCCCCTACCGGTGACAATGTTGACGACGCCATCCGGAATGCCTGCTTCCTGCAGGATCTCTCCCAGCACCAGCGTCGATCCCGAGGTCAGTTCCGAGGGCTTGACGACAGTCGTGCAGCCAGCGGCCAAGGCGAACGGCAGCTTCTGGCCGACGATCAGGAACGGAAAGTTCCAAGGCGTGATGATCGACACTACGCCGATTGCTTCGCGCAAGACGACGCCGAGCGTGCCATCGCCGAGCGTATTGTAGCTCTCTCCGTGGAGGTCGCGTGCAAGAGCCGCCGCGTAGCGCCATATGTCAACGGAGCCTGCAATTTCTCCCCGCACCTGTGTGATCGGCTTTCCTGCCTCGATCGCATCGAGAAATGCCAACTCCTCTGCGCGCGCTGCGATCAGATCGGCAGCCTTGAGCAGGATGGCGGAACGTTCGGCAGCGGTCATTCGGGGCCACGGCCCAAGATCGAACGCCTTGCGTGCCGCGGAAATCGCACGCTCGGCGTCCTTCTTGCTGCCGGTCGGGAACCGGCTGACTACGACACCATGGCTCGGCGCAACACGCTCGATCGGATCGGAGCTGCCTGCCTCCCAATTGCCATCGATGAGCATCTTGAAATCACGCGCTTTGTGGTCGCTGAGCGCGGTGGGGTTGACGAGAACCGTCATTACCATTCTCCCTTGAACGTTGCCGGGCGCTTCTCGCTGAATGATGCGACGCCCTCCTTCAGATCGCCGGTCTTCGCGGCGAGGATCGAGCCCAGGGCTTCGACCGCGGTTCCATTGTCTTCGCCGTTCGCCGATGCGATCATCAACTTCGCGATCTCGGTCGCAGCCGGCGCCCTTGCGGCAATCCGCCCAGCATATTCCCTGGCAGCAGTGAGCGCGTTTCCTGTGGGAACAACCGCGTCGACGATCCCGAGCAGGCGTGCCTCCTCGGCAGTGAATATCTCGCCGCCCAAGGCCATGCGCCGGACGGCCTGCGCCCCGAACCGGCGCACAAGACGCTGCGTCCCGGACCAGCCCGGCACCATTCCAAGGCCGGTTTCCGGCAGACCGATCTTGATCTGTTCCTCGGCGAGACGAATGTCCGCAACCCCTGCAAGTTCAAGCCCTCCTCCGAGGGTATGGCCATTCAGAGCTGCGATCAGCGGCATCCGGAGCGTCGCCAGTCTTTCGAAGATCCGATGGCCATGCCGAACCCAGAGATGACCGAACTCCTGAGGCAACATTCCGCCCCAGGCCTTGATATCGCCTCCGGCGGAAAAGCCCTTTCCTTCGCCGGTGAGAACGGCAGCGCGCACGTTGGCGTTCGCCTCCACCTCGTCGGCCGCATCTGCCAGCGCTTTCAGCATGTCCAGATCGAGCGCGTTCAGCTTCTCCGGACGAGAAATCGTCAGCGTCGCAACATGTCCATCGACGTCAACCCTGACGGTTCCGCTAGCCATGGAAGCTGCCCTCCAGCGTCCGTGCCCTTTTTTCTGAAAGCGACAGGCCGATGTTTGCCTCCCCGAAGAGCGCGGCGTCCATGACCTTCAGGTCGGGCGCGATGACCAGCGGAAACTCCGATTGATCGAGGATGTGGGACTGGAGATCGACGCCTGGGGCAATCTCGGTGAGGACGACGCCGTCGGGCGTCAGCTTCATCACGCACCGCTCGGTGACATAGGCGATCTCCTGCCCCTGCTCGATCGCGCGCCCGCCGCTGAAGGTGACATGTTCGACCTCGTTCACGAGCTTCTTCAACTTGCCTTCCTTGTCGATGAGAAGAGCGCCATCGGCGATCGAAAGCTTTGCTCCGGCATTGAACATGCCGGAGAAGACGATCTTCTTCGCCCGCGCCGTGATGTCGACGAAGCCTCCGGCGCCCGCCGTCACATGCGGCCGGAAGGAGAGCTTGGAGACGTTGACCGAACCGTCTTTGCCGATCTCCAGGAAGGAGAGCAGCGACGCATCGAAGCCTGCACCCTGGAAATAGGTGAACTGATAGGGAGACGGCATGTAGGCATCCGCATTGGAGGCGCAGCCAAAGGCGAAGTCGAGCAGCGGCACGCCACCGACAGCACCTTGCTCGATAACCCAGGTGACCGCGCCGTGGAGCCCTTCCTCCAGCAGGATGCGCGGCACGTTGGCCGATATGCCGAAGCCGAGATTGACGCAGCTTCCCGCTTGCAGTTCCTGCGCGACGCGACGCGCGATGACTTTCTGAACGTTGAATTCCGGAACGCTGAAGCTATCGAGCGGACGGAAGATCTCCCCAGAAATCGCCGGATCATATTGCGTCTGCGTCGTCTGCTTCTGTTCGGGATCGACGATCACATAGTCGACCAGCATTCCAGGCACGCGGACGTCATGGGGCTTCAGCGAGCCTTCCTTGGTGATCCGCTTGACCTGCGCGATGACGATGCCGCCGTTGTTGCGTGCGGCCAGCGCCTGATCGAGGCCGCCGAGATAGGCGCCTTCATGTTCATATGTCAGGTTGCCGCGCTCATCGGCGGTGGTGGCGCGGATGATGGCGACCGCAGGGACGATCGATGGAAAGAACAGCCAATCATCGCCCTCGAAGCGCACGCGCTTGACTACCGGATGCTCCGAAGCCAGGCCGTTCATCGCGCAACCCTGCCGCTTGGGATCGACGAATGTGTCGATACCGATCTTGGTCAGAACGCCCGGCCGCTTGGCGGCGGCTTCGCGATGAATGTCGAAGAGGATACCGGACGGAATGTTGTAGGCCGGGATTTCGTTGTTGGTGATCATTTGCCAGATCAGCGGCGGCTCTGACGATGACGGGCCGGACGGATAGGAACCACCGATGATGCGCTTGAGCAGCCCCTTCTTGGCGATATGGTCGACGCCCTTGATGCCGCTCATGTCGCCGGCGGCGATAGGATGAAGGGTGGTGATATCCCGGGGATGGCCGGTCGCATCGAAACGTTCGCCAATCGCCTTCAGCATGAGGTCCGGACAACCGAGACCGCTCGAGGAAGACACCGTTACAACAGCGCCATCCGGGATCAGCGCGGCCGCTTCGGTCGGGGTGAGATGCTTCTTCATGGGCCTTACTCAGAGTCCTGTTTTGATTTTTACGCTCTTGCGGGCGCCACAGCTCTCGCGAACAACCAGCCGAACCGCTGTTGTCACCGTCTCCGCCTCGGCTTTGCCCGCATTGATCTGCTTCAGAAGCAGCTGCGCGCCGCGGCGGCCAATGCCCTGCGGATCGACCGAGACCGTCGTGAGCGCGGGAACCGCCGCCTGAGCCTCGATGACGTCGTCGAAACCCACGACCGCGAAGTCGGAGCCGGGCTCCAGACGGCGGGCACGCAATCCGTCGCAAACACCGAAGGCTACGGCATCGTTGAAGCAGACGGCGGCCGTGGGTTTGTCGGCAAGAACGAGTGCTTTTCCGATCGCCTCTACCCCGCCGGCTCGCGAAGGCGCCGATGAGATGACAAGTTCTCGGTGATAGTCGAGCCCGGCTGCATCCATGCCGTTTCGGTAACCGGCAAGGCGGTCGTCGAAGACAGCGGTGTCGGGAAAGCCACCGAGAAAAGCGATGCGCTTGTGACCGAGATCCGCCAGGTGCTTGACCGCGGACATCATGCCAGCCTGGTTGTCGGAGACGACGGACGAGACCTTGGCGCCAGGCAGGTTTCTGACGACGACCACCACCGGAATTCCTGCGGCGACAAGCGGCTTGAAGTCTGCGGCATCGGTGGCGCGCGCCGGCGACACGATGAGCCCCGAAATGCCATGCTCCCGCATCGATGCGACAACCTCGCGCTGTCTGTCGATGCTCTCACTGGTGTTCGACAGGAATTGCACGAACCCGGCCGACTGAACGACCATATCGACGCCGACTGCCAGTTCCGCGAAGAAGCTGTTCGTCAGGTCGTTGACGACGACCCCGATGATCCTCGACTTGGCACTGGCCTGCCGAAGGTTGGCGGCGCCGCGATTGTAGACGTAGCCCAGCTCGCGCATCACCGCATTGACCTTGGAACGCGTCCCCTCATTGACCAGGGAGGAACCCTGAAGCACCAGCGAAACCGTCGATTTCGAGACGCCGGCGGCTTTCGCGATGTCGATGACGGTTACCCGCGCCTTTGTCATTTCCCCTCCCGACATCAACGTCGACTGATTGCTTAGTATTTGGAACGTTCCAATTATGTCAAGTGAAATTCGCGATTCCTGTCCTCAATGCGCCTATTTCCGACAATTATTTATATTATTCTCGTCGAAGCCAGAGCCAAAAATTTGGAACGATCTAAACAGCAACTGCGACTGGGCGGCATATGTCAACAAGGACGACTATCTGCTGCTCAGCTTGGATCGGCGTCTTCGTGTTTCCGGCGCTGATGTTTTCGAAGAGGCAGAACTGACCGTTGGTCTGCGGGCCGGACAGCAGGCGTTTCATAACCACGCCGGCCAGAACAAACTCTTTCGATTCCATGCTGCTCATAGCGATCATCCTTATTAGAATTTCGAGGTTTCGCTCCCACACGATCGTTGCCGAGGCGCTATCACCGGCAAACTAACATGAGCCATTGCCGAACAATAAAGCCCGTACAGGCCGTGCTCCGGCGACCCGTTCTCTCTTCCAGGTTTCCGTCGAGGAATTCCCGACGATAGACATTAGGGAAACTTTATCGTTTCTGACGAATGCTACGAATACGTGCAACGCGCCAAATCTGAAGCAGGGCCGGATGATGTCACACTCGTTTGAATCCATTCTGGAGAGCCTGCCTCAGGGCATTGTTCTGCTTGATCCAGCCGGTACGGTGACGGCTTTCAATTCCCGTACACTTGATATTCTCGGCCTTCCGCAAGGAGCCATCCGCAAAGGCATGAATATCGACGGATTGCCGGGCACTGCAGACTGCCGTGCAGTGGCATCCCGGCGGGCGATGACCGGTGGAGCGCCGACGTCTCAGTTTGCCCTTTCCGACGGAGGGATGGTCTCATTGACCTGCGCCCCATCGAGGGATGGTGGCTGGATCCTCAGTTATGAAGACATCTCGACTCTCATTCGCGTCGAAGACAGCCTGACCGAACAACATCGCCGGTTCGACGCAGCCCTCAGCAACATGCCGCATGGGCTGTGCATGTTCGATTCGACCAAGAACCTGATATTGTGCAACGCCTCCTACGCGCGGATGTACAATCTGCCGGACCTGCTGACGCAACCGGGAACGCCGCTTGTGGATATCCTGGCCTATCGCAGCCGGGAGGGAAATGGCCCCGCCGATACCACGACCTATTTTGACGTGGTCTTTGAAGCGACAGTCCGCGGTGCGCCGGCCAGCCAGAACATCGTCCTGGCCGATGGGCGCGTTATCAAGATCACTCACAATCCGATGCAAAACGGTGGATACGTGGCCACCCATGAGGATGTCACCAAGACGGTCCGGCTGGCGGAAGAGTTGCGCCGGCATCACGATCAGCTCGAAGCGACGGTGAAGAGCCGCACCGCGGAAGTCGAGCGGCAGGCGCGGGAACTCGAACGCATGCTGGCGCAGGAGCGCAACATCAACGAATTGCAGCGGCAGTTCGTGGCGATGGCATCCCATGAATTCAGGACCCCGCTTGCCATCATCGACGCTGCTGCCCAGCGGCTGCTGAGAAAAAGGGGGGCGGTCGAGCCCGAATTTCTCAGCGACAAGGTCGATCAAATCCGCGCATCGGTGACCCGGATTGTCGATCTCATGGAGAGCATCCTGTCAGCCGGACGCCTTGATACCGGCAAGATCGATATCAGCTACGACGCCTGCGCATTGAGATCATTGATAAAAACCTGTTGCGAGCGGCAGTCGACGATCGCAAAGTCGCACAGCTTTGTGTTCGATATCGATGGGCTGCCGGAGTTCATCGATGCCGATCCCCGCACTTTGGCACAGGTCTTTACCAACCTGCTTTCCAATGCCGTCAAATACGCGCCCGGAACCTCCGAAATTCGCGTCACGGCATGGGCGGAGACGGGAAACGTCAAAGTCTCGATCAGCGATGATGGCGTGGGGATCGATGCCGAAGACGTGCCCCGGCTGTTCCAGCGCTATTTTCGTGCCCGGACGTCGACCGGGATTGCCGGAACGGGTATCGGCCTCAACTTGGTGAAGCAGATCATCGAACTGCACAACGGCTCGATAGAGGTTCGAAGCGCAAGAGGATGCGGATCGACATTCACCGTAACTCTTCCAATCAAGAGAAGTGGTAACGCTTCCGCGACCAATGACGCTGCCTGACGTTTCAGGATTGCTGTCCTGCATATCTACCCTATCCTTCTCACAATAGAGGAGGATCATGCCATGGCTTTCATTCACACCCCCAATGCATCCGCCAGCGAGAAGACGACGTCGATGTATGCGTCGGCCGAGGCGAATTATGGTTATCTGCCGAACATGTATCGGGCCTTCGGCCATCGACCGGAGGTGATGGAGAGCTGGGCGGCGCTGCTTTCGAGCATTCGCGGCCATATGAGCTTGCGGCGCTACGAACTGGTGACGCTGGCGGCGGCCAAAGAGCTCAAATCCTCGTATTGCATGCTGGCGCACGGCTCGGTGCTGTTGCGCGAGGGTTTCACCAGCGACGGGCTGACGGCTGTTGTCAACGAGACGGAGAAGGCGCCGATCGATGCCGGCGAACGCGCGATCATGGCTTTTGCCGCCAAGGTGGCGCGCGATGCGACGTCGGTGACGCAGCAGGACATCGATGGCCTGAAGAAACATGGTCTGAGTGATGCCGATGTCTTCGACGTCACGGCTGCGGCAGCGGCCCGGTGTTTCTTCTCGAAAATGCTTGATGCGCTGGGCGCAGCACCCGACCATGCTTATATCGAGCGGCTGGAGCCGAATGTGCGAAAGGCGCTCAGCGTCGGCCGAGAGGTCGAGCGGCCTCTGGCGCCGTCACCGTCTCGCGCGCAATGACGCGATGACGGAGGCGCCTGGACGCTTGGTCCTGCGGCCCCTACTCCTGCGGTTTGTCGGCGAAATGCCGGATCGCAAATTCGGCGATATTCTGGCTCGACCGATCGGCATCGTCGAGCAGCGAGGGAAACAGCTGCCACTGGTGGGGCATGCCCGGCCAAACCTCGGTGGTGACATCCACGCCCGCCTGGCGCGCCTTGTCGGCGAGCCGTAGCGTATCGTCCAGCAGGACTTCGCCGGAGCCGACCTGCAGCAACAGCGGCGGAAAGCCGGTCATGTCGGCGTAGAGCGGCGACGCCTGGGGATCGGTCGGAGACCGGCTGCGGAGATAGGTCTTGCGCAAGGTCTCGATCCAGTCCTTGCCGACCAGCGGATCGCTTCCGGCGTTTGATGACATCGAGCCGCCCGTCGCGGCAAGATCGGTGATGGGGCTGAGCGCAATCACAGCCGCCGGCAACGGCTTTGCCGCCTGCATCTGCCTCAGCACCGTCTCGATCGCGATATTGCCGCCGGCGCCGTCTCCGGCCACGATGACATTCTCGCTCCGATAGCCGTTGTCGAGAAGCCAGCGATAGGCGGTCAGCGCGTCGTTGATCTGCGCGGGATAGCCATATTCGGGCATCAGCCGATAATCAATGAGAAGAATGTCGCTGGATGCGGCCTTGGCGAGCGAGCCGGCAAGCAGGCTGTGCGTGCGGATGGAGCCGCTGGAAAAGCCGCCGCCATGAACATAAAGGATTACCCTTTGGCCGATCGGGTGATGAAGACGAGCAGGCCACATCAGCTCGGCGTCGACGCCGTCGGCATCGACCTGCCGCACCTGGATGCGCGTCGGCCCCGGCATCGTCTCCATCAGCGTCCTGAAGGCTGTCCGCCGCTGCTGCAGGCTATCGGCGCCGGCAAAGTGATCTTTCCAGAGGCCGACGAGTTTTTCAACCTGCTCGCGCGAGGCCGGGCTTTGCGGCCCAATGTCCCGCCCGACCGCCGCCGAGGCGAACAGCATCAGCGCAGCCAACGCGGGGAACAGACACTTGAGCCGCTTTGGGGCTCTTCGGATACCAACTGGCAAAATCCGACCGTTCATCAACCTCTCCCGACGATGCTGGCCATGCGGCATCTTTGGCCGGTTCGTCCACCGGAGTCAAAAGGGTAACAGGCGCGAATCCCAAGCTTTTTCATTCCGCGAACATCGCCGCACCCATCCGGGCCTGGGTGCGGTCGATGGCCGCCTTGAGGGCCGTCCACATCAGGCGGCGACTCGATGACGGAGATAGGGCGGATCCTCTGGACGTCGCTCCGCTCTGCCTGGAATGAAAGTCGGCAGCTGCCCGCTCACTATGGGTTCGTCAGACTGCGCTTAAAAAATTGAACAATGTCTGCCGGCACGGCTTGCCATTTACCGCGCTTCCGTCGGAAATGGACGACGTGCCCGGCTGTCCCCTACCCCCGGCGCCTCGTCTTGCTTGTGCGTGAAGGATACCGATGACCACCATTTACCTTGCCGGCCCGGAAGTCTTTCTTCCGGATGCCATGCCCATCATGGCCGAAAAGCGCCGATTGGCGCGCCAGTTCGGCTTCGAGCCGACCGGTCCCGGCAGCGACGAAAACCAGACGCCGGTGAAGCGGACGGCCGCAGAAATCTATGCACGCAACGACGACGCCATGCGTCGAGCCGAGATCTGCCTCGCCAACATCACTCCCTTTCGAGGCGTCAGCGCCGATCCGGGTACGGTCTACGAGATCGGCTTTATGATTGCGCTGGGAAAAGCGGTCTTCGCCTATACCAATCACCCCGACGACTATGGTCTGCGTGTTCGCTCGATCTGGTATGCGGGACTCGATATCGATGAGACGAGCGGGCGCCCACGCGGACCGGATGGCATTGCGATCGAAAATCACGGGATGGCCGACAACCTGATGATCGACGGAGGGGTCGAGGCGACGGGAGGCAAGGTGTTTCGTGCGGCGGCGCTCCCGGCGGATCCTGCCCGCGACCTTACGGTTTACTTCGAGGCGCTTCAGACCATCGCCGGCATGCTGGCCTCCTTTACTCCGCCTTCATCGCGTCGATGAGCGCCCTGAAGCCCGCCGACATGTGGCGGCGGCTCGGATAGTAGAGATAGAGCGGTTCCTCCGGCTGGCACCAGTCGTCCAGCACCTGGATCAACTCGCCGCTGGCGATCGCCTTCTCCACGCGCGGCTCCCAGACATAGGCAAGGCCGACGCCGCCGAGCGCTGCCTGCATCATCAGCTCGTGATCGTCGAGCGACAGCGGTCCGGTCGGCTGAAAGCTCACCGCCTGGCCGTCCTTCTCGAATTCCCAGGCGTAACGCGCGCCTGAAGGAAACATGTTCTGGATGCAGAGATGGCGCTTGAGTTCGTGCGGCGTCGCCGGTTTCGGCCGAGTCTCGAAATAGGCGGGCGAGCCGACGACGACCAAGCGGATGCGCGGCTTGATACGCAACGCGATCATGCCCTCGGTGACGCGTTCGCCGAAGCGGATGCCGGCATCGAAGCCCTCTTCGACGATATCGACCAGTCTGTCCGTGGCGTTGATCTCCAGCTGCAAATTGGGATTCTTTTTGAGCAACGGGCCGATGACACGACCGATGACGAAGGGGCCGATCGAGTTCGGCACATTAATCCTCACCTTGCCGAACGGCGTGTCGCGGTAGCGGTTCAGAGCATCGAGCGCTGCTGCCATCTCGCCGAAGGCCGGATCGAGATGCGAGATCAACAGTTCGCCGGCTTCCGTCAGCGAGACGCTGCGCGTCGTGCGGTTGAGCAGGCGAATACCGATCCGGTCTTCGAGATTGAGCACGGCATGACTAATTGCGGAAGCGGTGACGCCCCGTTCCTCACCCGCCTTGCGAAAGCTCTTATGCCGCGCGACAGCCGCAAAGGCCGCAAGTTCGGACAGTTCGGTGGCTCGCATTGCTGAACTACGCTCATCATAGTTTCAAGAATAACAAATCTTATACAGCAACGGATTTTTGGTCAAATTCAACCCGTCAGCACAGAGATGCGACGCCAACCGAACAGTTATCGAGAGGAATTCGTCATGAAAGTCTGGTTTATCACTGGTGCATCCCGCGGCTTCGGCGCGCTGATGACCAAGGAAGCCCTTGCATCAGGCGATGCCGTTATCGCCACTGCCCGCAACCCGAAGACCATCACCGAGCAGTTCGGCGAGCATCCGAACCTGCTGGCCGTTGCCCTCGACGTCACCAACGAGGCGCAGGCCAAGGAGGCAGCGGCTGCCGGCATCGCCCGCTTCGGCCGTATCGACGTCCTCGCCAACAATGCCGGCTACGGCCTGCTCGGCGCTGTCGAGGAAGCCACCGCCGAAGAGGTCGAAAAGCTCTATGCCACAAATGTCTTCGGCCTCTTGAAAGTGACGCGCGCCGTGCTGCCCTATATGCGCCGCCAGCGTTCCGGCCATGTCCTTAACTTTTCATCGATCGGCGGTTACTTCGGCTATCCCGGCTGGGGCGTCTACGGCTCGACGAAGTTCGCCGTCGAAGGCCTCTCGGAATCGATGGCCGCCGAACTCGAACCTTTCGGCATCAAGGTGACGATCGTCGAGCCGGGCTTCTTCCGCACCGACTTCCTCGCCGACACCTCGCTGGCGATCAGCCCGGCCTCCATCGCCGATTACGAAGGCACGCCGGCCGGCAACATGCGCAATTTCGCAGCCGAAGCCAACCATGCCCAGCCCGGCAATCCCGCCAGGCTCGCCACCGGCATCATGACGATGGTCAACTCGGCCAATCCGCCGCTGAGGATGCCGTTCGGCAGCGATACGGTGGCCATGATCGAGCAGCAGCATGCCAGCGTCGAAAAGGAACTTGCCGCCTGGCGCGAGCTCGCGCTGTCCACGGATTTTCCAAGCGATGCAACGGCCTTGGCCTGAAGGGCACTGCCCGCCGCATCCCAGATCTCGGGGATCCGGCGGGCAGCGCCGCTGTGACCGCAGGAAAGCGCATCATGCGGCAAATTAGCATTCGCCTTACGCTGGGGATGGCCTAGATCTAGGTTCGATCACCACCATAAAGAGGCGAGCATGTCCATCAAGTCCATCTGCATCTATGGCGCCGGGGCGCTCGGCGGCGCTATCGCCGCCAAGCTTGCAAGCCAAGCCGGAAACGACGCCACCATCTCCGTCGTCGCACGCGGAGCGCATCTCGACGCCATCCGTGACAACGGTCTCAGCCTGCGCGAAGCCGATGCGGATAGGCCGCTCAATGTCCACCTCACTGCGACCGACGATCCCAAGACATTGCCGCCGCAGGATCTCGTCATCAGCGGCCTCAAGGGGCATCAGCTGGCGCCTGCTGCCGAAGGCATTGCAGGCCTCCTCAAGGAGGGCACCCGCGTCGTCATGATCCTCAACGGCATCCCGTGGTGGTATTTTCACCGCGATGCCCAGAGCCGGCATGCCGAACTGCAGTTCGACGAGCTCGATCCCGGCGGCAGGCTCTGGCGGCTGATCGGGCCGGAACGCGTTATCGGCTGCGTCGCTTATCAAGGCGCCGAGGTGATCAACCCCGGCGAGATCCAGCTTTCCCACAACGGCCGCTTCGTGCTCGGCGAGCCCTCCGGCGACATCTCGCCCGATCTCGAAGCGATCGCCGCGTTGCTGACCGGCGCCGGCCTCAGCATCACGACGACACCTGATATCCGCGGCGAGATCTGGAGCAAGCTGATGGGCAACGCCGCCTTCAACCCGATCAGCGCGCTGACCAGGGCGCTGATGACCGACATCATGGCGGATCCCGCCCTTTCGGCTACGGTCGGCAGGGTGATGAGTGAGGTCCGCGCCGTCGGCGAGGCCTTGGGTGCGCGGTTCAGCATGACCGTCGAGCAGCGGTTGGAACAATCGCGCCATATCGGCGGCGTGCGCACATCGATGCTGCAGGATCTGATCGGCGGCAAGGCGCTCGAAATCACGCCGCTGGTCGGCATGGTGGTGGCGCTCGGACGCCTGAGCGCCGTGCCGACGCCGGTTTCGGAAACGATCCTGGCGCTGGTGACCCAGTTGGATCGGGAAAACCAGCGCGGCGGCTGATTGCGGGAGGAAGGGCGGCCGGGAAAACCCGGCCGTATTCACTTACTTTCCGACCTGCTCGGCCCAGTTCGGCGCCTTGCCGCTGCCATCGAGAAAGGTCATCGCCATATTCGCCATCAGGGGCGAGGCGAAGGTCTCGTAATGGGTGAGATCGGGTAGGATCGCCAGCCGGTTCTTCGACATGTTTTCCCGCATCCAGCCCGCATCGCGCAGACCGCCGCCGAGCTTGTGGTAGAAGTCGATCATATGCTCGGGCCGGATCATGTCGGCATCGCCATAGATCAGCATGACCGGCATGGTCAGCTTGGCGACGGCATCGCTGTAGTCGATGGGTTCGCGCATCAGCGCGCCCATGGCGTCGAGCAACTTCGGAAATTCCGAAACGTCAGGCGCCACCGCCTTGTAGGAGAGGAACATCGGCGTGTCCTTCATCATGTCGGCCATACCGGCGCCGACGGCCGCCTGCTGCGGCAGCATCTCGGGAAAGAAGCCGTTCTGCGCATAGGGTGCCGACAGTATCACCAGCCGGCGCACTTGGTCGGGCGCGTTCGCCGCCATGTTCAACGCCACCCCGCCGCCGAAGGAATAGCCGAAGACATCGAGCTTGTCATAACCGAGCTGCTTCATCAGGATTGCGAGATCGGCGCCGATGGCCGGAAGCTCGATCGGCCGCTTGCCGAGCGGCGTGCGGCCATGGCCCTGCAGATCGACGGCGATCACCTGCCGGTGGTCGGTGAAAACAGGCATGACCGGCGCGAACATCTCGATCTGCCCGAGGCCGCCGTGAAGCAGCAGCAGCGGCTCGCCCTCGCCGCGAATCTCGTAATAATAATCGATGCCGTTGACCGGCAGACTTCCCTTCCTGACAATCGGCGCTGCAGCCTTCTTCTCCTCGATAACAGGCGTGCTGCTGTCGGCGCCTGATATACCGGGCGCTGCCAGGAATGCGGCAGCCGTTGCGATCATCGAAATCAGCGTCATCTTCGACATGTCCTTGCTCCGTGTTTGCATCGATACCGCAAGGACGGCGGCGCTCATGTCTTTCCGACACCACGCTTCGAAATATCTCGCATCGGCCTTTATGCCGTTCCTATATTTTCGCGCCTCGCTCCGAATGGATTTCCTATCGCCGGCAGCAGTAGGCTTTCGCCATCACTGCAAAGGTCAAGTGCTATGCGAAATGTCATGTCCTCAGGTTTTCAGTTCCCTCGTCCACACAGGATCAAACGCAGCAGCCGGCAGATGCGCGAAAAGCGCACCGCCCAGGCGCTGATCGTCTTCGGCGTGGTGCTCGCCTGCGTCGAACTCTACATCGTTTTCGGCGCGCTGTGAGATCCGCCATGGAAACGGCGAGAATGCCGCGCCTTGGCGGCGCGATCACCGCTCTTGTCACGCCGTTTCGCCATGGCGGCCTCGACAGGCCGGCGCTTCGGGCGCTTGCGGAGTGGCAGATCCTCAGCGGCGTCGACGGGCTTGCTGTCTGCTCCGTGTCAGGGGAAGGCCCGACGCTTTCGCCGCAGGAGCGCGCTGAGGTGATCGACCTCAGCATCCGGTCTGCGGCCGACCGCGTTTGCGTCATCGCCGCCACCGGCACCAACTCCACCGAAAGCACGATCGCGCTCACCCGCGAGGCCGAAGCGCTCGGCGCCGCCGCAGTACTCGTCACCGTGCCCTATTATTCCAAGCCCGGGCAGAAAGGCATCATCCACCACTTCGAACAGGTGGCAGCGGCGAGCGGCCTGCCTGTTATCGTCGACAACGCGCCGGCGCAGACGGCGAGCGATCTTTCGACGGAAACGCTCGGCAGGCTGGCCGCCATCCCGGGGATTGTCGGCATTCGCGACGCGACCGGCGACATTGCTCGCTTCGCCGGGCTTTCGCCGATCCTGCGACAGCGCTTCCGCTTCTTTTCCGGCCATGACCCTTCCGCGCTCGCCTTCACCATCGCTGGCGGCGACGGCGCGATCTCGCCGGGCGCCAACGTTCTGCCAAGGCTCTTCACCTCGATGCAGCAGGCAGCACGGGCCGGAAACCTTTCGGCCGCGCGTTCTCTGCAGGATCGGCTGCTGCCGCTGATCTCGGCACTTGGGCCGGAGGGCGATCCGGCGAGGATCAAATACGCGCTCCGGCTGATGCGCGGCCTGGGGGCCGAGCTTCGCCTTCCACTTGTCGCTGCCGAGCCGGAGGTGCATTTGGCCATCGGCAAGGCGCTTGCGCCCTTCCTTGACGAAAACAGCGCGGGGATGGCGTTATCCCTATGAGATTTTTATATTTTCGTTTTCGCCGCCAAATGGAAACCCTATCCACCGGAGCTTATTTTTGAAGCGTGACACCGCCGCTCGATCAAGCGGCGGTTGAGACTTCGAAAGGACAAACCGATGTCACGCCTGACTGAACCGAGTGCCGAGAGCGACCCGCGGCAACGCAGCCACATCAGCACACTCGCCGCCGATCCCTCCCATTCGATACTCTCCGGCCTTGTCGCGATTGCACCCCGCCTTGCGATGACGCTGGCCTTTGCTGGCCTGGTCCAGATGATGTTCGACCTCATCTCCCGTTGAAGCATCAGGACCGAAGGATCACCACAATGGCAAACGCACAGCAACGCCGCAGCCTTCCCGCTGCAGCACCTTCGCCTTCCGCCCGCTTCACCGTCGGCCGCGACAGAAGCGGCCGCTGGATCGTCCACGACCGCGACGGCCTCGTCGGCGGGCTCTTCATCAATGAAGCGGCCGCCCTCCATTTCGCAGCTGGGGAATGCAACTGCCCCTCCGCCGATATCCACAGGGCGGCCGCAGGCATGGTGCTCGAACTCGCGCCCTTTGCGCGCGGCACGGCGAATATCCACTAAATCTTGCCGTACTCCCGCTGTTTTCATGCAGCGGGAGTACGAAGACATGAGCTGAACGGCCGATTTCCAACTTTTCCTTAACCCACATTCTGGTAAAATCCTGGCGCAGAGACTTCAGACGCCGCGAGACCGATGCCGAAACCGAATTTCCGCTTCACCCATTACGATCTCAAGGAACAACGCGCCGGAACGATCATCGAGGTGTCGTTGAATGCGGTGAACAATGTCCGCCTGATGACGGCCCCGAATTTCCAGCGGTTTACTGAGGTTCTCGATTTCAAATATATCGGCGGCGTGGCACGCAAATCGCCGATCAAGATCGCCGTTCCGGAAAGCGGTCACTGGCATGTTATCGTCGATATGGAAGGTCATCACGGGCTTGCGGAATCTTCCGTCAAGGTGATCGCCGCGCCGGCAAATCAGAAGACGCCGCGCGCTTCCTGAGGTTCGCTAGGTTTCAGCGCGGATTACGCTCCTTGCGAAGTTTTGCCCACCATTCCAGCCGCTTGCGGATATCGCGCTCGAAGCCGCGCTCCGGCGGATCGTAGAAGATCTGGCGTCCCATCTTCTCCGGGAAATAATCCTGGCCAGAAAAGGCGTCCGGCTCATCGTGGTCGTAGCGATAGCCGTCACCGTACCCCTCGCCCTTCATCAGCTTGGTCGGCGCGTTGAGGATATGCTTCGGCGGCAGCAGCGAGCCGTTCTGCTTTGCCGCCTGGCTTGCCGCCTTGAAGGCGGTGTAAACGGCATTCGATTTCGGAGCGGTGGCGAGATAGACGCAGGCCTGGGCCAGCGCCAGTTCGCCTTCCGGCGAGCCGAGATACTCATAGGCATCCTTGGCGGCATTGCAGATCACCAGCGCCTGCGGATCGGCAAGACCGATATCCTCCACCGCCATGCGCACCAGCCGCCGGCCAAGATAGAGCGGATCCTCGCCGGCATCGAACATGCGGGCAAGATAATAGAGCGCGGCATCGGGATCCGAGCCGCGCACGGATTTATGCAGCGCCGAGATCAGATTGTAGTGGCCGTCCTGCGCCTTGTCATAGACCGGGGCACGGCGCTGGACGATGCGCGTCAGGCCTTCGGTATCGAAGCTCTCGCCTTCGCGCGCCGCGCGCCAGACTTCTTCGGCGAGCGTCAGCACCGCGCGGCCGTCGCCGTCGGCCATGCGGATCAGACTGACGCGGGCATCCTCCGTCAACGGCAGCGGCTTCTGCTCGATCGCCTCAGCACGCTTCAGCAGCTCCTCGAGGCTCTCCTCGTCATGCGACTTGAAGGTGAGCACACGGGCACGCGACAGCAGAGCGGCGTTGAGCTCGAAGGAAGGGTTCTCGGTGGTGGCGCCGACGAGGATGACGGTGCCATCCTCCATGACGGGCAGGAAACTATCCTGCTGGGCGCGGTTGAAACGATGGATCTCATCGACGAAGAGCAGTGTCTGACGGCCGTCCATACGCCGCAAACGGGCTGTCTCGAACACCTTCTTCAGATCGGCGACGCCGGAGAAGATCGCCGATATCTGCTCGAAGGCCAGGCCCGCCTCGCCCGAAAGCAGCCGTGCCACCGTCGTCTTGCCGGTGCCGGGCGGCCCCCAGAAAATCATCGAGCCAAGTGAGCCGCTTTCGATCATCCTCTTTAGCACGCCATCCTCACCGGTCAGGTGTTCCTGACCGGTGACATCGGCAAGCGTCTTCGGCCGCAGCCGGTCGGCAAGCGGCCGCCTGGCGGCGACCTCCTCCGGAACGCGCGGCGCGAAGAGATCGTTGCTCATCGGAAGAATTGCCGGATGCGCTGGCCGTCGCGCTCGATCTCGACCCGCCAGAAGCCGGGGTCGCTATCGGCGATCTCGGACAGTTCGCTGGTCGACTTCACATCGGTGCCGTTGATCGAGACGATGATATCCTTCGGTTCGAAACCGAGACGGGCGGCGGGCGAATCCTCCTTCACCTCGGATACGACGACGCCCGCCGATTCCGGCGGCATGCGCAGCTCGTCAGCGACACGCGGCGACAGGTTCTCGACGACGGCACCGGTAAACGGCGTATGTCCGCCGATCGTGCGCTGGTCGCGCGGCGAGGTTTCCGGGGCGCGGGCGAGCGTCAGCGGCAGTTGCTCCTCGCGGCCGTTCTCGATGACGGTGAGCTTGACCGAATTGCCGAGACCAGCCGTCGTCAAGCGGTAGAGCAGCGCATCCGGATGCTCGACGGAAACTCCGTCGACGGCGGTGACGATTTCGCCGGCCTTCAGCCCGGCCTTGGCCGCCGGCCCACCTTCCGAAACCTTGACGACGAGCGCGCCGCGGGCCTTGTTCAGCCCCAGCGCCTCGGCCACTTCCGAGGTCACGGCATCGAAACTTGCGCCGACATAGGGCCGCTCGAAGGATTTGACGCCGGCATCGGCCGACGCGAGGAAGACCTTGACCAGATTGGCAGGGATGGCGAAACCGATGCCGTTCGAGCCGCCGCCGCGCGAGAAGATCGCCGTGTTGATGCCGATCAGCTCGCCCTTCATGTTCATCAAGGCGCCGCCGGAATTGCCGGGATTGATCGAGGCATCGGTCTGAATGAAAAAGCCGAACTCGTTCTTGATCA
Source organism: Rhizobium acaciae (assembly GCF_025941625.1). Lineage (NCBI taxonomy): Bacteria > Pseudomonadati > Pseudomonadota > Alphaproteobacteria > Hyphomicrobiales > Rhizobiaceae > Rhizobium > Rhizobium acaciae. Next base: position 18,727 of record NZ_JAPCZO010000011.1, read on the forward strand.
CCTGGTTGCGGGCAAGCGCCGAGACGATCCCGCTCGTCACCGTCTGGCCGACACCGAAGGGATTGCCGATCGCCAGCACGAGATCACCGACCTCGACCGTATCGGAATTGCCGATCGGCAATGTCGGAAAGCTTTCCTTGGTGTCGATCTTCAGCACGGCAAGATCGATACGGTCGTCGCGCAGCACCACCTTGCAGGGGAATTCGCGGCCATCCGAGAGCGCTACCTTGATATCGTCGGCGCCCTCGATGACGTGATTGTTGGTCACGACAGTGCCGTTCGCCTCGACGATGACGCCGGAGCCGAGCGAAGACTGCTTCTCCGAACGGTTTGGCATCTGCTGGCCGAAAAATTGCTCGAAGAAAGGGTCGCCGGCAAAGGGAGACTGCCGCCGGACGGTCTTTTCCGCATAAACATTGACGACGGCGCCTGACGTCTGTTTGACGAGCGGCGCGAAGGAGAGCTGCATCTGCATCTGGCTCTCGGGTACGGTCTTTGCCGTCTGCGCATGGGCCGCAGCCGGCAGAACGAGCATGAGAGCGAATAGCGAGACGGAGGCGCGCTTGAACAGGCCTTGCATGGGTATCCCTTTTGAATCCTCTTGAGGAACGTTTTAGAGCATGATGCCGAAAAGTGTGAGCGGTTTTCGGACGACATCATGCTCTAACTATTTAGTTGCGAACAGGATTCAGATTTTAGGCCGAACCGACCTAAATCATCCTGTTCTGCGGCCCGACGCTAGAAAGGAAAGAGGGCGGAAGCGTGGAAGAACAAGGCGGGAGGGCGTCTTGGAAACCGGTTGAAGTCATTGTCAATTTGATTCAGGAAGCTTGGCCATGCAACTGATATCAAAAGCCAAAAACTGGGCGAAGTCACTGAAGCGTGACATCGTGGCCCTATGGCTTGCCGCCCGCGATCCCCGCGTACCGTGGCATGCCAAAGCGGTGGCCGGCGCGGTTGCCGCCTACGCGCTGTCGCCCATCGATCTCATCCCCGATTTCATCCCCATCCTCGGCTATCTCGACGATCTTCTGATCGTGCCGCTCGGTATCATGCTGGCGATCCGGCTCGTTCCGGCAGAGGTGATGAACGAGCTTCGTACGGAGGCGACAGGGCGCATCGAGCGTCCCTCCAGCCGGGTCGGACTGATCTTCATCCTTGCCGTCTGGCTCATCTGCATCATCTTCCTGGCTCTGGCACTGCGGAAGCTAGCCTGACCGGCAGCAATAGGAACATATGAATGATCACGACAAGAACGACGACAGCGGCCCTCGGCTTTGCGATCCTGCTCATTGGATCGCAACTGGCACAGGCAGCAAGCTTCGATTGTGATGCGAAAGAATTGAAGGCGGATGAAAAAGCGATCTGCGACAACCGCGCACTCAACGATGCCGATGTGAAGATGGTGACGACTTTCGAGCTGCTCTCCGGCCTGCTGGCGATGGGTTCGCGCGGAACATTGCAGGACGAACAGACGGCCTGGCTGAAGAAACGGCAGGAATGCGGGGCAGATGCAACTTGCATCAAGGCTGCCTATGACGAGCGGCTGAAGCAGCTCGGCGAGTCTTATAAAAACATCAACCGGCCGCTTTGAAAGCGACCGGCTGGAAGAGCAGCTGATTTGTAATCAGTAGGGTGTCCGTTGAGATGCCTCAACGGACGTTCAGATCGCGCACGGCGCCGCGATCGGCGCTCGTTGCGAAAGCGGCGTAGGCCTTCAGGGCGGTCGTGACGTTACGCTTGCGAACTTCTGTGGGATACCAGCCCTTGGCGTCCTGTTCGGCGCGGCGGGCGGCAAGTTCGGTCTCGCTGACACGCAGGCTGATCGTGCGGTTGGGGATGTCGATGTCGATCATGTCGCCTTCGCGCACCAGGCCGATCGTGCCGCCATTTGCCGCCTCCGGCGAAGCGTGGCCGATCGAGAGGCCGGAAGTGCCGCCGGAGAAGCGGCCGTCGGTGATCAGCGCGCAGGCCTTGCCGAGGCCCTTCGACTTCAGATAGCTCGTCGGATAGAGCATTTCCTGCATGCCCGGGCCGCCCTTCGGGCCTTCGTAGCGGATGACGACGACGTCGCCAGCCTTCACCTCGTTGGCAAGGATCGCCTTGACCGACGCATCCTGGCTTTCGAAGACGCGGGCGGGGCCGGAGAACTTCAGAATCGATTCATCGACGCCGGCGGTCTTGACGATGCAGCCGTCAACCGCAAGGTTGCCCTTGAGCACGGCAAGGCCGCCATCCTTGGAGAAGGGATGCTCGACCGAGCGGATGACACCGTTCTCGCGATCGGTGTCGAGATCGTCCCAACGGGCTTCCTGGCTGAAGGCGACCTGGGTCGGGATGCCGCCGGGTGCGGCACGATAGAAGTTGCGCACGGTTTCGCTGTTGGTGCGGGTGATATCCCAGCGATCGATCGCATCGCCCAGCGTCTCGGCATGGACCGTCGGGCAATCGCGGTTCAAGAGACCGCCCTTGTCGAGTTCGCCGAGGATCGACATGATGCCGCCGGCGCGATGGACGTCTTCCATATGAACATCGCTCTTGGCGGGTGCGACCTTCGACAGGCACGGCACCCGGCGCGACAGCGCGTCGATATCGGCCATAGTGAAATCGATCTCGCCTTCATGGGCGGCGGCAAGAATGTGCAGGACCGTATTGGTGGAACCGCCCATGGCGATGTCGAGCGTCATGGCATTCTCGAAGGCCTGCTTGGAGGCAATGGTGCGCGGCAGTGCCTTGACGTCATCCTGCTCGTAATAACGGCGGGCGAGATCGACGATCAGATGACCGGCCTCGACGAAGAGGCGCTTGCGGTCGAGATGGGTGGCAAGCGTCGAGCCGTTGCCGGGCAGCGACAGGCCGAGGGCTTCCGTCAGGCAGTTCATCGAATTGGCAGTGAACATGCCGGAGCAGGAACCACAGGTCGGACAGGCCGAGCGTTCGATGGTCTGAACGTCCTCGTCGCTGATCTTGTCATCGGCTGCGGCGACCATTGCGTCAACGAGGTCGAGTGCATGCGTCTTGCCGTGCAGCACGACCTTGCCGGCTTCCATCGGACCGCCCGAGACGAAGACCGTCGGGATATTGAGGCGCAGCGACGCCATCAGCATTCCGGGAGTGATCTTGTCGCAGTTGGAGATGCAGACCATCGCGTCGGCGCAATGGGCATTGACCATGTATTCGACGCTGTCGGCGATGAGCTCACGCGAGGGCAGCGAATAAAGCATGCCGTCATGGCCCATGGCGATACCGTCATCGACGGCGATCGTGTTGAATTCCTTGGCGACACCGCCGGCCGCCTCGATCTCGCGGGCAACGAGCTGGCCGAGGTCCTTCAGGTGCACATGGCCGGGCACGAACTGGGTGAAGGAATTCACCACCGCGATGATCGGCTTGCCGAAATCCGAATCCTTCATGCCCGTGGCGCGCCAAAGGCCGCGGGCGCCCGCCATGTTGCGGCCATGGGTCGTGGTTCTGGAACGGTAAGCTGGCATCGGTGTCTTCCTCAACGTGTCGGAATTATCAGGCTAAGCCGGGCGGCATGGAGCCTGCGGGCCGGGCAAACGCTGCTTTTTGGAATTGTCCTAATCCAATCGACGGGGGCTGTCACTACCGGGAAGCCCAAATCCGGTACGCCGGGGCGAAGCGCCATGAGCCCATCGATCATATACGGTTCGACGCGACGTTTTGTTACAGCCTATTCCATCACGACCGAACACAAAAAATTGGCTTCCTGTCAGCAATATTCAAGGCTTAGACATTAATCTAGATATGCCGGCGGTTCGTTTAAGGGCTATATTTCAGGATATCCGCCGAGGAGGTTTCGACATGCCAAGCTATCGCCCACCGAAGATCGCGTCATCTGAGATCACGCCGCGCCAGATCTATGTGCGCCGTCGTGAATTCCTGGGCGCGGCAGCGCTTGGCGCCATGGCGCTCTACAGCGGCGGCAAGGCGAGTGCTGCGGCCCTCTCGGCCGTTGAGAGCAAATACAAGGTTGACGAGAAGGCGACGCCGATCAAGGACGTCACCACCTACAATAATTTCTATGAGTTCGGCCTCGACAAGGGCGATCCCGCAGCTCTTTCCGGCGATTTCAAACCGCTGCCCTGGACGATCAAGGTCGACGGCATGGTCAACAAGCCAGGCACCTTCGACCTCGAGGCGCTGATGAAGGAATTCCCGATCGAGGAGCGCACCTACCGGATGCGCTGCGTCGAGGCCTGGTCGATGGTCATTCCGTGGGACGGCTTTCCGCTGGCATCGCTGCTCGACAAAGTCGAGCCACTCGGCAGCGCCAAGTACGTCGCCTTCGAAACCGTGGTGCGGCCAGACGAGATGCCTGGGCAGAAGGGTTTCTTCCAGTCTCTGGACTGGCCCTATGTCGAGGGTCTTCGCCTCGACGAGGCGCGCCATCCGCTGACGCTGCTGGCCGTCGGGCTTTATGGCGAAACGCTGCCGAACCAGAACGGCGCGCCGATCCGCCTCGTCGTGCCGTGGAAATACGGCTTCAAGGGCATCAAGTCGATCGTCAGGATCACGCTCACCGACCAGCAGCCGAAGAATACATGGCAAGTCACCAATCCGCAGGAGTATGGCTTCTACGCCAACGTCAATCCAGCGGTCGACCATCCTCGCTGGAGCCAGGCGACCGAACGGCGCATCGGCGAAAGCGGCTTCTTCGGCGCGAGCCGCCATCCCACCCTGCCCTTCAACGGTTATGCCGACGAGGTGGCAAACCTTTATGCCGGCATGGATCTGAAGGCGAATTTCTGATGGCGGAACTGTCGCTCGCCATCCCGAAGCGCTGGCAGCCCGCCTCCGTCTGGCTGCTTTATGTCGTCGGGCTCGTGCCTGCGGCCTGGACTTTTTATCTCGGCGCGACCGATCAGCTCGGCGCCGATCCGGTCAAGAGCTTCGAGCTTTTCCTCGGCATCTGGACGATCCGTTTCCTGATCCTGACGCTTGCGGTTTCCCCTGCCCGCGAGCTCTTCGGCTGGAACTATCTGCGTTACCGCCGCGCGCTTGGCCTGCTGACTTTCTATTACGCGCTGATGCATTTCACCGTTTACATGGTGCTCGACCAGGCGATGGATATTGCCGCCGTCATCAACGACGTGCTGAAGCGCCCCTTCATCATGTTCGGCATGGCAGCCCTTGCGATGCTCATTCCGCTGGCGCTGACATCCAACAATTTCTCGATCCGCCGCCTCGGCAAGAACTGGATCTGGCTGCATCGCCTCGTCTACATCATTGCCGCCAGCGGGGCGCTGCATTTCGCCCTTTCGACCAAGATCCTCGATCTCGAGCAATATATCTATGTCGGGCTGATCATCGCGCTGATCCTCTACCGCTCCTACCGGCCGATCGCGCGTAGCCGGAAGAAGGGCCAGGGACGGCCACGCAATCGCGCGGTGGCTTCGGCCGAGACAGTAAATTAGCGGCGAAGACGCGTCGCAGTCCGGCGTGCCGGATCGAAGGCGCAGGCCGCGGCTATGCCGATTGCATAGGCCAGCATGTTCCAAAGCGAAAAGACCCGGCCAAGCAGCAGGGCGCCTGCCGTGGTCAGCCGAAACGCATCAAGCCAGGGCGTGTGATAGAGCCGGAACAATTCCACCGAGATCGCTATGAACAGCGCTGTGACAGCAATTGCTGCCGGCCGTGACCTTGCGGCAATGAGCGCCACGAGCAGATAGACCATTGCTCCCCAGAGTGCCGATCCGCCATATTTGACGACGATGAAAGGCAGATCGGCCGCATAGCCAAACCGGCGGAGCACCAGCCCGAGAACGATAACAAGAAACAGCGCGGCCAGTCGAAGAAACTGCGGAGAGCGAGCCTGAATGATTTTGCGCAATGGAGCCGGTCCCCTCACTACATCAGAATCAAAAACAGCCGGGCTTTGCAGCCCGGCTGTTCTGTTTCCGCCGGAGCGGAAGATTTAAGCGGCGACAGCCTGCTCTTCGGCAGCGACGCGGGCCTTGTCGGCTGCGCCCTTGGCATAGGCATCGCGGTCAACGAATTCGATCACAGCCATGGCGGCATTGTCGCCCTGGCGGAAGCCGGCCTTCATGATGCGCAGGTAGCCGCCGTTGCGGGTGGCGTAGCGCGTTGCGATCGTGTCGAACAGCTTCGCGACAACAGCGGCATCGCGGATCTGCGAGATCGCCTGACGGCGAGCATGCAGGTCGCCACGCTTGCCGAGCGTGACGAGCTTCTCGACGATCGGGCGGATTTCCTTGGCCTTCGGCAGGGTCGTGACGATCTGCTCGTGAGTAATCAGCGAAGCCGCCATGTTGGCGAACATCGCCTTGCGGTGGCTTGCAGTTCTATTCAGCTTGCGGCCGGCTTTACCATGGCGCATTGCTATTCTCCTTTAATGCAGGTGCCCTTACGCTAAGTGGGCCTGCCGTTTCCTGGCACATGCAGGCGATCGGCCTGCTGTTTGACGGGGAAAGGCAGCCGAAAGAGCCTGCCTTTTGTTATGTTCTTGCGATCGGCGTGCGAGCGGAAAACCGCTTTACACTTTTCCTCACGCCGCTCAGTACTGGTCTTCGTAACGCTTGGCGAGATCTTCGATGTTCTCGGGCGGCCATGCCGGCACTTCCATGCCGAGGTGCAGGCCCATGGAAGCGAGAACTTCCTTGATTTCGTTCAGCGACTTGCGACCAAAATTCGGTGTGCGGAGCATTTCTGCTTCGGTCTTCTGAATGAGATCGCCGATGTAGACGATGTTGTCGTTCTTCAGGCAGTTTGCCGAACGGACCGACAGTTCGAGTTCGTCCACCTTCTTCAGGAGAGCCGGGTTGAAAGCGAGTTCGGTGACTGCTTCCTCTTCGGTTTCCTTCTGCGGCTCGTCGAAGTTGACGAAGACGCCAAGCTGATCCTGGAGGATGCGCGCCGCAAAAGCGACGGCGTCTTCGCCGGTGATCGAGCCATCGGTTTCGATGGTCATGTTCAGCTTGTCGTAGTCGAGAACCTGTCCTTCGCGGGTATTTTCAACCTTGTAGGACACCTTCTTGACCGGCGAATAGAGGCTGTCGACCGGGATGAGACCGATCGGAGCATCTTCCGCACGATTGCGTTCGGCCGGAACGTAACCCTTGCCGTTGTTGACGGTGAATTCCATGCGGATCTCAGCACCCTCGTCGAGCGTGCAGATGACATGCTCGGGGTTGAGGATTTCGATATCGCCGACCGTCTGAATGTCGCCAGCCGTGACAACGCCCGGGCCCTGCTTACGCACGACCATGCGCTTTGCATCGTCGCCATCCATCTTGATGGCGATTTCCTTGATGTTGAGCACGATGTCCGTCACGTCTTCGCGGACGCCTGGAATCGAGGAGAATTCATGCAGCACGCCATCGATCTGCACCGCCGTGACGGCAGCACCGCGCAGCGAGGAGAGCAGAACGCGGCGAAGCGCGTTGCCGAGGGTGAGGCCGAAGCCGCGCTCCAGCGGTTCGGCAACAAGCGTCGCCCTGGTGCGCGAGCTCGAAGAGAACTCCACCTTGTTCGGCTTGATCAGTTCCTGCCAGTTCTTCTGAATCATGAGTTTGCCTTCCGTTCGTTGCCACCATCCAATCGTGGCAACCGAGCTTGAAAACCACCGGGAGCGCGCAGGCGCTCACCGGTGACGAGAGCGATGATCAGACGCGGCGCTTCTTGCGCGGACGGCAGCCATTGTGCGGGATCGGGGTCACGTCGCGGATGGACGTGATCATGAAACCTGCAGCCTGGAGCGCGCGCAGAGCCGATTCACGACCCGAACCCGGACCGCAGACTTCGACTTCCAGCGACTTCATGCCGTGCTCCTGGGCCTTCTTGGCGCAGTCTTCGGCAGCGATCTGGGCAGCGAACGGGGTCGACTTGCGCGAGCCCTTGAAGCCCTTGGCGCCAGCCGACGACCAAGCGATCGCATTGCCCTGCGCATCGGTGATGGTGATCATCGTGTTGTTGAAGGTCGAGTTGACGTGAGCGACACCCGACGAGATGTTCTTGCGCTCGCGACGGCGAACGCGGACGGCTTCCTTAGCCATGGTATTCCTTTCGTTGATCTCTTCACCGCCGTAATGCCAGCGGCTACACCGGAACGGCGCCTATATGGTCCCGCTCCAAACTCAAAAGAGGCCGGCGCAGACCGCCAGCCTCCCCACCCCGGTTCCCCGGAAATTACTTCTTCTTGCCAGCGATTGCCTTTGCCGGGCCCTTGCGGGTGCGGGCATTGGTATGCGTGCGCTGACCGCGGACCGGAAGGCCGCGGCGATGACGCAGGCCGCGGTAGCAGCCGAGGTCCATCAGACGCTTGATGTTCATCGCGGTATCGCGACGAAGATCGCCTTCGACCTGATAGTCGCGGTCGATGGCTTCGCGGATCTGAAGGACTTCTGCGTCCGTCAGCTGATGCACACGACGTTCAGCCGGGATGCCGACCTTTTCGACGATTTCCTGTGCGAATTTAGAACCGATCCCGTGAATGTAGGTCAGCGCGATGACAACGCGCTTCGCAGTCGGGATGTTGACGCCAGCGATACGTGCCACGCCTATTCTCCTTGCATTCCAGTTGCCATCCGGCAAGTGGGCTTCGTTATGCGGTCTTGAGAACCGCCCGTTCAGATTTACGTCCGTAACATGTCAAAACGACCGCACCCGGACTTCCCTGGGAAATCCGCGCCGATCGCATGGAATGTCGCGAGTTGGCGCGGTGTTTAGCGGAATCACTGCTGAAAAGCAACCGTTCCGCCAAGTTTATTTTCAAAGCCTTAAAGCTTGGAAAGAATGCTTTCGACCTCGGCGGTCACCTGATCGATTTCTGCCATGCCGTCCACAGACTTGAGTTTGCCCTTGGCATGGTAATAGCCGATCAGCGGTGAGGTCTCCTTGTAGTAGACCTGCAGACGAGCCGTCATGGTCTCCGGAGTGTCATCAGGACGGCGCTTGAAGTGCGTCGAACCGCACTTATCGCACACGCCCTCGGCAGCCGGAACCTTATCGGTATCGTGATAGACGCTGCCGCACTGTGCACAGGAGTAGCGACCGGCAACGCGACGAACCAGCTCGTCGTCATTGACGCGGAATTCGATGACGACCGAAAGGTCGAGACCCTTTGCCTTCAGCATCGCCTCGGTGGCGTCCGCTTGGACGAGCGTCCTGGGGAAGCCGTCGAGGATGAAGCCGTTGGCGCAATCGGGTTGATCGATACGCTCGGAAACGATGGCAATGACGATCTCATCCGAGACGAGCTTGCCGGCGTCCATAACCGCCTTCGCGCGCTTGCCGACATCGGTGCCGGCGTTAACCGCTGCACGCAGCATGTCCCCCGTGGAAAGCTGCGGAATGCCGTGCTTTTCCACGATCCGCTGGGCCTGGGTTCCCTTACCCGCGCCCGGCGGCCCCAAAAGGATAAGTCTCATCGCCCCCTCTTTCCTCCACGCAACTTCGATTTCTTGATCAGGCCTTCGTATTGCTGCGCGATCAGGTGACCCTGGATCTGTGCAACCGTATCAAGAGTTACGCTAACCACGATCAAAAGCGAAGTCCCACCAAGGGCTAATGGAATGCCGGTTTGCGACACCAATATCTCCGGAAGGATGCAGACGAAGACGAGATAGAGCGCGCCGATCACCGTGATTCGGGTCAGCACGTAGTCTATATATTCGGCGGTGCGGTCGCCCGGACGGATGCCGGGAATGAAGCCGCCATGCTTCTTCAGATTATCAGCCGTATCCTTCGGATTGAAAACGATGGCCGTATAGAAGAAGGCGAAGAAGGCGATCAGCGCCGCATAGAGCACCATATAGAGTGGCTGACCATGACCGAGGGCCGCGACGATCGATGTCGCCCAGGAGGGCATTGCCGTGGTGCTGGCAAAGCCCGCAATCGTTGCCGGCAGGAGCAGCAGCGACGATGCGAAGATTGCCGGAATGACACCTGATGTATTGAGTTTCAACGGCAGATGGGACGTATCACCCTGGAACATCCGGTTGCCGACCTGGCGCTTCGGATACTGGATCAGCAGCCGGCGCTGGGCGCGCTCGACGAAGACGATGATGGCGATGACGGCGATCGCGACGATGATCACGAGCAGGATCAGCGGGGTCGACAGCGCGCCGGTGCGGCCGAGTTCGAGCGTGCCGGCAAGAGCAGTGGGAAGGCCGGCGGCGATGCCGGCGAAGATGATCAGCGAGATGCCGTTGCCGATGCCGCGCGAGGTGATCTGCTCGCCGAGCCACATCAGGAACATCGTGCCGCCGAGCAGCGTCAGAACGGTGGAAACACGGAAGAACCAGCCCGGATCGACGACCAAACCCTGGCCGCTTTCAAGGCCAGCGGCAATGCCATAAGCCTGGAGCGCACCGAGGATAACGGTACCGTAGCGGGTATACTGGTTGATGATCTTACGGCCCTGCTCGCCTTCCTTCTTGAGGTTTTCGAGCGCCGGCACGACCGAAGTCATCAGCTGCACGATGATCGAGGCAGAGATATAGGGCATGATGCCGAGCGCGAAGATCGCCATGCGCTCAACGGCGCCGCCCGAAAACATGTTGAAAAGGCCGAGAATGCCGCCTGCCTGGCCGCGGAAAGCCTGGGCATAGGCTTCGGGATTGAGGCCTGGAAGCGGAATATGCGTGCCAAGTCGGTAGACGAGGAGAGCTGCCAGTGTGAACCACAAGCGCTTCTTCAAATCCTCGGCTTTGGCGAAGGTCGAAAAATTGAGGTTGGATGCCAATTGTTCCGCTGCAGAAGCCATGCGTTTCTCCGCGCTACCAATTCCGGCGTCTCTGGGGGACAGACCGGCCCCGGAATCAGTATGAAATTATTCAAAACCGGGCTTAGGACGGATTGCAACGCAACGCCATGCCTCACCCTTGTTTTCGAGTCTTACCGGCATGACGCGGGCGCGCCAGCCAAGTTTTTGTGAGGCCCACATATGGGAGCAAAATCGCCCGGTGTGAAGCACCCCGGGCGACATATCATCAGATTATTATTCGGCTGCAGCCGGAGCCGAAAGCAGCGTCACGGTGCCGCCGGCCTTTTCGATCTTCTCGACGGCAGGCTTGGAGGCGCCCGCAACGACGATGGTGATCTTGGCCTTGATCTCGCCGTCGGCGAGAACGCGAACGCCATCCTTGACGCGGCGGATGACACCAGCAGCCTTGAGGGCAGCTGCGTCAACGGTCGTCTTGGCATCGAGCTTGCCGGCGTCGATCGCCGTCTGGATACGGGCCAGCGACACGACAACAAAATCGGAAGCGAAAATGTTGTTGAAGCCGCGCTTCGGCAGGCGACGATAGATCGGCATCTGGCCGCCCTCGAAGCCATTGATGGCGACGCCCGAACGGGACTTCTGACCCTTCACGCCGCGACCACCAGTCTTGCCAGAACCCGAGCCGATACCGCGGCCGAGGCGCTTGCGGCTGTGGGTCGAGCCTTCGTTGTCTTTAATTTCATTGAGTTTCATGAGCGTTTCCTCCGTCTCACTTCTCGTCGACGACGCGAACGAGATGCTGGACAGCACGGATCATGCCACGAACGGAAGGGGTATCCTCCAGCGTGCGGCGACGGTGCATCTTGTTCAGTCCGAGACCGATCAGCGTGCGCTGCTGGACATCCGGACGGCGAATCGGGCTGCCGATCTGTTCGATCGTGACAGTCTTCGCTTCAGCCTTCTTGGTAGCCTTGGCCATCTGTCAAACTCCTCTTATTCTTCAGAGGCGTTGCCGGAGGCGCCACGACGAGCCTGCAGCGTTGCATACTTGATGCCGCGCTGAGCTGCGATGTCCTTCGGGTGAACCTGGTGCTTCAGAGCGTCGAAGGTGGCGCGAACCATGTTGTAGGGGTTCGACGAACCGGTCGACTTGGCGACGACGTCGTGCATGCCGAGTGTTTCGAATACGGCGCGCATCGGGCCGCCGGCGATGATGCCGGTACCGACCTTGGCCGAGCGCAGCAGAACCTTGCCGGCGCCGTGGCGGCCATGAACGTCGTGATGCAGCGTACGGCCGTCACGCAGCGGTACGAAGATCAGTTCGCGCTTGGCGGCTTCGGTTGCCTTGCGGATGGCTTCCGGCACTTCACGTGCCTTGCCATGACCGAAGCCGACGCGGCCCTTCTGGTCGCCGACGACGACGAGTGCTGCGAAACCGAAACGACGGCCGCCCTTGACGACCTTGGCGACGCGGTTGATCGCGACAAGCTTGTCGACGAATTCGCTATCGCGCTCTTCACGGCTCTGGCGGTCGTCCCGCTGCGGCCTTCTTTCCTGTGCCATTGTCCTCTTCCTTTTTCTTTTCCGGGTGCAATCGGCAAACAAATGTGGACCGCATCAGCCTCCCCTTTCGGAGAGTGCCTGCGGTCCGGCGAAAATCCGGCCGGCGCTTGAGGCGTCCGGCCGGAAACTGATCAGAAGGTGAGACCGCCTTCGCGGGCCGCTTCGGCGAGAGCCTTGATGCGGCCGTGATAGATGAAGGCGCCACGGTCGAACACGACTTCCGTAACACCGGCCTTGGAGGCGCGCTCTGCGAGGAGCTTGCCCACAACGGTAGCGGCGGCGGTATCGGCACCGGTCTTCAGAGAACCGCGCAGATCCTTCTCGAGGGTGGAGGCAGACGCAAGCGTCTTGCCGGCCACATCATCGATGACCTGGGCGTAGATGTTCTTCGAGGAGCGATGAACCGACAGGCGCGGACGGCCATTGGCCACCGACTTGAGATGACGGCGCACGCGGTTGGCACGACGTGCAAGTGCTTCTTTCCTGCTAGCCATTTCGCGTGATCCTTACTTCTTCTTGCCTTCTTTGCGGACGATCCGCTCGTCAGCGTACTTGACGCCCTTGCCCTTGTAGGGCTCGGGACCGCGATATTCGCGGATTTCGGCGGCAACCTGACCGACCTGCTGCTTGTTGATGCCGCTGACGACGATTTCCGTCGGCTTCGGAACAACGATCGAGATACCGACCGGCGGCTCGTAGATCACGTCGTGGCTGAAACCGAGGGCCAGCTGCAGGTTCTTGCCCTGCATGGCGGCGCGGTAACCGACGCCGTTGATTTCAAGCTTGCGCTCGAAACCGTCCTTGACGCCCTTGAAGATGCCTTCGATCATCGTGCGGGACATGCCCCACTTTGAGCGCGCATCCTTGGTCTGGTTCACCGGCGTCACGACGACGGCGTTATTTTCAAGCTTGAGGCTGATTTCGTCGTTAGCAACGAAAAACAGCTCGCCCTTCGGGCCCTTTGCAGTCACCTTCTGGCCATCGACCGTAGCCGTGATCCCAGCAGGCACCTGAACGGGCTTCTTACCGATACGAGACATGTTTCAATCCTGTCTGTTCGCTATGGAGATCCCTGCCCGATCTTAGAAGACCGAGCAAAGAACCTCGCCACCAACGTTCTGTTCGCGAGCCTGGTGATCGGCCATCACACCCTTCGGAGTCGAAAGGATGGTGATGCCGAGACCGTTCGCGACCTGCGGAATGGACTTGACCGAGACATAAACCCGGCGGCCCGGCTTGGACACACGGCCGATCTCACGGATCACCGATGCGCCTTCATAATATTTCAGCTCGATGCTGAGTTCCGACTTGCCATTGCCGAAATCGACAACGGAGTAGCCACGGATGTAGCCTTCGGACTGCAGAACATCGAGAACACGTGCACGGAGCTTCGAAGCAGGCGTCGAAACCGACGACTTGCGGCGGGAAGCGCCGTTACGGATGCGAGTGAGCATATCGCCCAACGGATCAGTCATTGTCATGTAACCTGCTCCTTACCAGCTCGACTTGACGATACCCGGCACCTTGCCGAGATTGCCGAGTTCACGCAGCGCAATACGCGACATGCGCAGTTTGCGGTAATATGCGCGCGGACGCCCCGAAACTTCGCAACGGTTGCGAATACGGGTCTTCGATCCATCACGCGGCAGGGATGCCAGCTTGATCGAGGCCTTGAACCGCTCTTCGATCGGAAGAGCCTGGTTCATGATGATCGCCTTCAACCCAGCCCGCTTAGCGGCCTGGTTAGCGACCGTAGTACGGCGGCGCTTGTTCTTTTCAACTGCGCTTGTCTTCGCCATGTCAGGTTCCTTTTCTACGCTCGTCGTTACGGTTATTGACGGAACGGGAAGCTGAACTCTTTCAGAAGAGCCCGTGCTTCGTCGTCGGTCGTCGCCGTCGTGCAAACGATGATGTCCATGCCCCACATCTGATCAACCTTGTCGTAGTTGATCTCAGGGAACACAATGTGCTCCTTGATGCCCATGGCGAAGTTGCCACGGCCGTCAAAGCTTTTCGGGTTCAGGCCGCGGAAGTCGCGAACGCGCGGGAGCGCGATGTTCACGAGACGGTCCATGAACTCGTACATGCGGGCGCCGCGCAGGGTGACCTTCGCGCCGATCGGCATCTGTTCGCGGACCTTGAAGCCTGCGATAGAGTTGCGTGCGCGGGTGATGACCGGCTTCTGGCCGGCGATCGCTGCGAGGTCGGCGGCAGCTACCGTCGGCTTCTTCGAGTCAGCGGTCGCTTCGCCGACACCCATGTTGATCACGATCTTGTCGAGCTTCGGGATCATCATCTCGTTGGCGTAGGAGAACTGCTCCTGCAACGCCTTGCGGATGCGCTCGACATATTCCTTCTTGAGCCGCGGCTCATATTTTGCCTCAGCCATCGATCACTTCTCCAGAACGCTTGGCCACACGGACCTTCTTGCCGTCAACGACCTTGAAACCGACACGGGTCGGCTTGCCGTCCTTGTCGATGATTGCAACGTTGGACAGGTGAACCGGGGCTTCCTTGTTGATGATGCCGGCTTCCTGGGTCTGCGTCTGGCGCTGGTGGCGCTTGACGACGTTGACGCCACGAACAACGGCACGATCTTCCTTCGGCATGACCTGGACAACTTCGCCGGTACGGCCCTTGTCCTTGCCAGCGAGCATGACGACCTTGTCGCCTTTACGAATCTTCTGCATCGCTTCGCTCCTTACAGTACTTCGGGAGCCAGCGAGATGATCTTCATATGGTTCTTGGCGCGAAGTTCGCGCGGAACCGGTCCGAAGATACGGGTGCCGATCGGCTCTTTCTTGTTGTCGATGAGGACTGCTGCGTTGGTGTCGAAGCGGATGACGGAGCCATCTGCACGACGGATGTCCTTGGCGGTGCGAACGACAACCGCCTTCATCACGTCACCCTTCTTCACACGGCCGCGCGGGATCGCTTCCTTGATCGAAACGACGATGACGTCGCCGATCGAGGCATACTTGCGCTTCGAGCCGCCCAGCACCTTGATGCACATGACACGACGTGCGCCGGAATTATCCGCGACGTCGAGGTTTGTTTGCATCTGAATCATATCAGGTCGCCTTCTTGGTTTACCGGAATGGTTGGGCTAGCCCCCTACTCCGGCTTATGAAAATTTTCGCCGGCCGAGCTGCCGTGAGGCAGCACAGACGCGGCAATAGCTGAATAGCGCGGGATCGATCGTGCCAGGGTGGTTTCCCGAACGGGACCTTCCGTGCGCTCAAAGCAAAAGAACGCCCGGCATTCGAGCGTTCTGACGCTGCTTCATACAGATATTTCGGCGAGACGCAAGGCCTCGCGCAAAATTCTGTTACTTGCCCTGGGCGGAAATCACCGTCCAGCGCTTGTCCTTGGAGATCGGCGCGCATTCCTCGATGGATACGGTATCGCCAATCTTGTACTGATTGTTCTCGTCGTGGGCCTTGTACTTCTTGGAACGACGAACGGTCTTCTGGAGCAGCGGGTGAGCGAAACGACGCTCGACACGAACCACTACCGTCTTCTCGTTCTTGTCGCCAACGACGACGCCCTGCAGGATGCGCTTCGGCATATTTTTCTTCCTTTAGGCCTTAACTTCTGCCGCCTTCTGGCGGGCAATGGTTTTCACGCGGGCGATGTCCTTGCGGACTTCGTTGATGCGCGAGGACTTTTCGAGCTGGCCGGTCGCCTTCTGGAAGCGCAGGTTGAACTGCTCCTTCTTCAGCTTGGCAAGCTCGTCCTTGAGTTGGTCGGCGGTGAACGCGCGAACGTCTGAGGCTTTCATGAGCTCATTCCTTACTCTGCAATGCGCTGAACGAAGCGCGTCTTGACCGAGAGCTTGGCAGAGCCGAGGCGAAGCGCCTCACGGGCGATTTCTTCGCTGACACCGTCGATCTCGAACATCATACGGCCGGGCTTGACCTTGCATGCCCAGTATTCAACGGAGCCCTTACCCTTACCCATACGGACTTCGGTCGGCTTTTTGGTTACCGGAACGTCCGGGAACACGCGGATCCATACACGGCCGGCGCGCTTCATATAACGCGTGATCGCGCGGCGGGCCGCTTCGATCTCGCGCGCGTTGACGCGGTTGGGTTCCTGTGCCTTCAGGCCGAATTCGCCGAATGCCAGGTCAGAACCGCCCTTGGCGACGCCCTTGATGCGGCCCTTGAACTGCTTGCGGTACTTGGTACGCTTTGGCTGCAACATTTTCTTATTCTCCGAACTTCTCTGCCACGCGCGCTATCAAGCGTTGTCGCGGCGACGGTCTCTGTCGCGGTCACGATCACGGCTTGCCGGACCCTGGGCGTCACCTTCCATCGCGCGGCGCTCGGAAGCCATCGGATCATGCTCAAGGATTTCGCCCTTGAAGATCCAGACCTTGATGCCGCAGATGCCGAACGCGGTTTCTGCTTCAGCCGTGCCGTAGTCGATGTCGGCGCGCAGCGTGTGCAACGGCACACGACCTTCGCGGTACCATTCCGTACGGGCGATTTCAGCGCCGCCGAGACGGCCAGCGCAAGTGATCTTGATGCCTTCGGCGCCAAGACGCATCGCGGACTGAACGGCGCGCTTCATGGCGCGACGGAAAGCCACGCGACGCTCGAGCTGCTGGGCGATCGACTGAGCGACCAGCGTCGCATCGACTTCGGGCTTGCGCACTTCAACGATGTTGAGGTGCGTTTCCGAATTCGTCATCTCCGACAGCTTCTTGCGGAGCTTGTCGATGTCTGCGCCCTTGCGGCCGATGATCAGGCCCGGACGTGCCGAGTGGATCGTGACGCGGCACTTCTTGTGCGGACGCTCGATGACCACCTTGGAGATCCCGGCCTGCTTCAGTTCGCTCATGACGAACTTGCGCATCTTCAGGTCTTCGTGCAGCAGCTGACCGTACTCGGCATTGTCCGCAAACCAGCGGCTATCCCAGGTACGGTTAATGCCGAGACGGAAACCGATTGGATTGATTTTCTGACCCATTATGCGGCCTCCTCTGCTGCCTGCACTTCACGAACGACGATCGTCAGGTGCGCGAAGGGCTTTTCGATGCGCGACGCGCGACCGCGGCCACGAGCGTGGAAACGCTTCATGACGATCGACTTGCCGACATAGGCCTCGGCGACAACCAGCGAGTCGACGTCAAGATCGTGGTTGTTCTCGGCGTTGGCGATCGCAGATTCGAGCGTCTTCTTGACGGCGCCTGCGATGCGCTTGCGGGAGAACTCCAGCTCAGCGAGTGCGCGCTCGACCTTCTTGCCGCGGATAGCCGCAGCAACCAGGTTGAGCTTCTGGGGGCTGACGCGGAGCGTGCGGGCGACTGCTTGCGCCTCGTTGTCCTTCAGCCGGCGTTCGGCTTTTGCCTTGCCCATTGTTACTTCCTCTTCGCCTTCTTGTCCGCGCCGTGACCGTAGTAGGTGCGGGTCGGAGAGAATTCACCGAATTTGTGGCCGACCATGTCTTCATTGACGCTGACCGGGATATGCTTGCTGCCGTTGTAGACGCCGAAGGTAAGACCGACGAACTGCGGCAGGATCGTGGAGCGACGGCTCCAGATCTTGATCACTTCACTACGACCGCCTTCACGAACCTTCTCAGCCTTCTTGAGAAGATAGCCGTCAACGAACGGACCTTTCCATACTGAACGAGCCATTGGAGACTTCCTCTCTTACTTCTTACGCTGATGACGCGAGCGCATGATCATCTTGTCGGTCGACTTGTTCGACCGGGTGCGCTTGCCCTTGGTCGGCTTGCCCCACGGTGTCACCGGATGGCGACCACCGGAGGTGCGGCCTTCACCACCGCCGTGCGGATGGTCGACCGGGTTCATGACGACACCGCGGTTATGCGGACGCTTGCCGCGCCAAACGGTACGACCGGCCTTGCCGTCGTTGATGTTGGCGTGATCAGGGTTGGAGACGGCGCCGATCGAAGCAAGGCAGGAGCCATGAACGAGACGCTGTTCACCGGAGTTCAGGCGAAGGATCGCCATGCCCTGGTCGCGGCCGACGAGCTGTGCGTAGCCACCGGCGGAGCGAGCGATCTGACCACCCTTGCCCGGCTTCATTTCCACGTTGTGGATGATGGAGCCGACCGGGATGAACTGCAGCGGCATAGTGTTGCCGGGCTTGACGTCGACAGCCGTCTCGGAAGCGATGACCTTGTCACCGGCAGCGAGACGCTGAGGAGCGAGGATATAAGCCTTCTCGCCGTCAGCATAGTTCACCAGCGCGATGAAAGCCGTGCGGTTCGGATCGTATTCGATACGCTCGACCGTGCCTTCGACGTCGAACTTGCGACGCTTGAAGTCGATCAGACGATAGGTGCGCTTGTGACCGCCGCCGATGAAGCGGGCGGTAATGCGACCGAGGTTGTTACGACCGCCGCTCTTGGTCAGACCTTCCGTCAGCGCCTTGACCGGCTTGCCCTTGTAGAGGGCCGAGCGGTCGACGATGACCAGCTGGCGCTGGCTCGGGGTGATCGGATTGAAAGTTTTCAATGCCATTTTCTTATACCTCAGAGACCGGTGGAGACGTCGATCGTCTGGCCTTCAGCCAGCGTCACAACAGCCTTCTTCACGTCCTTCTGCTTGCCGACGAAACCGCGGAACCGCTTGGTCTTGCCTTTGCGCAGCAGAGTGTTGACAGCCGTGACCTTGACGCCGAACAGCGCCTCGACCGCAGCCTTGATTTCCGGCTTGGTCGCCTGCTTGGCGACATTGAAAACAACCTGGTTGTTTTCGGATACCAGCGTGGACTTTTCGGTGATCGCCGGAGAGACGATCACATCGTAGTGGCGAAGATCGGTCACTTGAATCGCTCCTCTAGCGCTTCAACCGCAGCCTTGGAAAGCACGAGCTTGCCGCGGCGCACGATGTCGTAAACGTTGATGCCCTGGATCGGCAGAACATCGATGTTCGGGATGTTCTGAGCTGCGAGCTTGAAGTTGCCGTCAAGCTCTGCGCCGCCGATGAAGAGGGCGTTGGTCAGGCCGAGCGTCTCGAAAACGGACGCGAGCGACTTGGTCTTGGCTTCAGCGGCAACCAGGTTGTCGATGACGATGACGTCATCGGCCTTGATCTTGGCCGAAAGGGCGTGGCGAAGGCCGAGTGCACGAACCTTCTTCGGAAGATCGTGCTCGTGGCTGCGGACAACCGGGCCGTGAGCCTTGCCGCCGCCGCGGAACTGCGGAGCGCGAGCCGAATGGTGGCGGGCGCGGCCCGTACCCTTCTGCTTGTACATCTTGGCGCCGGTGCGCGAAACTTCCGCGCGGCCCTTAGCCTTGTGCGTGCCCTGCTGCTTCTTGGCAAGCTGCCAGCGGATGACGCGGGCGAGAATGTCTTCGCGGGGCTCGAGGCCGAAAATCGCGTCCGAAAGGGAAACCTTCCCGGCGTCTTTTCCCTCAAGGGTCTTGACGTTGAATTCCATTGATCTGGCTCCCTTACTTCGCGGCCGACTTGACGGCGTCGCGCACGATGATCCAAGCACCCTTGGAACCAGGAACAGCACCCTTGATCAGGATCAGACCACGATCTTCGTCGGTCGAAACCACTTCCAGGTTCTGCGTCGTGACGCGCGTCTGGCCCATGTGACCAGCCATCTTCTTGTTCTTGAAAACCTTGCCCGGATCCTGGCGCGAGCCGGTCGAACCGTGCGAACGGTGAGACACCGACACACCGTGCGTGGCACGCAGACCGCCGAAACCGTGGCGCTTCATGGCGCCGGCAAAACCCTTACCGATCGTCGTGCCCGTCACGTCGACGAGCTGACCGGCCGCAAAGTGACCCGCCTTGATCTCAGTGCCGACCTCGAGCAGCTGATCTTCCGACACGCGGAATTCCGTCAGCTTGGCCTTCGGCTCGACGTTGGCAATGGCAAAATTGCCGCGCATCGCCTTCGACGTGTTCTTCACCTTCGCCTGGCCGGCACCGAGCTGAACTGCGGTATAGCCATTCTTTTCGACAGTGCGCGTGGCTACGACCTGGCAGCCTTCCATACGCAGTACCGTTACCGGGACATGCTCGCCGGCGTCGTTATAGACGCGGGTCATTCCCACCTTCTGTGCAATCACACCTGAACGCATCGGTTCAATCCTTCTCACTCAGCCCGAAGACCCGAGGTCTCAGAGCTTGATCTCAACATCGACACCGGCGGCGAGATCGAGCTTCATCAGCGCGTCTACCGTCTGCGGGGTCGGGTCAACGATATCGAGAAGGCGCTTATGCGTACGCATCTCGAACTGTTCGCGGCTCTTCTTGTCGATGTGCGGGGACCGGTTGACCGTAAACTTCTCGATGCGGGTCGGAAGCGGAACGGGGCCCCGGACGCTTGCACCGGTGCGCTTAGCCGTCGATACGATCTCACGCGTGGAGGCGTCGAGAATCCGGTGATCGAACGCCTTCAGGCGGATGCGGATATTCTGGCCGTTCATTCGACTTTATCCTTGTGTCTGTTATCCGCGTGTCACCATTGAGGGACACGACTTACCTTCAGTTACGTTAGCGGGCCACCGGTTTCAAAGATCGAGAGGGACACCGAGATCGGCGTCCCTATCCTTTCCTTGGGCCAGGTGGCCCAGCCGCTAATTACTCGACGATCGACGCGACGATACCGGCGCCGACGGTGCGGCCACCTTCGCGGATGGCGAAGCGCAGCTTTTCTTCCATCGCGATCGGAACAATCAGCTCGACCGATACCGTGACGTTGTCGCCCGGCATCACCATCTCCGTGCCTTCCGGCAGCGTCACAATGCCCGTCACGTCGGTCGTGCGGAAGTAGAACTGCGGA
The DNA here is from genome assembly GCF_025941625.1 of Rhizobium acaciae. NCBI lineage: Bacteria > Pseudomonadati > Pseudomonadota > Alphaproteobacteria > Hyphomicrobiales > Rhizobiaceae > Rhizobium > Rhizobium acaciae. Next base: position 39,772 of record NZ_JAPCZO010000011.1, read on the forward strand.
CGGTAGTTGGTGAAGAACGGCGTATGACGACCACCCTCTTCCTTCGTCAGGATGTAGGCTTCAGCCATGAACTTCTTGTGCGGCTTGACCGAACCCGGCTTGCACAGGATCTGGCCACGCTCAACGCCGTCACGGGTGACGCCGCGGATCAGCGCGCCGATGTTGTCGCCAGCCTGGCCCTGATCGAGCAGCTTGCGGAACATTTCAACGCCGGTCACCGTCGTCTTCGTCGTCGGGCGGATGCCGACGATCTCGACTTCTTCGCCAACCTTGACAATGCCACGCTCGACGCGGCCGGTCACAACCGTGCCGCGGCCAGAGATCGAGAACACGTCTTCGATCGGCAGCAGGAATGGCAGGTTGATCGGACGCTCAGGCGTCGGGATGTAGGAGTCAACAGCGGCCATCAGTTCGCGGATCGCGTCTTCGCCGATCTTCTTGTCCGAATCTTCGAGAGCGGCAAGCGCCGAACCCTTGACGATCGGGATATCGTCGCCCGGGAAGTCGTAGGACGACAGCAGTTCGCGAACTTCGAGCTCGACCAGTTCGAGAAGCTCGGCGTCGTCAACCTGGTCGACCTTGTTCAGGAACACTACGATCGCCGGAACGCCGACCTGGCGAGCCAGCAGGATGTGTTCGCGCGTCTGCGGCATCGGGCCGTCAGCGGCCGAGCACACCAGGATCGCGCCGTCCATCTGGGCAGCACCGGTGATCATGTTCTTGACGTAGTCGGCGTGGCCGGGGCAGTCGACGTGGGCGTAGTGGCGGGCCGGCGTCTCGTATTCAACGTGGGCCGTCGAAATCGTGATGCCACGCGCCTTTTCTTCCGGAGCCGCGTCGATCTGGTCGTACGCCTTGTACTCACCGAAGTACTTCGTGATCGCTGCCGTCAGAGACGTCTTACCGTGGTCAACGTGGCCAATCGTGCCAATGTTGACGTGCGGCTTGTTGCGCTCAAACTTACTCTTTCCCATTTTCGGGTCTCCGTTTTGCTAGTCCCCGAAGGGATCTAATTCTTGTTATCGGTCAATTGGTATTCCGGTCACTTCTGACCGGAATACTTTGCCTGGATTTCAGTTGCGACGTTCGACGGGACCGGCGAATAGTGATCGAAGGTCATCGTGTACTGGGCGCGGCCCTGGGACATGGAGCGCAGGTTGTCGACGTACTTGAACATGTTCGCGAGCGGGACGTTCGCGTTGATGACGACGGCGATACCACGGCTTTCCTGGCCCTGGATCTGACCGCGACGGGAGTTCAGGTCGCCGATAACGTCGCCGACGTAATCTTCCGGGGTGACGACTTCGACCTTCATCATCGGCTCGAGCAGCTGAGCGCCGGCCTTCTTGGCTGCTTCACGGAAGCAGGCACGCGATGCGATTTCGAAGGCGAGAACCGAGGAGTCGACGTCGTGGAAGGCACCGTCGATGAGGGTTGCCTTGACCCCGAGCATCGGGAAGCCTGCGAGCGGACCCGAAGACAGAACGCTTTCGATGCCCTTCTGGACGCCGGGGATGTATTCCTTCGGAACGGAACCGCCGACGATCTTCGATTCGAACTTGAATTCGTCGCCTTCCGGGTTCGGTTCGAAGACGATCTTGACGCGCGCGAACTGGCCGGTACCACCGGACTGCTTCTTGTGCGTGTAATCTTCTTCATGCGTCCGGGTGATGGTTTCGCGGTAGGCTACCTGCGGCGCGCCGACGGTTGCTTCAACCTTGAACTCACGACGCATGCGGTCGACGATGATGTCGAGATGCAGTTCGCCCATGCCGGCGATGATGGTCTGGCCGGATTCCTGGTCGGTCTTGACACGGAAGGACGGATCTTCAGCAGCCAGGCGGTTGAGCGCGAGGCCCATCTTTTCCTGGTCGCCCTTGGTCTTCGGCTCGATGGCGATCTGGATGACCGGCTCCGGGAATTCCATGCGCTCGAGGATAACCGGCTTCAGCGGATCGCAGAGCGTGTCGCCCGTCGTGGTTTCCTTGAGGCCGGCGAGAGCGACGATGTCACCTGCGAAGGCTTCTTCGATGTCTTCACGCGAGTTGGAGTGCATCTGCAGCATGCGGCCGACGCGCTCGCGCTTGTCCTTGACCGTGTTGATGACCGACGCGCCCTTTTCGAGCTTGCCGGAGTAGATGCGGGCAAAGGTCAGCGAACCGACGAAGGGGTCGTTCATGATCTTGAAGGCGAGCATGGAAAGCGGCTCGCTGTCATCGGCATGACGCTCGATTTCGGCTTCCGTCTTGAAGTCGATGCCCTTGATCGCCGGGATGTCCATCGGCGACGGCAGGTAGTCGACAACGGCGTCGAGCAGCGGCTGCACGCCCTTGTTCTTGAAGGCGGTGCCGCAGAACATCGGGTGGAACTTGACGTCGATCGTGCCGCGGCGAACCAGTGCACGGATCTGATCGTTGTCGGGCAGAATGCCTTCGAGGTAAGCTTCGGTGGCGGCTTCGTCGATGTCGACGACCGTCTCGATCAGCTTTTCGCGATATTCTTCAGCCTTGGCCTTCATGTCCTCGGGGATCTCGACGACATCCCACTGGGCGCCGAGCGACTCGTCGCGCCAGATGAGTGCGTTCATCTCGACCAGGTCGATGACGCCCTTGAATTCGGTTTCCGCACCGATCGGCAGCTGCATGACGACAGCCGTTGCACCGAGACGGGTCTTGATCATCTCGACGGAGCGGTAGAAGTCCGCGCCGGTCTTGTCCATCTTGTTGCAGAAGATCATCCGCGGGACATTGTACTTCTCAGCCTGACGCCAGACGGTTTCCGTCTGCGGCTCAACACCGGCGTTGGCGTCGAGCAGCGCGATGGCGCCGTCGAGAACGCGCAGCGAACGCTCGACTTCAATGGTGAAGTCGACGTGGCCGGGAGTGTCGATGATGTTGAAGCGGCGCATTTTGCCGTCACGGCCCTTCCAGAAGGTCGTGGTGGCAGCGGAGGTGATCGTGATGCCACGCTCCTGCTCCTGCTCCATCCAGTCCATCGTGGCTGCACCGTCGTGGACTTCGCCGATCTTGTGCGACTTGCCGGTGTAATAAAGAATACGCTCGGTGGTCGTGGTCTTGCCGGCGTCGATATGCGCCATGATACCGAAATTACGGTAGTCTTCGATCTTATATTCGCGAGCCATTGTGGACTGCCTTTCGATACCGTTCGGAATTACCAGCGATAGTGCGAGAACGCGCGGTTGGCGTCTGCCATCTTGTGCGTGTCTTCGCGCTTCTTGACGGCGGAGCCGCGGTTGTTGGACGCATCGAGCAGTTCGCCGGAAAGGCGGTCAACCATAGTCGTTTCATTGCGCTTGCGGGCAGCAGCAATCAGCCAGCGAATAGCAAGAGCCTGGCGGCGCTCCGGACGAACATCGACGGGGACCTGATAGGTCGCACCACCGACACGACGCGAGCGAACTTCAACGTGCGGGGCAATGTTCTCAAGCGCAGAATGGAAAACCGTGAGCGGCTCCTGCTTGGACTTGCCATGGACTACGTCGAACGCACCGTAGACGATGTTTTCAGCAACGGACTTCTTGCCGTCGAGCATGATGGCATTCATGAACTTGGTGACGACGAGATCGCCGAACTTCGGGTCCGGATTGATCTCGCGCTTTTCTGCTTTATGACGTCTGGACATACTTTTTGTCTCTTCAACCGTTAAGGCGCTTCATGACGCGGAGGACCTCGCGCAGCGCCGGATTATTCAAAACCCGAATTACTTCGGACGCTTCGCGCCGTACTTGGAGCGGCGCTGCTTGCGGTTCTTGACACCCTGGGTATCGAGAACGCCGCGGATGATGTGATAACGGACACCCGGAAGGTCCTTGACGCGGCCGCCACGGATCATGACGACGGAGTGTTCCTGAAGGTTGTGACCTTCGCCGGGGATGTAACCAATGACTTCGAAGCCGTTGGTCAGGCGGATCTTTGCGACCTTACGCAGAGCCGAGTTCGGCTTCTTCGGCGTCGTGGTGTAGACGCGCGTGCAAACGCCGCGCTTCTGCGGGTTCTCCTGGAGTGCGGGAACCTTGTTACGCTTTACGTTCGCCTGGCGAGGCTTGCGGATCAGCTGGTTTACGGTAGGCATTCAACCATCCCTTACGTTTTATCTCAGTACCCTTGCGGGCTTGAACTCGCGCCGTCTCCGGCAGTGACGCACGCTTTCCGTCAATGCGCAAAATATGGCCCGATCCGCTTCCGCAGATGGACCACAAGGAGCAGAGGACGCATAAATATGCGTCGTGCGTGCAGCATCATGACTTCAACGTGCGTTTAGAACCTTGTTTGAGGTGAACTTCAGGGCGAGTCGCCCCGAACAGCCAAGCCTCACATGGGATCTGATGGCCGGGGTACTACTGGTTTCCACCCGTCTCGTCAAGGCCGGTTAAGAAATAAACTCGCCGTATCGCCTTGATATGCCGGCCGAACGCCCTGTTTCATCCTTCTAGACGAATTCACGGCCGTGCCCCAAGATAAAAACTTGGGCATCGCAGCAAAAGCAGTTAAGGAATCAGCAATTGCGGCGTTCGGCCCTCACAGCAGGATTCGAGCGACCGAATCGTCAAAGAGCCGAAGGACAGGCGATGATCACGACACCTGATAACGACAATAATTTCGACGGCCCGATGATCTTCATCATCATCGGCAAGGGCTACGAGTCCGACGCCAGCGAAGGCATCGACCTGCACATCATGCTGAAGGCGCCTGACGACGACACTGCCGTACGCGAGGCCTTGAACGCGCTTGCCGAGGAAGGCTTCATCGAGGCCGATCTCGACCAGATCGGCATGCTGACCGAGGTCCCGGCCGAAGAGCCGCACGCATCTGCCTACCAGGGTGCCGTCGAAGGCGAAGTCGCGATCATCCGCTTCAACTGAAGGGAGCCGCTCACGCTGTCAAGGCAGCATAAGCGGAAGCAGCCTCCCTCCCCGCCCGCCCAATCAGAGCAACCTAAATATGAAAAACCGCCCGGATCGCTCCGGGCGGTTTTTCAATTCGTCGACTTCAACCGCGGATTATTCCGCAGCCGGAGCCTTTTCGGCCATGTCCTGCAGCATCGGCGTGGCAACGGCAGCACCCGTGCCCTTGCGGCGCTCTTCGAGGATCATCTCGTCGCGCGACGTAGCGATGCGGCGGATCTGGGTCATGGTGCCGCCGGTACCGGCCGGGATGAGGCGGCCGACGATGACGTTTTCCTTCAGACCCTGCAGGCCGTCGGTCTTGCCGGCGATTGCAGCTTCCGTCAGCACCTTGGTCGTTTCCTGGAAGGACGCGGCCGAGATGAACGAGGGGGTCTGGAGCGACGCCTTGGTGATACCGAGAAGAACCGGATCGCCGTAGGCTGGCTTCTTGCCCTGCTCGATCAGGTGATCGTTGACGTCTTCGAGCTCGATCCGGTCGACATTGTCGCCGACGATATAGGTCGAGTCACCTGCATCGGTGATTTCCACCTTCTGCAGCATCTGACGGACAATCACCTCGATGTGCTTGTCGTTGATGACGACGCCCTGCAGGCGGTAGACTTCCTGGATCTCGTTGACGAGGTAGGAGGCGAGAGCCTCCACGCCCTTGATCGCCAGGATGTCGTGCGGAGCCGGGTTACCGTCGAGGATGTAGTCACCCTTTTCGATATAGTCGCCTTCCTGAAGGTGGAAGGGCTTGCCCTTCGGGATCAGGTATTCGACAGGCTCGACACCGTCTTCCGCCGGCTCGATGATGACGCGACGCTTGTTCTTGTAGTCGCGGCCGAGGCGGATCGTACCATCGATCTCTGCGATGATGGCGTGGTCCTTCGGACGGCGGGCTTCGAACAGCTCGGCAACACGCGGCAGACCGCCGGTGATGTCCTTGGTCTTGGCGCTTTCGAGCGGCGAACGGGCGAGAACGTCACCCTGGGAGACCTTCGTGCCCGGCTCGACCGACAGGATCGCATCGACCGAGAGGAAGAAGCGGGCGTCACCACCACGAGACAGCTTCGCGATATTGCCGCTGGCATCCTTGATGACGATCGCCGGCTTGAGGTCCGAGCCGCGCGGGGTCGAACGCCAGTCGATAACCTGACGCTTGGTGATGCCGGTCGATTCGTCGGTCGCTTCCAGAACGGAGAGGCCGTCGACCAGATCTTCAAACTGAACGGTACCGGCCACTTCCGTCATCATCGGACGGGTGTAGGGGTCCCACTCTGCCAGGCGCTGGCCGCGCTTGACCTTGTCGCCTTCGTCGACATGCAGCTTCGAACCGTAGGCCACGCGCTGCGACGACCGCTCGACACCACGTTCGTCCAAGATCTGGACGGTCATGTTGCGGCCCATGGCAACGAGGTTGCCATCGGAGTTGCGCAGGATGTTGCGGTTCTTGATCTGCACCGTACCTTCGTACGAGGCTTCGAGGAACGACTGGTCGACCACGGTTGCCGTACCGCCAAGGTGGAAGGTACGCATGGTGAGCTGGGTGCCCGGCTCGCCGATCGACTGAGCAGCGATGACGCCGACGGCTTCGCCCATATTGACCGGCGTACCGCGCGCGAGGTCGCGGCCGTAGCAGACCGAGCAGACGCCCGTCTGGATTTCGCAGGTCAGTGCCGAGCGGATACGGATCGACTGGATGCCAGCCTTCTCGATTTCGACGACGTCGGGCTCGAGGATCATCCTGCCGGCATCGACGATGCGCTCACCGGTGACCGGATGATCGATGTCGTCGAGCGCCGTGCGGCCGAGGATACGGGCGCCGATCGAAGCAACCACCTGGCCGGCATCGACGATGGCGGTCATGGTGAGGCCCGTCTGCGTTCCGCAATCGACATGCGTGACGATGCAATCCTGCGCGACGTCGACGAGACGGCGGGTCAGGTAGCCGGAGTTGGCGGTCTTCAGGGCGGTGTCTGCCAGACCCTTACGGGCGCCGTGCGTCGAGTTGAAGTACTCGTTGACGGTCAGGCCTTCCTTGAAGTTCGAGATGATCGGGGTCTCGATGATTTCGCCCGACGGCTTGGCCATGAGGCCACGCATGCCGCCCAGCTGGCGCATCTGGTTCGGAGAACCGCGGGCACCGGAGTGGCTCATCATGTAGATCGAGTTCATCGGCTTCTGGCGACCGGTCTTCTCGTCGAATTCGACCGCCTTGATGCGGGCCATCATCTCTTCGGCGACCTTTTCGGTTGCCTTGCCCCAAGCGTCGACAACCTTGTTGTACTTCTCGCCCTGGGTGATGAGGCCGTCATTATACTGCTGCTCGTATTCCTTCACCAGATTTTCGGTGTCGGCAACGATCTTGGCCTTGGCGTCCGGAATGACCATGTCGTCCTTGCCGAACGAAATGCCGGCGCGGCAGGCGTGGGAGAAGCCGAGCTGCATGATGCGGTCGCAGAAAATGACCGTGTCCTTCTGGCCGCAATGGCGATAGACCGTGTCGATCATCTTCGAGATGTTCTTCTTGGTCATTTCCTGGTTGCAGATATCGAAGGGCACCTTGCCGTTCTTCGGCAGCAGTTCGCCGATGAGCAGACGGCCAGGCGTCGTCTCATAGATCTTCGAGTAAGGCTTGCCATCCTCGTCGACCGACTTGAAGCGGCCGCGGATCTTGGTGTGCAGCGTTACGACCTTGCTTTCGAGGGCGTGATGCAGCTCGCCGAGATCGGAGAAGGCCATGCCTTCGCCCGGCTCGTTCTGGTTGAGGATCGACAGATAGTAGAGGCCGAGAACCATGTCCTGCGAGGGAACGATGATCGGCGCGCCGTTGGCCGGATGCAGGATGTTGTTGGTCGACATCATCAGCACGCGGGCCTCGAGCTGGGCTTCGAGCGACAGCGGCACGTGAACGGCCATCTGGTCGCCGTCGAAGTCGGCGTTGAAGGCCGTGCAGACGAGCGGATGCAGCTGGATCGCCTTGCCTTCGACCAGGATAGGTTCGAAGGCCTGGATGCCCAGGCGGTGCAGCGTCGGTGCGCGGTTCAAGAGAACCGGATGCTCGCGAATGACCTCGTCGAGGATATCCCAGACTTCCGGCTTTTCCTTCTCGACCAGCTTCTTGGCCTGCTTGACGGTCGAGGAGTAACCCTTGGCGTCGAGGCGGGCATAGATGAACGGCTTGAAGAGCTCGAGCGCCATCTTCTTCGGCAGGCCGCACTGGTGCAGCTTCAGTTCCGGACCGGTGACGATGACCGAACGGCCGGAATAGTCGACGCGCTTGCCGAGCAGGTTCTGGCGGAAGCGGCCCTGTTTGCCCTTCAGCATGTCGGAGAGCGACTTCAGCGGACGCTTGTTGGCGCCGGTGATGACACGGCCGCGACGACCGTTGTCGAACAGCGCGTCAACAGATTCCTGCAGCATGCGCTTTTCGTTGCGGATGATGATGCCAGGCGCACGAAGCTCGAGCAGGCGCTTCAGACGGTTGTTACGGTTGATGACGCGGCGGTAGAGATCGTTCAGATCCGACGTCGCGAAACGGCCGCCGTCGAGCGGAACCAGCGGACGCAAATCCGGCGGAATGACCGGAACGACCTTCATGATCATCCACTCCGGACGGTTGCCCGACTCCATGAAGTTCTCGACGATCTTCAGGCGCTTCATCAGCTTCTTCTGCTTGAGATCCGACGTGGTGTCGGCAAGCTCGGCGCGCAGGTCGCCAGCGATCTTTTCGAGGTTCATCGAGGCCAGCATCTCGTAGATCGCCTCGGCGCCGATCATCGCGGTGAACTGGTCTTCGCCGTATTCGTCGACAGCGAGCATGTACTCTTCTTCCGAGAGAAGCTGGTGCTCCTTCAGGGCGGTCAGGCCCGGCTCGGTGACGATGTAGTTTTCGAAGTAGAGGACGCGCTCGACATCCTTCAGCGTCATGTCGAGCAGCGTCGAAATGCGTGATGGCAGCGACTTCAGGAACCAGATGTGGGCAACGGGAGCGGCGAGCTCGATATGGCCCATGCGCTCGCGGCGAACGCGCGACAGCGTGACTTCGACGCCGCACTTTTCGCAGATGATGCCCTTGTACTTCATGCGCTTGTACTTGCCGCACAGGCATTCGTAGTCCTTGATCGGTCCGAAGATGCGCGCGCAGAACAGACCGTCACGTTCCGGCTTGAACGTACGGTAGTTGATGGTTTCCGGCTTCTTGATCTCACCGTAAGACCAGGAGAGGATCTTCTCCGGAGACGCGATCGAAATCCGAATAGAATCGAAATTCTGTGCAGGCACCTGCGGATTGAAAAGATTCATGACCTCTTGGTTCATGCCTGTCTCCTTCATGGGCTAAAGCGCCCTCAAAATGCGATGGTCGGCGGCAAATTCCCGGGAGCCGCCTCCCTCGCTTAAACGAGAATAACCGCTGGATGCGGCGAAACTTCCCTTCCGGGCCGACACGGATACGGCGCCCGGTGGGACCGGCGTGCGCCGCATTGGCAGCGCACGCCCTATCAAGTGCTTACTCGGCCGCGTCGGGCAGCTGAGCTGCCTGCGCCTCATCAAGCTTGGTGTTCTCGAGCTCGACGCTGAGGCCCAGTGAGCGCATTTCCTTGACGAGAACGTTGAAGCTTTCCGGAATACCGGCTTCAAACGTGTCGTCTCCGCGGACGATGGCTTCGTAGACCTTGGTGCGGCCGGCGACGTCGTCCGACTTCACCGTCAGCATTTCCTGCAGCGTGTAGGCCGCGCCGTATGCTTCGAGCGCCCAGACTTCCATTTCGCCGAAGCGCTGGCCGCCGAACTGCGCCTTGCCGCCCAGCGGCTGCTGGGTCACGAGCGAGTAAGGACCGATCGAACGAGCATGGATCTTGTCGTCGACCAGGTGGTTGAGCTTCAGCATGTAGATGTAGCCCACCGTCACCTGACGGTCGAACTGCTCACCGGTACGGCCGTCATAGAGCGTCGACTGACCGCTATCCTTGAGACCTGCCAGACGCAGCATGTCGTTGACGTCGGCTTCGTTTGCGCCGTCGAAAACAGGCGTCGCAATCGAAACGCCACGCTTCCACTGGTCGGCGAGACGCAGAACAGAGTCGTCGTCGAACTCATGGACCTGTTCGGCCTTGGGGCCGTCTCCGACGACATCGCCGATGGTCTTGCGCAGCGGCTCAATGTTGCCATTGGCCTTGTATGCGTCGATCAGTTCGCCGATCTGGCGACCCATGCCGGCGCAAGCCCAACCCAGATGCGTTTCCAGGATCTGGCCGACGTTCATGCGCGAAGGCACGCCGAGCGGGTTCAGAACGACGTCGACATGCGTGCCGTCTTCGAGGAACGGCATGTCCTCCACCGGCACAATGCGCGAGACGACGCCCTTGTTCCCGTGACGGCCGGCCATCTTGTCGCCCGGCTGGATCTTGCGCTTTACGGCGACGAAGACCTTGACCATCTTCATGACGCCAGGAGGCATTTCATCGCCGCGCTGGACCTTTTCGACCTTGTCCATGAAGCGCTGTTCCAGGCGCGACTTGGATTCGTCGTACTGACCGCGGAGTGCTTCGAGCTCGCTCTGGACCTTTTCGTCTTCGACCGCGAACATCCACCACTGCGAACGGGGATATTCGGAGACGACGGCGTTCGAAAGCTCGGCTCCCTTCTTGAAGCCCTTCGGGCCGGCAATGGAGGCCTGGCCGCGTAGCATCTCGATCAGACGGCCGTAGACGTTACGGTCGAGGATCGCCTGCTCGTCGTCACGGTCCTTTGCCAGACGCTCGATCTCTTCACGCTCGATCGCCATCGCACGTTCGTCCTTTTCAACGCCGTGGCGGTTGAAGACGCGGACTTCGACGATGGTGCCGTAGGTGCCGGGCGGCATGCGCATGGATGTGTCGCGCACGTCGGAGGCCTTTTCGCCGAAGATGGCGCGCAGAAGCTTTTCTTCCGGCGTCATCGGGCTTTCGCCCTTCGGTGTGATCTTGCCGACGAGGATATCGCCTGGCTGAACTTCGGCGCCGATATAGACGATGCCGGCTTCGTCGAGGTTCTTCAGTGCTTCTTCCGAAACGTTCGGAATATCGCGGGTGATTTCCTCAGGACCAAGCTTGGTGTCGCGCGCCATCACTTCGAATTCCTCGATGTGGATGGAGGTGAACACGTCGTCGGCAACGATACGCTCGGAGAGCAGGATCGAGTCTTCGTAGTTGTAGCCGTTCCAGGGCATGAACGCGACGAGCGCGTTGCGGCCGAGCGCCAGGTCGCCGAGATCGGTCGACGGGCCGTCGGCGAGGATGTCGCCGCGGTTGACCTCGTCACCAACGGTCACCAGCGGACGCTGGTTGACGCAGGTGTTCTGGTTCGAACGCTGGAACTTCTGCAGGCGGTAGATATCGACGCCGGATTTGCCGGCTTCGAGGTCTTCCGTGGCGCGGATAACGATACGCGTCGCGTCGACCTGGTCGACCACGCCGCCGCGGCGGGCGCCGATGGCAGCACCAGAGTCACGGGCAACGACCGGCTCCATGCCGGTACCGACAAACGGGGCTTCGGCACGCAGCAGCGGCACTGCCTGACGCTGCATGTTCGAGCCCATGAGCGCGCGGTTGGCGTCGTCGTTTTCCAGGAACGGGATGAGCGCGGCTGCGACCGAAACGACCTGCTTCGGCGAGACGTCCATCAGGTTCATGCTGTCGCGCGGGGCGAGCATGACTTCGCCGGCATGACGGCAGACGACGAATTCGTCGACGAAGGAACCGTCAGCGTTCATCTCGGCATTGGCCTGGGCGACGTAATACTTCGCCTCTTCCATGGCGGAGAGGTAGAGCACGTCGCTCGTCACCTTGCCGTCGACGATACGGCGGTACGGGCTTTCGATGAAGCCGTACTTGTTGACGCGGGCAAAGGTCGCAAGCGAGTTGATGAGACCGATGTTCGGGCCTTCCGGCGTTTCGATCGGGCAAATGCGGCCATAGTGGGTCGGATGCACGTCGCGGACTTCGAAGCCGGCGCGCTCACGGGTCAAACCGCCCGGCCCAAGAGCCGAAAGACGGCGCTTGTGGGTGATTTCCGAGAGCGGGTTGACCTGGTCCATGAACTGCGAGAGCTGCGAGGAACCGAAGAATTCGCGCACGGCAGCGGCGGCCGGCTTGGCATTGATCAGATCCTGCGGCATGACCGTGTCGATCTCGATCGAGGACATGCGTTCCTTGATCGCGCGCTCCATGCGCAGCAGGCCGAGACGGTACTGGTTTTCCATCAGCTCGCCGACCGAACGGACGCGACGGTTGCCGAGGTTGTCGATGTCGTCGATCTCGCCCTTGCCGTCGCGCAGTTCGACCAGCATCCTGACCACGGCCAGGATGTCGTCCTTGCGCAGGATGCGGACGGTGTCTTCGACGGTCAGGTCGAGGCGCATGTTCATCTTGACGCGGCCGACGGCGGAGAGATCGTAACGCTCCGCATCGAAGAACAGCGAGTTGAACATGGCTTCGGCCGATTCCATGGTCGGCGGCTCACCCGGACGCATGACGCGGTAGATGTCGAACAGAGCGTCCTGACGGTTCTCGTTCTTGTCGGCTGTCAGCGTGTTGCGGATATAGGCGCCGACATTGATGTGGTCGATGCCGAGAACCGGGATCTCGTCGAAGCCGTTCGCCAGGATGATGCCAAGCGTCTTCTCGTCGATTTCGTCGCCGGCTTCGAGGTAAATCTCACCCGTCGAGTAGTTGACGATGTCGCCGGCAAGGTAGTTGCCGTAAAGATCGTCGTCGGCGGCCTTGAGGGCCTTCAGACCCTTGTCGGATAGCGTGCGCAGCAGGCGCGGGGTCAGCTTCTTGCCGGCTTCCACGACGACTTCGCCGGTATCGGCGTCGACCATCTCGGTGATCGCCTTGGCACCTTTCAGCGTTTCCGGCTTGAAGGGAATGCGCCAGCCTTCGCCGTCGCGCTTGTAGAGCGACTTCGTGTAGAAGGTGTCGAGGATTTCTTCGCCGTCCATGCCGAGCGCCATCAGCAGCGACGTCACTGGGATCTTGCGGCGGCGGTCGATACGGGCGTAGACGATGTCCTTGGCGTCGAATTCGATATCGAGCCAGGAACCGCGATAGGGGATGACGCGCGCTGCAAAGAGCAGCTTGCCGGAAGAATGGCTCTTGCCCTTGTCGTGGTCGAAGAAGACGCCCGGCGAACGGTGCATCTGGGAAACGATGACGCGCTCGGTGCCGTTGACGATGAACGTGCCGTTGTTGGTCATGAGCGGCATGTCGCCCATGTAAACGGACTGTTCCTTGATGTCCTTGATCGACTTCGCGCCAGTATCCTCGTCGATATCGAACACGATGAGGCGCAACGTCACTTTCAGCGGCGCTGCATAGGTCAGGTCGCGCTGACGGCATTCATCAACGTCGAACTTCGGCGGTTCGAACTCGTAGGACACGAATTCCAGCATGGATGCGCCGGAGAAATCGGTGATTGGGAAAACCGACTTGAAGACGGCCTGAAGACCCTCGTCGGGTCGGCCGCCCTTCGGCTCTTCAACCATCAGAAACTGGTCGTAGGACGCCTTCTGAACCTCGATGAGGTTCGGCATTTCTGCGACTTCGGGGATCTTACCAAAAAACTTGCGTACGCGCCTGCGACCGTTGAACGAAAGGGTCTGAGCCATCGTCGCTCCTTCAAAATCTTGCACCCGGGCCTGCAACGGACGGGAACCGATGGCCAGTCGATCCCGTCAATCAATGAGTAGTTCAATCTCGTCCGACCCCAGAAAACGCTCAGCTCGGATTGCTGTGCTGCCCTCGGTGCGAGACCATCCTTTTGAAGAACCCATTACCCAAAAGCCGTTTTGACGCGGCTTTTGGGTAATTCGTTCAGAAAAACGGCAAATGGGAGGCAGTGAAGATACTGCCTCCCAAAAGCAGTTCAAGATTACTTGACGTCGGCCTTGGCGCCAGCGTCTTCAAGCTTCTTCTTGATGTCAGCGGCTTCAGCCTTGTTGACGCCTTCCTTGACAGCCTTCGGAGCGGCTTCAACGAGATCCTTGGCTTCCTTGAGGCCGAGACCAGTGATGGCGCGGACTTCCTTGATGACGTTGATCTTGTTGGCACCAGCTTCGACGAGGATGACGTCGAATTCGGTCTTTTCTTCTTCAACGACAGCAGCAGCAGCACCGCCGGCAGCGGCAGCAACAGCTACCGGAGCAGCAGCGGAAACGCCCCACTTTTCTTCGAGAAGCTTCGACAGTTCTGCAGCTTCCAGAACGGTCAGCGAGGAGAGGTCGTCAACGATCTTTGCGAGATCAGCCATTTTACTAGTTCCTTTTGTTCGGTTCGAACCGGTTGATTATAAACAGCGAAAAACCGCCTTACGCGGCTTCGTCCTTCTTGGCGTAGGCCGCAAACACGCGGGCAAGCTGGCTTGCCGGTGCTGCAACAACCCCAGCGATGCGGGTAGCCGGTGTCTGGATCATGCCCAGCAGCTTCGCACGCAGCTCATCGAGCGAAGGCAGGGTCGCAAGCGACTTGACTGCATCGGCGTTGAGCGTGGTTGTTCCCATGGCGCCGCCCAGAACAATGATCTTGTCATTGGTCTTGGCGAAATCCATGACGACCTTCGGAGCGGTGATCGGATCGGTGCTGTATGCAATCAGCGTCTGACCCTTGAAGAGATTGGACATCCCTTCCGCTTCCGTACCCTGAAGGGCAATCTTGGCCAGGCGGTTCTTCGCGACTTTGACGGTACCGCCAGCTGCGCGCATCTTCGAACGAAAATCGTTCATCTGCGCGACTGTGGCACCAGCATAGTGGGCCACGACAACTGAGCCCGAAGCCTTGAAGACTTCGTTCAGTTCCGTGACGAATTCGCGTTTTTCCGCTCTTTCCACTGCCTATCTCCAGTTGGCGGGACCGAAAATGGGCCCGCCGGTTGCCTTTTGCCTCCTGGGATCATGCGAGATCCCAAGCGACGCTTGAGGATCCTGTCCCCCCGCGCTCTCGCGCCAATCAAGGCTAAAGAGGCACAAGGCATCCAAGGCTCGAACCGAGTTCCTAGAAGCGAACTTCTTGCAATTCGGGTCTTACCCGTCTCATGCAGGCACAGTGATTAAGGGAAAACCACCTGCAATCTCGGACAGGATTCCGGATTTCTCCGGAATATTCCGGCCCCTTGCGAGGCCGGAAATTCAGTCGCCGGACTTAAAGCCCGACCATAAACTTACGCAGCCGGAGCACCGGTGACCGAGCCGGGCTCGATCTTGACGCCCGGACCCATGGTCGAGGAAATCGCCACGCGCTTGACGTAGTTGCCCTTGGCGCCAGCCGGCTTCGCCTTGATGACGGCGTCAGCAAAGGCGCGGATGTTTTCTTCCAGAGCCTTGGCGTCAAACGAGGCCTTGCCGATACCGGCATGGACGATGCCAGCCTTCTCGACGCGGAACTCGACAGCGCCGCCCTTGGAAGCCTTGACGGCTCCGGCGACATCCATGGTGACGGTGCCGACCTTCGGGTTCGGCATCATGCCGCGGGGGCCGAGAACCTTACCGAGACGGCCGACGAGCGGCATCATGTCGGGGGTGGCGATGCAGCGATCGAATTCGATCTTGCCGCCCTGGACGATTTCGACGAGGTCTTCGGCGCCGACGATATCGGCACCGGCGGCCTTGGCTTCATCAGCCTTGGCGCCACGAGCGAAGACGGCGACGCGAACCGTGCGGCCCGTGCCGTTCGGCAGGTTGACGACGCCGCGAACCATCTGGTCCGCATGGCGCGGGTCGACGCCGAGGTTCATCGAGACTTCGATGGTTTCGTCGAACTTGGCGACAGCCCGTTCCTTGACCATGCCGATGGCCAGGGTCAGAGCGTAGAGCTTGGTGGGATCAACACCTTCGTTGATCTTCTGCGTGCGCTTACCAGCCATGATCTTAACCCACCACTTCCAGGCCCATGGCGCGGGCAGAGCCCTCGATCATCGCCATTGCACCTTCGATATCCGCTGCGTTCAGATCCTTCATCTTGGCTTCTGCGATCGACTTGATCTGAGCCTTGGTGAGGGAGCCGGCCTTGGCGCCCTTGCCGGGCGTCTTGGAACCGGACGTGATCTTCGCTTCCTTCTTCAGCCAGTAGCTGACCGGCGGCTGCTTCATCGCGAAGGTGAAGGACTTGTCCTGGTAATAGGTGATGACGACCGGAATCGGCATGCCCTTTTCCATTTCCTGCGTGGCGGCATTAAACGCCTTGCAGAATTCCATGATGTTAATGCCACGCTGACCAAGCGCCGGACCAATCGGCGGGGACGGGTTTGCCGATCCTGCCTTGACCTGAAGCTTGAGCTGGCCTGCAACTTTCTTAGCCATATCTCTCTGCCTTTCATGAACGGCCGGTCGCCCGGCCCGTGATGCCGGATCTCTCCGGCGGCTGCGGTTGCGTGGTGCGGATCCTTAGGGTCCGGCTAAGACCCCTCACCTTCCACGCGGGTGCGGACAACGTCCGCAGGAAACAGGCCACAAGGGCCAGCCTCCAGTTTCTGCAATCAGACCTTCTCGACCTGAGCGTATTCCAGCTCGACCGGCGTTGCGCGGCCGAAGATCGACACTTCCACCTTCAGGCGCGAACGTTCTTCGTCCACATCCTGAACCGTGCCGTTGAACGACGCGAACGGGCCGTCGGAAACGCGGACCTGCTCGCCGATCTCGAAGGTAATGGAGGCCTTCGGCCGCTCGACACCTTCCTGGACCTGACCGAGTATGCGCTCGGCTTCATAATCCGGAATCGGAACGGGCTTATTGTCGGAGCCGAGGAAACCTGTGACCTTCGGCGTATTCTTGATCAGGTGGTAGGCTTCGTCCGTCAGATTGGCACGAACCATGACATAGCCCGGGAAAAACTTGCGCTCGGAATCGACCTTGCGGCCGCGACGCACTTCCACCACCTTTTCAGTCGGCACGAGGATCTTCTCGAACAGGTGCTCAAGCCCCTTCTGGCGAGCCTTGTTCTCGATGTCTTCAGCCACCTTCTTTTCAAAATTGGAATATGCGTGGACGATGTACCAACGTGCCGCCATTTTCATTTCCACCCGTATCAGTTGCCGGTATTCAGCACGAAGCTCAGAGCCCAGCCGATCAGCTGGTCAGCGGCAAAGAAAAACAGCGCGGCGAAAACCACCATCACCAGCACCATGACCGTCGAGATCATGGTCTCGCGGCGCGACGGCCATGTAACTTTGGACGTCTCGGAGCGAACCTGCTGCAGAAACGCAAACGGATTGGATTTGGATGCCATCGACTGCCCACGCAATTACGGCGCGTAAAGCTGAAACTATCAGCCCCACGCACCGCGTGTCTGTTGAACCCTAAATAAACACCGATTTCCGAATACACAAGGGGGAAACCGAAGTTTAACGAAATTACTTACCACCAATCAATCCCCGACCGGAAATGCCGCGAGCATGTCCGCGCTGTCCCGCATCCAGGAAAATGGCAGGGGCAGTAGGGCTCGAACCTACGACCTGCGGTTTTGGAGACCGCCGCTCTACCAACTGAGCTATACCCCTTCATACCGATCATTCAGCGCCAGGGCCAAGACCCGCAAATCGCTGCTGAAAAGCATGGCGCTCCCTTTAAGACGACGGCACGGGATTGGCAAGCACGATTTTCGATTTTCAAAGCCATTCTCCTGATATGCGAGCGATCGGCCTTTCAATCGCGGAACGACGGTCCGTTCAGACCTTCACATATTTCCGCCAATCGTGTTCTTCCTTAAAACCCAGCACCTCGCGGATCTTGCGGTTGGAGAGCAGGCCCTCATACTCGCCGATCTCGTGGGTGAAGGGCACGTTCGGAAAGAATCGCTTCGCAAGCTCTTTCGATGGCGTATTGGCAGAGACGGTGTCGTTGGCAGCGTTGAAGACCTGGTAGCCGAGACCGTCCTTCTCGATGCAGAGATGGCATATCTGCCCGAGGTCGCGGGCATCGATATAGCTCCAGGCGATACGCTTGCGCATCTCGGGATGGGCGAAATAGGTCGGAAACTTGTCGTACTCGTCAGGCTCGATGACGTTGCCGATGCGCAGCGCATAGATGTCGAAGCCCGAACGTTCGGCAAAGGCGCGCGCCGTCTTTTCGTTGACCACCTTGGAAAGGCCGTAGGAATCCATCGGATTGACGTCGTAGTCCTCCTCCAGCGGGAACTGGTGGAAATCGCGATGGCCTTCGGCAAAGCAGACGCCGTAGGTCGTCTCGCTCGATGCGACGATGATCTTCCGGATGCCGAGCTTCACTGCCGCCTCGATGACATTATAGGTGCCCATCGTGTTGATGCGGAAGGTTTCGTTATCGGGCTTGATCAGGATGCGCGGGATGGCGGCGAAATGCACGACGGCGTCGAAGGGCTGTACGCCCCTGCCCGCGTCGAGATCGGGAAAATCGCGATGCATCGAAAGCGCGTTGAAGACCTGACCGCTATCGGTGATGTCGGCGATGAGATTGGTGACGCCGGGGCTATCCAGCGGCACGAGATCGAGGTTGTGAACCTCGTAGCCGGCATTGACGAGCCACGGCACCGCATGGCGACCTGCCTTGCCCGAACCGCCGGTGAATAGAATACGTCTCTTCATGGAATATCCTCCGCGTCATGAAATCGGAGGCATAGATAGACGCTTCCGCGCGAAGAGCAAGCGAGCGTCATGCAAGGGTTCACCCCCGCGTCGCCAGGAGCATCCTATCCGGGAGCACCTGGCCGATCATTTCCGATCATCGCAGAACCCTGCGATGTTCGGCAAAGGTCGTCACTTGACGACACTTACCTCGCCAATCTGCACGACGGCAGACTGAACAACTTCTTGCGGAATTGCAGCGATGAAAAACATCGTGAAAACATACATCGCGAATATCGTCGCAGCGAATGTGGCCTTTGGAATCATCCGGGCTCTCCTCTTTGCAAGGAGGAGTCTGGACTACAATGGTCCAATCACAAACCGGTTTCTGAACGTGAGATGAACAAAATACTGTGACAGGCCAATTTAACGATATTTTTACAACACCTGTTAAACCTACAGGAAGTCATGAAAATGAAAAACCCCGCTGTTTCCAGCGGGGTCTTCATAATTGCGGATAACTCGAAAGTTACTCGACGATCGACGCGACGATGCCGGCGCCGACGGTGCGGCCACCTTCGCGGATCGCGAAGCGCAGCTTTTCTTCCATCGCGATCGGAACAATCAGCTCGACCGATACCGTGACGTTGTCGCCCGGCATCACCATCTCCGTACCTTCCGGCAGCGTCACAATGCCCGTCACGTCGGTCGTGCGGAAGTAGAACTGCGGACGGTAGTTGGTGAAGAACGGCGTATGACGACCACCCTCTTCCTTCGTCAGGATGTAGGCTTCTGCCATGAACTTCTTGTGCGGCTTGACCGAACCCGGCTTGCACAGGATCTGGCCACGCTCAACGCCGTCACGGGTGACGCCGCGGATCAGCGCGCCGATGTTGTCGCCAGCCTGGCCCTGATCGAGCAGCTTGCGGAACATTTCAACGCCGGTCACCGTCGTCTTCGTCGTCGGGCGGATGCCGACGATCTCGACTTCTTCGCCAACCTTGACAATGCCACGCTCGACGCGGCCGGTCACAACCGTGCCGCGGCCAGAGATCGAGAACACGTCTTCGATCGGCAGCAGGAATGGCAGGTTGATCGGACGCTCAGGCGTCGGGATGTAGGAGTCAACAGCGGCCATCAGTTCGCGGATCGCGTCTTCGCCGATCTTCTTGTCCGAATCTTCAAGAGCAGCAAGCGCCGAACCCTTGATGATCGGGATATCGTCGCCCGGGAAGTCGTAGGACGACAGCAGTTCGCGCACTTCGAGCTCGACCAGTTCGAGAAGCTCGGCGTCGTCAACTTGGTCGACCTTGTTCAGGAACACCACGATCGCCGGAACGCCGACCTGGCGAGCCAGCAGGATGTGTTCGCGCGTCTGCGGCATCGGGCCGTCAGCAGCCGAGCACACCAGGATCGCGCCGTCCATCTGGGCAGCACCGGTGATCATGTTCTTGACGTAGTCGGCGTGGCCGGGGCAGTCGACGTGGGCGTAGTGGCGGGCCGGCGTCTCGTATTCAACGTGAGCCGTCGAAATCGTGATGCCACGCGCCTTTTCTTCCGGAGCCGCGTCGATCTGGTCGTACGCCTTGTACTCACCGAAGTACTTCGTGATCGCTGCCGTCAGAGACGTCTTGCCGTGGTCAACGTGGCCAATCGTGCCAATGTTGACGTGCGGCTTGTTGCGCTCAAACTTACTCTTTCCCATTTGAATGCTTCCTGTGAACGAAAATGGTGGCCCCGGCGAACCGGTTTAGTGCCGCCGTTTAAGGCTTTCGGCGACATTGCGCAAGACTTAATTGCAGACGCCATTCTTGGCCTGACAGCGCATATGGGAGACAATTCGCCGCCTGCAAGGCGATTCGCCGAAGCCCTCTCGAAAATCGCTGAAATCTCAGAGAAAATCGCATGGGCCGCCAGAAACGCGCCATAGACGTTCGGCGTCGAGCGCCCTTCCCCTGCCCGTCGACAGCTTCTCCGCCAGCGCCGGAAACATCTCGGGACAACCGCGGCAGCGGTCGCATGAAGTGGCTTAACGGAAACTGGAGCGGGTAGCGGGAATCGAACCCGCGTATTCAGCTTGGAAGGCTGCTGCTCTACCATTGAGCTATACCCGCGCGGGTGGTCCGATCCGATGACGAATGGTGGAGAGAGTTGGATTTGAACCAACGTAGGCTGAGCCAACGGATTTACAGTCCGTCCCCTTTAACCACTCGGGCATCTCTCCAGTTTCGTCCGGATCGCAAGACCAAGTTCGTCAGACTTCGAAGCGTTGCCGCCCGTCGTCTGCGCCGCGTATATGACCGGAGCATTTCAGTCTGTCAACACGATGACAACGGAAAAAACACGAAAAATTTCATTCACCACCGAAAGCCTGCATATGAAAGAAAGCCTATGCGGCAGCGAGCGCCATGGCTATAAAGCTGCATGAGCAAAGACAACAAATCCGGCGGCAAGACCGCGACAGACCCATCCGCCAAGGATACGCATTACGCCACTCTGCGGCGCGCCCACCGCGACGGCAAGCGCGAACGCGGGGAGATTCCAACACCTCAGCCGCAGAAGCGAAAGCGCGGCGGCGAAGACTGGAAGCCGCCGGCGCTTGCGCCCGACCAGGTGCATCTCTATGGCCTGCATACGGTGCGTGCAGCCCTCGACAATCCCGAGCGCAAGAAGATCAAGCTTTTCGTGACTCAGAATGCACTGGCGCGCCTTGAAGTCGACGTCGAAGCGCTCGGCATTCCCTTCGAGATCGTCTCGCCGCAGGAGATCGACAAGGTGCTCGGCCCCGAGGCGATCCATCAGGGCGTCATGCTGGAAACACGACCGCTTCCGGTCCGCCGGCTCGAAGCGCTGAAGGAAAGCCCTCTCCTGCTCGTCCTCGATCAGGTGACCGATCCGCACAATGTCGGCGCAATCATGCGCTCGG
This sequence comes from Rhizobium acaciae, assembly GCF_025941625.1. Lineage (NCBI taxonomy): Bacteria > Pseudomonadati > Pseudomonadota > Alphaproteobacteria > Hyphomicrobiales > Rhizobiaceae > Rhizobium > Rhizobium acaciae. The sequence continues at coordinate 61,179 of NZ_JAPCZO010000011.1, forward strand.
CCGTCGCCTTCAATGCGGGTGCGGTCATCACCACCCAGAGACATAGCCCGACCGAATCGGGCGTGCTCGCCAAGTCCGCCTCCGGCGCGCTGGAACTGATACCTTATATACAGGTGACCAATCTCGCCGATGCGCTCGGTGAATTGCACAAGCTCGGCTTCTCCACCATCGGCCTCGATTCGGAAGGGCCGGCGCCACTCGAAGGCACCTTCTCGGGCCAGAAGGTGGCGCTCGTGCTCGGCTCCGAGGGCAAGGGACTTCGACAGAAGACGCGGGAAACCGTCAACGCACTTGCCCGTCTCGACATGCCGGGCTCGATCAAATCGCTCAACGTCTCGAATGCAGCGGCAATCGCGCTTTATGCGGCGCGGCTCCACTTGAAGGCATAGGCTGACCCGCAGCAAGGGCAGCCGGTCGATCCGTCCATCGGCCTGCGCGCCGTATCGCCTGCATAGGCCACTTCGACGGGATAGACGATCATCCGTGACATACAGCGCCGCGCGTTTATTCAGACGCGCAGTCGATTCGGATTTAAGGAATTATGCAGGAGTTCGATCCGGCACGACAAATGGAAACGGACACGGACAACGCTCGTGCAACGCCCGACCGATGCCGGAAAAATCCACTTTTGCCTTGGAATGACGCCCTGGAGCACTATGATCGGGCGATGACCGGTTGTTGCGATCGGCTCAGAAGCAAGAAGGAACGATTCCTATCATGGCCATTCGACCGCTGATTTTCGGTATCCTCTTCATCGCGGTCTTCGTCGTGATTATCATCAGCATCATTTGGGTGGACACGTCGCACCCCATCCGCCAGCCCGATCCTCTGTCGCCGACGGCGCCCGGCCCCGCGACGCCGGGCCAGGTGCAATAGTACTGGCAGGAACGCGGACGGCGATCATGCGTTAATCCCGGAATCGAACGAGGATTGAACGCTTATGCGCATAATGATCGCCGTCGTCGCCTTCATGGTCGCCTCTGTGCTTAGCATCGCAATGATGTCGCCCTCCGGCGCCGAACAGACCGGCAATGGCGACAGGATCGAGGCGAGCGTCAACGAACCCGTAACTCATTAGAACAGGATGATTTTAGGCCGGCTCGGCCTAAAATCTGAATCCTGTTCTAAAATTAAATAGTTGGAGCAAGATGTCGTCCGAAAACCGATCACACTTTTCGGCATCATGCTCTAAAGTAACGGCCCGGATGATCCGGGCCGTTATCGTCAGCTGCGGTAGAGCCAGAACGGCATGCCGCGATCGCGATGGCGCCAGTCGCGGCGTTCCTGCCAACGCTCGGCACGCCACCGCCGCCCGTGACGGCGATCATCGCGCCAGTCGGATCGGCGCCAATCGCGCCCATCGCGCCAGCCACGGTCGTCACGGTCGCGATCACGTCGCCAGCCATCACGAATTTGAACGATATCGCCCTGGGTCGACACCGCCGGCCGCTCGGCCGGCATGGCGGCCGCCGGTGCGACGGACGCGAAAGCCGCACCGACGGAAATGGTTGCGGCGAGAAAGAGATGTGCGAGCTTCATGGCTGTTTCCTCATTGATGATGAGGCGAAGATAAGCGGGCGCGGCTGAATTGGCGGTGAAGCAGCCCTTCACGCGCGGTTCATCAAGCGATACGTGCTATCTGAAAAGATCTGCTGGCGCGATTGAGCGCAACAGCGTCGAACCCAGACTATGGGCTAGCATACGGTATCGCGCGGAAAAGAATGGTGCCCCCGGCAAGGTTCGAACTCGCGACCCCCTGATTACAAATCAGGTGCTCTACCAACTGAGCTACAAGGGCAATAATTGCCCAACTAACAGATTCTGTGATTCTGTAAAGGGAAAATCCGCGTCTGCGTGGACTGGTCGGCTGCGGCTCAAAACGCTTCGCGATAGAAAACGTCCTTGTCGCACAAGGCCTTTATCCTTTAGCTAGGGCAGCATCATAAAGGGCATTGCATGGGCCGTTCATTTCAGACGCTTTCCTTTCTCGCCTCACCAACGACGGAGGCGCTTGCCGCGCGCGAGGAGTTGATTGGCATCTATGGTGACGTACCGGCCGAGGAAGCCGACGTCATCGTCGCGCTCGGCGGCGACGGTTTCATGCTGCAGACGCTGCACAACACCATGAACTCCGGCAAGCTGGTTTACGGCATGAATCGCGGCTCGGTCGGCTTCCTGATGAACGATTATCGTACCGACCGGCTTCAGGAGCGCATCTGCGTCGCCGTCGAAAATGTCTTCCGGCCATTGCAGATGACGACCGCCAACGCCGATGGCACCAACTCGACGGCGCTCGCCATCAACGAGGTCTATCTTTTTCGCCAGTCCTATCAAGCCGCGAATCTGAGGGTCATGGTGGACGGGCGCGTCCGCCTGGAGGAACTGATCTGCGACGGGCTGATGGTCGCGACACCTGCCGGATCGACGGCTTATAATCTTTCCGCCCATGGCCCGATCCTGCCGCTCGAGGCGCCGCTGCTCGCCATGACGCCGGTCAGCGCTTTCAGGCCGCGGCGCTGGAGGGGCGCACTGCTGCCGAACAAGGTGACCGTCGATATCGATATTCTCGAGCCGGAGAAGCGGCCGGTGAACGCAGTGGCCGACAATACCGAGGTCAAGTCGGTGCTGCATATCCGCATCGCCCAGTCGGAGCATGTGACGGCGCGCATTCTTTCTGATCCCGACCGCTCCTGGTCCGACCGTATTCTCGCCGAGCAGTTCAAGGATTGAGACGATGGCAATGCGACGGATATTGATGACCAGCCTCCTGCTTGCGGGATGGAGCATCACAGCGGAGGCCGCGCCGGCGCAGGATACCCTCCTGCCGGCATCGGTGATTTTCGCGACCAGCACCGGCTACTGGGAGGACGACGGCAACGCACCTGATGTCGAGCGGGCGCCGACGGGCGCCGAGCGCGTTGCCAACTCCGAAGAAAAGGGGACGCAGCGCCACGGCTACTACAAGCTCTTTGCCGTGCGCCAGCCGGACAGAACCTCGAAGGTCTATCTGCAGCAGATTGCTCAGACCGAGACCGGCCCGGCGATCGCCTCGACCATCGAGGTGCAAGAGTTCAGTGACCTGAAGCCTTACGTGACCGATATCCGCCCCGAGAATTCGAACGGCATCATCAAGCAGCCGGGGCTCTTCGCCACGGTCTACCTGAAGACCGACCCTGCCGCGGAGCCGGATGGCTGGACCGTGCTGATCGACGAATTCGGCGACATCACCGTCGAGAAGGCGACGAATTGAACGGCTTGGACGTGTTCAAAGGGCATTCAAGAGATGAAACTGGGCTTTCGCGACGGCGTCCTCTACGACGAGAACAGGTCGAACTGGGACGCCGCCGGCCCCAGACCCATCAACTGGTCCCTTTGGTACCCCGCCGCCGATGACGCGCAAAGCGACGTCCCGGAGAGAAGCTGGTTCCAGAAGGCGGCCGTCGCCCGCGATGCACCTATCCGGCCGGAGGCCAGGCCCTATCCCCTTGTGCTGTTGTCGCATGGCACCGGCGGATCAGCGGCCGGACTGGAGTGGCTGGCGCGACGCCTGGTCGATCGCGGATTTGCAGCGCTCGGCGTCAGCCACCACGGCAATACCGGCATCGAGCCCTATCGCGCTGAAGGCTTTGCCTGCCTTTGGGAGCGGGCGCCGGATCTAAGCTACATGCTCGACCATTGCGATGCGTGGCTCAGCGATCTCTCAGGCCATATCGATACGAACAGTGTCTTCGCAGCCGGATTTTCGGCCGGAGCCTATAGTGTGATGCTGCTGCTTGGGGCAGTCGCCCAGTTCTCGCAGTTCGAACTATCGAGGATGAAGCCGGGTGGCGCGCGCGGGCCAAGGGAGTTTCCCGACCTTGCCGATCATATCCCGGCATTGCTGCGCACCAGCGATGTGTTTCGCGATTCATGGTCCCGGATGTCGAACTCCTACCGAGACGACAGAATCAAGGCCGCACTCATCTGCGCGCCGGGCCGGTCCGTTCTCGGTTTCAGCGAGGAAAGCCTGAAAGCTGTCGATGCGCCTGCCCTTATCCTGGTCGGTGACGCCGACAGGGCGGCACCGGCGGAAGAATGTTCGTCGTGGCTGCATGGGCGGCTCCGGCGCAGCGCCCTTAAAATCTTCAGCGGCGGCCTTGGACATTATGTCTTCGTGCCAGAGGGCACGGCGCTCGGCCTTGCCTTTGCGGCAGAACTCTTTACCGATCCCCCGGGCATCGAGCGCGCAGCCGTTCATGAAGAGATTGCCGATCTGGCGGCTGCGCTGTTTCAAGACAGCGGCATCATCGCGGAAAAGGCGACGAATTGAGGATGCCCCCGGGGAACGAAGACGCATTTGCTCCGCGCAGATGACCCTGCATGCAAATTCTGTCACCGATCCTGTTCTCTCACAGTGTCGACGGCGAAGGTTTCCTTCATCGCGCGCAGGATGATGACTGCAGAGGCCGCGCCTGGATCGATGTGTCCGAGCGACCTCTCGCCGAGCCGGGCGGCCCTGCCCCGAGTGGCAACCATGGAACGGGTCGAATTCGCGCCGGTTTCGGCGGCCTCCAGTATGCTGGTCCACATTTCGAGGCTCCCGGCCGCCCGCGCCTGTGCAGTGACGGCGGCTTCGGTCGCGGGAATCCAGGCATCGAGCATCGTCTTGTCGCCGCGCTGGCCCTTTCCACGCTCCCTGATGCCGGCCGTCATCGCCTCGACGATCGCCGCCTGATCGGCAGTTGAAAGGTGTTCGTCCTCTTTCAGGACCTGGGCGGCCCTGCGAAATGCCGTAGCGTAAAGCGGTCCCGTGGAGGCTCCGACGGCATTCAGAAAGGCTGTTGCCGCCGACGTGAACACCTCTGATGGAAGCATGTGGTCGAGGTCGAGTTTCGCGAGTTCCCCGTTCACCGCCGTGAAGCCGAGCACCATGGTGATTCCATGATCGGCGTCGCCGATGGCCCCGTCCAGATCCGAGAGACGGTCCTTCTCCGCTGCGATCGCAACGGAGATGCGATGAAACATCCTGCTAAGGTGGCGCGCCGCGCTTTCCGACATCATGATCCTCCCAGTTCGAGCAGGATGCGGCCCGTGTCAGCCGGGCGCATCTCTTATACCTTCAGTTCGCGACCCGCAGGAACGCGGTATCGCAAGGATGATGCAACAACTCCGTCAATTCCTGATCGAGGTGCAAGATCGATATGGATGCACCGACCATGTCGAGCGATGTGCAATAGTGTCCCACCCAATTCGCCTCTATCGCGATGCCTTTCGCACTCAGCCGCTGCTCGACACGCCGGAAGAGAATATAGAGTTCCATCAGCGGCGTTGCGCCGAAGGAATTGACCAATACTGCGACGCGGTCGCCCGATGCCGGCTTCATTTCCGCGAATATGCGATCCATCACCCGATCGGTGATTTCATCGGCGGTCATCATCTTTTCGCGAATGACACCGGGTTCACCATGGATACCCATGCCGATCTCAATGTCGTCGGGGCCAATTTCAAAGTTGTGGCGACGGGTCTGGGGAAGCGAACACGGTTCCAATGCAACGCCCATCGTAAATGTCCGTGCATTGGCCTTGCGCGTCGCCGTTTCGCAGGCGACGAGCGACAGACCACGGTCGCAGGCTGCTCCGGCGACCTTGAAGATGAAGAAGTTGCCGGCGACGCCGCGCCGGCCCTCCCTGTCTTCCAGCGGCGATGAGGCAATGTCGTCCGTCGTCACGACCGTGCGGACCGCGATGTTCTCCTCCGCCGCCATCTCGGCTGCCATCTCGAAATTCATGACGTCGCCGGCATAGTTGCCGTAGACGAAAAGCACACCCTCTCCGCCGGACGCCGCCCTGGTACATTGAAGGATCGGGCCGGGAGGCGGCGACGAGAAGATATTGCCGACAGCAACGGCATCGGCAAGCCCCTTCCCGACATAGCCGAAGAACGCAGGCTCGTGTCCCGTGCCGCCGCCGATCACAAGACCGACCTTGCCAGCGCGCGGTCCCGTCCGGGCGACGAGCGCGCGGCGAGAACTGTCGACCGGCTCGAGATAGGCAGCGTGCGCCTTCACTGCGCCATAGAGCATTTCCTCGACGACCTCGTCGGGATTGTTCAGAAATTTCTTGATGTGAGTACGGAAACCGGTCGCTGGCGGCGACGCGCCAGTTTCGACCTTCGGGCGCTGCAAAAGCTTCTGGTCGACCTCGGTCACGCCGTCCGCATGGAGGATGCCACGGCCCGTCGCGGCATCGGTGATCAGCACGTTGACATAGCCGCCACGAAGGGCTGCAAGGATTGCCGGCACCTTGTCGAAACCGCCGGCGACAGCGATACGCAGACCGATCTTCTTCAGCATGTCGAGCGATATTCCGATCGTGCGGTCGTCAAGCGGCCCTGCGACCGGGCGTCCCTGCCCGTCGATAAAACGTCCGGCGACGATGCCTGCGGCATCCTTCGCCAGATATTGCTGCAACGATACCGACTCGAAGAATCCGCTGGTATGGATGGTCGAATTCGGGCGCATGGAGGCGATACCGAAAATCACCTTGTTGGCGCGTGAAAGCGCCTCGAACTGAGTTTCGATCAATGGCTCACGCAACAGGATATTGCGGACTTCAGGAGCGGATACGATCGCCGGAGCTGCGATATTGATCAGCCGCGCGTCCACGGCATCGGCAAAGGCCGCTGCGCAAAGTTCGGGTGTATAGGCGAATGTCGCACTGGTTCCGCCGGTTGCCTGAACCACGGTGACGTCCTGCAGCCCGCTTATCGAAGTCTGCTCACCGACCGCCATGACGGTGCGGCCCCAGACGACGGCCAGCTTATCACCGGATTTCAAAAGCCTCTGCAGCGCCTGAGCGCCTGCGCGCCCAAGACGGTCGATGAGCGGGCGGCTATTGTCGTCGCTCGGAACGACGAGACAGTCCTGCAGACCGAAATGCCGTTTCAACTCCTGAGCAATCATCAGCGAACTCAGGCGCGACGGCTCGATGGAGATATTGACGATACCGCGGGCGCGCGCATCGGCGAGATAACTGTTCACCGTTGCCCGCGAAATCCCCATGGTATCGGCAATGTCGCCCTGCGTCATGCCGTCCTCATAATAGAGCCAGCAGGCCCAGACATAGGGATCATCGCCAAACCGCAGCGGGATGGGTTCCGACGCATCGTCAGCGCTGTTTCGCACGCTACCGTTCTTCCGCGCTGATGATGTCTTGACGGTCATGCTTCCTGGTTTCCCTGCGATGTTCAAATCGCCCGCGAAGATGAGCGTAAAGTCTCCGGTTTTCAACATTCTCCGCACAATGATTTCCGGCCGCCAACGCAACCGGAAAGGTAATGCTCGGGAGGACAGCAAAGCCCGCTGTTTTCATGCGGATGGCCGAAGCCTTGCCTCGACGCCAAGCGCGAGCGACTGGAGGATCAGCGCGCAGGAAGTGGCGCCGGCATCCAGAACGCCAAGCGAACGGTCGCCGAGCCTGCTTGCCCGGCCGATCCTGGCCACCAGATCGCGGGTGCTGTCCCGGCCGGCCTCCGCGGCCGAAACGAGGATATTCAGCGATTCCGCAAACGACTTTCCGTCGCTATTGGCCCGATCGAACGCCTCTATGGCGGGCACGAGCGTATCGAGAAGGGTCTTGTCGCCGACTTTCGCGGATCCGATCGCCTGAATACCTTCAAGACCGTTGTGCAGCATTGCGCTGAACATCCCCGCATCGATCTGCGCGGCCTTTTCGATCGTTTCCGCGAACTGAATGAACATGACGCCATAGAGCGGTCCCATGGACCCGCCGATTTCCGTCATCAGCACCGTGCCGAGCGTGTCGAGAGCTTCGGCGAGCGACATGTCTGCGCCCTTGATCCGTTCGGCGGCCATGCCAAATCCTTTGGCCATGTTAACCCCGTGATCGCCATCGCCGATCTTGCCGTCGATCTCGCTGAGATAAGCGCGGTTCTCGATGATCCGATCCGCGAGCGAGAAAACGATGTCACCCGAGGAAGCGTTGTCAAATTGCTGCATTCGCTTGGTCTCCCATCAAGGCATTGCCGGGCAGTGGACATCGACGTCGAGTAGCGTCTTCAACTCGTCGTCAAGCGCCATGACGGTCAGCGTCGCACCGACCATTTCCAGCGAGGTGAAGTAATTTCCGATATAGGTCTTGTAGATCTTCAGTCCGCGCCCGGTAATCTCGGTTTCGATCGTGTCGTGAAGGATATAAAGCTCGTTCAAAGGTGTCGCCCCGAGGCCGGAGACGATGACGGCCACTTCGGTCCCGGACGCCAGTCCGTGGTCATCCAGAACGATCCTGGCCATTTCGCGTGCGACCTCGGCGGCAGGCTTCAGCGGCTCGACCCGGACCCCCGGCTCGCCGTGATGGCCAATGCCGACCTCCATCGTGCCCGGCGCAATCTGGAAGTTGGGATGCCCGACGGCGGGCAGCGTGCAGGGACCGAGGCCGATGCCGATGGAACGGCAATTGTCGATCGCCCTTTGCGCTGTCGCCTGCACTTCCTCGAGGCTCGCCCCTTGCTCAGCTTTGGCGCCCGCGCATTTCCACATGAATATCTCGCCGGCGACGCCACGTCGCTTCTCGCGCTCGTCCGGTCCGGCCGAACATACATCGTCATTGGCGACGACGGTCGCGATCGTGATGCCTTCCTTGGCGGCGAGTTTGATCGCCATTTTCACATTCATGTTGTCACCGGCATAATTGCCGTAGAGGCAGACGACGCCGTTGCCGCCATTGGCTTCGCGCGCGGCATCGAGAAAACTCTTGGCCGTCGGCGACGAAAACAGCTCACCCACCGCGACGGCATCCAGCATGTTGCGTCCGGTATAGCCGATAAAGGCGGGCTCATGGCCGGAGCCGCCACCGGTGATGACGCCGACCTTGCCCGCGAGGGGCGCATGGCGCGCAACGATGACGCGCGGATTGCCGTTGCCGAGCCTGACCATATCCGAATGCGCCTTGACGAAGCCCTTGACCGTATCCTCGACGACCTCGTCCGGATTGTTGATAAACCGCTGCATGGTTTCTCCTGTTTTCCGCGTGTCAGACAATGGTATAGCCGCCATCGACCAGAAGATCGGCGCCGTTAATCATCTCGGCGCCGCTCGATGCCAGAAACACCGCCGCCGCAGCGATCTCCTCGGGATAGGCGAAGCGTCCCGTCGGGATGCGCTTCTTCAGCTCCTCTCCGCGCGGGTTATCCCAGGCCTTTCTTCCGAGCTCGGTCAGAACCACCGTCGGCGAGATCGTATTGACGGTTATGCCGTGTTTCCCCCACTCGGCGGCGAGCGTCTTGGAAAGGCCGATGACGCCGAATTTGGAGGCGCAATAAGCCACGTGCTGATCGATGGCGACCGTGCCGGCCTGCGAGGCGATATTGATGATCCTGCCGCCCCTGCCGGCCTTGAGCATGACCCGGCCGACAGCCTGAGAGACGAGGAACGTTCCCTTGAGATTGATGTCGATGGTTCTGTCCCAGGCCTCCAGGGTGAGATCCTCGGCGGGGGCGAGCATGGCGACACCGGCGCTGTTGACGACGATGTCGATATGGGCGAAGGCCGCTTGCGCCGCAGCGATGGCGGCTTCCACCGATTGCGGGTTGGAAACGTCGCAGACGAAGGATTTCGCGCCATTTCCAAGGGCGTCGGCCTTGGATTTCGCGACTGTTTCATTGATGTCGATCACGCCGACGACCGCACCCTTGGCGGCAAATGCCGATGCGATGGCATCGCCGATGCCGGAGGCGCCGCCCGTTACCAGGGCGACCTTGCCGCCCAGCGAAAAATTCAGATCAATCTGTTTTGAATCGGTCATGGATCTTTTCCCGGCCTGTCTGAGAAATGGGGCGGGCGAACCCGCCCCACGGAATGGATTATTTACGTGTCGCGAGCAGCTTGTCGACGTTGTCGGCGGTCACCGGCGTCCACGGCACATTGTAGTTCTTGTCCTTGCCGTCGTTCCACGGCATGTCCTTGTAGGTCGCCCAGATATCGGACTGCGGCTTGTAGTCGCCCTTCCGAGCGTGGAAGATGGCAAGGTCGAGAGCGCCCTGAGCCTGTGCACGTGCGTCCTGCAGGATCGACGTCATCTCGCCGGCCTTGACGGCGCGCAGAGCGTCGGTGATGCCGTCGATGCCCGCGATCGCAAAGCTCTTCTCGTCAAGCCCCGCAGCCTTGATCGCCTCGATGGCGCCGAGCGCCATCTCGTCGTTCTGGCCGATTACGCCGTTGATCTGTTTCGGGTGCGCGGTCAACCAGTTCTCCATCAGCGTCTGCGCTTCGGCACGTGACCAGTTCGCCGTCTGGTCTTCGAGGACCTTCACGTCAGGGCATTCGGCAAGCGCCTTCTTATTGCCTTCCAGGCGCGAGATCTGTGCGGACTGACCGACCGGGCCTTCGAGGATGACGACATTGCCCTTGCAGCCGAGCTTGTCGAGGACGGTCTTGGCTTCCATGTAGCCCGAGATTGTATCGTCGGAACCGACATAGGAGGTCAGCAGGTCGGAGTTGACGCGGGTGTTCGAACCGATCACCGGAATACCGGCATCCACCGCCGACTGTACGGCTGCTGCGCCTGCATCGACGTCGATCGGTGCAAAGATGATCGCATTGTATTTCTGCGTGACCATCGTCTTGAACTGGTCCTGCTGAACCAGCGCGTCATAGCGACCGTCGAAAACAGTCAACTCGACCTCGCCGCTCTTGACGGCCGGATGCTCCTGCATCGCTGCCGCCCAGATCTGCATGAACTCGGCATTGAGGCCGTAAGGGGCTGCCCCGATCTTGATCTTTTCCTGGGCCACGGCCGACGAGGCCAGCAAGGCAGTTGCCGAAGCAAGCGCAATCATAAGCTTTCTCATTTCAATCTCCTCCACTTTAAGTTTTAGCGGCCGGCATGGCTCGCCACTGCAACGGGCCGGCAGGGGCCGGCACGGTTTCCGATGGGGCTCAGGCCCCGAAAGTTCGCTTCTGGTCGAGCATCACGGCGCCGACGATCAGGGCACCTTTCAACACCTGCTGGTAGTAGGATTGGATCCCCATCAGATCGAGGCCGTTGTTCATGACGCCGATGATGAGCGCACCGATCAGTGTGCCCGTCACCCGGCCGACACCGCCCGACAGACTTGTGCCGCCGATGACGACCGCCGCAATCGCGTCCAGCTCATAGGCAATGCCCGCCTGCGGCAAGGCCGATCCCGTACGGGCGCTGAGCAGCATGCCGGCAAGACCGGCAAGACCGCCGGAAATGACATAGACAGTGAAACGGATGCGGCCGATGTCGATACCGGAAGTCTTCGCCGCATGCGGATTGCCTCCGACGGCATAGATGTAGCGGCCGAAGCGCGTCCGGCTGAGGATCCACCACGAAGCCGCGAAAACGACGGCGAGAATGATGACGGGGGCCGGAATGCCGAAGATGTCGCCGGTGCCGATCCACCGGAAGGCCGGCGTTAGCGCCGGAACCGGGCGACCACCGCCATAGATCAGCGTCAAGCCGCGCGCGGCCGAAAGCATGCCAAGGGTGGCGACGAAGGCCGGAACGGAAAATCGCGAGACGATCGCCCCCGATATCGCGCCGCAGGCAACGCCGACCAGAATGCCGACCGCAAGTCCGATGGCCACCGGATAGGGCGCACCGGCGATCGCCGCCGTGGCAGAGGTCGTCGAGAAGCTGGCGCTGACAATGCCGGCGAGCGCCACGACGGAACCGACCGAAAGATCGATGCCGCGGGTCAGGATCACGAAAGTCATGCCGATGGCAAGCACGCCGTTGATCGAAGTCTGCAGTAGCACATTGGAAATATTGCCGCCGGTCAGGAAGAACTCGTTCGAGAACGAAAGGACCACCACGAGAAGCAGAAAAGCGAGAAAGATACCGTATTCCTGAATCAACAGCCGCCGCCGATCCGAACTGAACCAGCCGCCGGCATTGCTATCGTCGCTCTCTGACACTCTTGCTTGCTCCTCTGGCGCCGTACGGATGACCTGATTCTGATCAGGTCGATAGGTGGACGAGTGATTGGGCATCCGTTTCCTCCCGGCTGTAAATTCCCGCGCTCCTGCCGGCGCGCATCACCATGATACGGTCCGACATGCCCAGAACTTCGTCGATCTCCGATGAGATCATCACGACCGTTCCGCCGGCCGCGGCAAAGTCACAGATGATGCGGTAGATTTCGCGCTTGGCGCCGACGTCGACGCCGCGTGTCGGCTCATCGAGGAGCAGCACCTTCGGATTGCGCAGAAACCATTTTCCGAGCACCACCTTCTGTTGATTGCCGCCTGACAGGCCCGAGACCGGCATGGTGTCACGGGCGGCCTTGATCTGAAATTGCGCCTGTATCCAGCGGCTGGCCTCGGCCTCGCGACGGCGGCTCATGGCAAAGGAAGGGCTCATCTCCGGTAAGCTTGCCATACAGATGTTGGCACGAACGGAGTCGGAGAGATTGAGGCCCGTGAGTTTGCGATCCTCCGTCACCAGCGCCAGGCCACTTGCCATCGCATCCGCCGGCTTCGACACCGAGATGCGGACACCGTCGACGACGATCCTGCCGTCGGAGGATTTTTCGAGGCCAAAAAGGCAATTGAAGATCTCGGTTCGCCCCGAGCCCATCAGCCCATAGATGCCGAAGATCTCGCCCTTGCGGGCGGAGAAAGAAATGTCCTCGATCTTGTTCGGGCAACTCAGCGCCGTAACCTCGAGGCCGGTTTCGGATGTCGGCGTATTGGTCTTGACATATTCCTCGGCCAGTTCCCGGCCAACGATCATCCGGATGAGATCAGGACGGCTGATCTGCTTGAGGTCTCCGCTGCCGACATAGGCGCCGTCGCGAAACACGGTATAGGAATCGGCGATCTGGAAGATTTCCGAAAGCCGGTGCGAGACATAGACGATGCCGCGTCCCTGCCCCTTCAGGCGCCGGATGGCCGCGAAGAGCTGCTGAGCCTCTTTCTCACCGATTGCCGAGGTTGGCTCATCCATGAAGATGACCTCGGCATCGTGGCTTAGCGCCTTGGCGATCTCGACGAGCTGCATCTGCGCAACGGAGAGGTTCATCATGTATTGGGTGGCACGGATATCGAATTCGAGATCGTCGAGAAGCCCTTGGGCGGAGCGGTTCATCGTCCGGAAATCGATACCGCCGAAACGCGTCGAGGGCTCGCGGCCGAGATAGATGTTTTCCGCCACTGTCATGTGCGGAACGGGACTTAGCTCCTGCTCGATGATGGCAATGCCGGAGGCGAGCGCGTCGGCGGGACCGGCAAAGTCCACGTCCTTGCCACGACGGCGGATCGAGCCGGCATCGCGATTGTGGATACCCATGAGGATTTTGAGAAAGGTCGACTTGCCTGCGCCGTTACCGCCACAAAGTGCGTGGACCGAGCCGGCGCGAAGCTCGAAGCGGCCGTCGCGCAATGCCGCGACACCACCAAAGGACTTCTTCAGCCCTTCCACATCCAACAAAAGCTCCACCCTCTTCTCCTCCACGCATGCACCGGCAGCCGTTGGCGGGAGCCGATCGACATCGGCGATCTCCAGCCCCGATATCGATGGTGACATTATTCGACATTGACTCGACAAATGTCAAGCCTGTGTCGAACGTGTAAATGCGAGGGCTGCTCAGCGGACCTTCCGCCGAAAACGTCAAGGCGATCGATCGCCTCGATGAGGTGAAATAATAAATTCTTACGACGAACCAGAGCTATGAGCCGCTGAAGCGGGCCGGACTGCCAGCCTTCCAAAACAAACAAAGCCCCGTCTCCGGGGCTTTGTTACTTCAATCCATCGTCAATCCGATCAGTCGACATCCTCGACAACCGCGTCGGCCGCGCCGCTGATGCGGTGAGCAAGTGCTGCTTCCATGAACTCGTTCAGGTCGCCGTCGAGAACGTCGTCCGGCGCGCTGCTGGCGACCCCGGTGCGCAAGTCTTTGACCATTTGATAGGGCTGCAGCACGTAGGAGCGGATCTGGTGGCCCCAGCCGATCTCCGTCTTGGAAGCGGCTTCGGCGCTGGCGGCGTCCTCGCGCTTCTTCAATTCGGCTTCATACATGCGGGCACGCAGCATGTCCCAGGCCTTGGCGCGGTTCTTGTGCTGCGAACGCTCCTGCTGGCACTGCACGACGATGCCCGTCGGGATATGCGTGATGCGTACGGCCGAGTCGGTGGTGTTGACGTGCTGGCCGCCGGCGCCCGACGAACGATAGGTATCGATGCGGCAGTCGCTTTCGTTGATCTCGATCTGGATCGAGTCGTCGACAACCGGATAGACCCAGATCGACGAAAAGGACGTATGACGACGTGCATTGCTGTCGTAGGGCGAGATGCGCACCAGGCGGTGCACGCCCGATTCCGTCTTCAGCCAGCCATAGGCATTATGGCCCTTGACCAGCAGGGTCGCGGACTTGATGCCGGCCTCTTCGCCATCATGGACTTCGAGAAGCTCGACCTTGAAGCGCTGGCGTTCGGCCCAGCGGGTGTACATGCGCAAAAGCATGTTCGCCCAGTCCTGGCTTTCGGTCCCGCCGGCGCCTGAATGGACTTCGAGATAGGTGTCGTTGCCATCGGCTTCGCCGGAGAGCATGGCTTCCACCTGGCGGCGCCCGGCCTCGGCCTTCAAGGCCTTCAGCGCATCTTCGGCTTCCTTGACGACGCTCTGGTCGCCCTCTTCCTCGCCAAGCTCGATCAGCTCGATATTGTCGTTCAGTTGCTGCTCGAGCTGCTTGACGCCGTTGATGCCGTCATCGAGCTGCTGGCGTTCGCGCATCAGCTTCTGCGCTTCGGAAGCGTCGTTCCAGAGGTTCGGATCCTCTGCCTTGTTGTTCAACCAGTCCAGCCGTCTTATCGCCTGGTCCCAGTCAAAGATGCCTCCTCAGCAGGGTGATAGCCTGCTTGGTTTCATCGACCACGTTTTCGATTTCCGCTCGCATTTTCCTGCTTCTCTGTCTCGGTCTTCTTCAGGTGCTGGTGAGATAGCGCATTTCCGTTTTTCTCCGAGCCACGGAGATGCTCTATCTTTGGTTTCGCGCAATTCCCAGGGAAAGTCGCGTTGCGCTTTTCCCGGCAAAACCGCTATGCACTTTTGCTGGAATTGCTCTAGAGACGCCCACCGCGGATGTAAAGGGCCGCGGCGCGTGCAAAATTCAGGCCTCGGTCAGAACAGGCCGGGCGTGCCGGTCTGGACGGCCTGGTTCGCCTGCGGCGAGGTCTTCAGGATTTCCTCCGGCGCCATGGTGCTGTCCATGCCGATCACGGAGAAGCTGTCGGCCGGGCCGGTGCCGGGCTTGAAGGCCTCGATGATGGTGTTCGGATCGCCTTCGCCAGCCGCCATGCCGGTCTTACGGTCGATCGAAATCAGGTTCATTCCTGATGGAATGACGAACTTCGATTCCGGCGTGTCCTTGACGGCAGCCTGCA
Source organism: Rhizobium acaciae (assembly GCF_025941625.1). Classification (NCBI taxonomy): domain Bacteria; kingdom Pseudomonadati; phylum Pseudomonadota; class Alphaproteobacteria; order Hyphomicrobiales; family Rhizobiaceae; genus Rhizobium; species Rhizobium acaciae. The sequence goes on from NZ_JAPCZO010000011.1 coordinate 76,582, forward strand.
TGAATTCGTTGAAGATCGGGGCGGAGAGACCGCCGCCGGTGCCGCCGCGGCCGAGCGGGCCCGGCGTATCGAAGCCCATATAGAGGCCGGCGACTAGATCCGGGGTGAAGCCAACGAACCAGGCATCCTTCTCGTCATTGGTGGTTCCGGTCTTTCCGGCGACGTCGCGACCGCCTAGATCGATCTTGCCGGCAGCTGTGCCGCGCTGGATGACGCCCTGCATCATCGAGGTGATCTGGTACGCGGTCATCGGATCGAGAACGGTTTCGCGATTGTCGACGACATTCGGCTCTTCCTGGTTCTGCCAGTCACCGGCATTGCAGCCCTCGCACAGACGCTCCTCATGCTTGAAGATCGTCTTGCCGTAGCGGTCCTGGATGCGGTCGATCAACGTCGGCTTGATCTGCTTGCCGCCATTGGCAATGACCGAATAGGCCGAGACCATGCGCAATACCGTCGTGTCGCCGGCGCCGAGCGACATGGAGAGAACCGGCAGCATGTGATCATAGATGCCGAAGCGCTCGGCATATTCGGCGACGATGTTCATGCCGAGATCGTTGGCGAGGCGCACCGTCATCAGATTGCGCGAATGTTCGATGCCCGAACGCAGCGTCGACGGGCCGCCGGATTCGCCGCCGTAGTTTTCCGGCCTCCAGACTTGGCCGCCCGAGACGATTTCGATCGGCGCATCCATGATGACAGAAGCCGGCGTATAACCATTGTCCATCGCCGCCGCGTAGACGAAAGGCTTGAACGAGGAGCCCGGCTGGCGCATCGCCTGGGTGGCGCGGTTGAATTCGGACTGGGCATAGGAGAAGCCGCCGACCATGGCGAGCACGCGGCCGGTCTTCGGATCCATGGCGACCAGGCCACCTTGCACCTTCGGCGGCTGCTGCAGGCGATAGGAGGTCGACGCGTCGTCACCGAGCTTTGCGACATAGACAACGTCACCGGGGGACACGGCGCCGACCGGCGATTTCGTGGTCTTGCGGGTGCCGTCGGCCGAACGGAAGGCCCACTGCATGTTCTTGGCGTCGATCGTGCCGCGTTGACGGTCGACCGCAACCTTGCCGCTGCCATCCTTGGCCGGCTGCAGGCCGATGTCGACGGTACTGTCTGACACGGCGAGTACCACGGCAAGCCGCCATTCCGGCACATCGGACAGTGCAGGAATATCGGCAAGCGCCTTGCCCCAATCACCGCTCGCATCGATCTGCTTGATCGGGCCGTGGAAACCGCGGCGCTCGTCGTAAGTGACCAGACCGTCCTGCAGCGCCTTGCGGGCAGCGATCTGCATCTGCGGATCGAGCGAGGTGCGCACCGAAAGGCCGCCCTCATAGAGGACCTTTTCGCCGTACTGGTCGATCAGCTGGCGGCGCACGGCTTCGGCGAAATAATCCGAAGCAAAGAGCGAGGGGCCGGTGGTGCGGGCGGTGACGCCGAGCGGCTGCTTCTTGGCTTCCTCGCCGTCAGGCTGGCTGACATAGCCGTTCTCGACCATCCGGTCGATCACCCAGTTGCGACGCTCGAGCGCAGCTTCCGGATGGCGGAAAGGATGATAATTGGCTGGCCCCTTCGGCAGCGATGCCAGATAGGCGGCTTCGGCGACGGTCAGTTCGGTGACGGATTTGTTGAAATAGGTGAGTGCTGCGCCAGCGATGCCGTAGGAATTCATTCCGAAGAAGATCTCGTTCAGGTAGAGTTCGAGGATCTTGTCCTTGCTATAGGCCTGCTCGATACGGAAGGAGAGGATCGCTTCCTTGATTTTGCGGTCGATCGTCTGGTCCGAGCTCAAAAGGAAGTTCTTGGCCACCTGCTGGGTGATTGTGGAAGCACCGACCGGGCGGCGACCGGAACCGAAATTCTGCAGGTTGACGAGGATTGCGCGGCCGAGACCCGTCAGATCGACGCCCGGATGATTGTAGAAGTTCTTGTCTTCAGCCGACAGGAAAGCCGCCTTCACGCGGTCGGGAACCGCCTGGATCGGCAGGAAGAGACGCTTTTCCTTGGCGTATTCGGCCATCAAAGCGCCGTTGCCGGCATGGACGCGGGTGGTCACCGGCGGCGCATAGCTGTTCAGAACGGCATAGTCCGGGAGATCCTTCGCGACATTGGCGAGATAGATGGCAATACCCGCCGCCGCGACCAGAAATAGGACGCAGGCCATTCCGAAGAAATATCCAAAAAGTCTAACCATATTTCAGCTACCGGTCTCTTCGATCTTCAATCGGCGCAGCCGCAACGATTGCACAGATCAAGGCAATTTGCACGTTGCGCGGCTTACTCCATGAGCGCCACCGCCACAAGCCGATTCCGCGCTCAAGGCTTACGAAACATAAGCCGGAGTAACGGCGCGAATGTGAGCAAAATAGGGCTGTCTGCGCCGCATTCACCGCTGCGGCCGCGTTTCATTAGAACTGTCACATCCAAGCAACGCCCGTCGCCGCCGCTAATCTGAGGTGTCTTGCTCAGAATTTGATTCATGCGGCGCACTAAATCTTTGTTTTTATGTATGCCGCCGCGCTGTAACCGCTACGGATTTTTAGGCGGCGCCCCGTCAGCCGCCATTCGCCATGACGGCGGCGCGGTATCGCTTGACTGCGTCGGTCAAGAGACCGGCGATCTTGCCGCGCCAGGCCTCGTCGAGCAGCAGTTTCTCGTCCTCGGCATTCGAGAGGAACCCGATCTCGAGAAGGATCGACGGCACGTCAGGCGCTTGCAGCACGCGGAAGCCAGCATGACGGTGCGGATTGTTGATGGTGCCGACCTGATCCTTGAAAGAATTCAGCACACTCTCGGCCAGCGAGATCGAGAAGGCCTGCGTCTCGCGCCGCGTCAGATCGAGCAGGATGTCGGCAACCTCAGGCGGCTCGGCAACCGTCTCCTTGCCGGCGATCTGGTCGGAAAGGTTTTCGCGTTCAGCAAGGTCGGCGGCGAGCTTGTCGGATGCCTTGTCGGAGATCGTGTAGACGGTGGCGCCGCGGATATCCTTCTGCCTCAGCGTATCGGCATGCAGCGAAATGAACAGGCCGGCATGGTTCTGGCGGGCGATCAGCACACGCTGCGAAAGCGACAGGAACTCGTCGTCCTCGCGCGTCAGGAAAGCCTTGATGCCCGGTTCCTTGTTCAGCCGGTCGGTCAAAGCCTTGGCGAAGGCGAGCGTCACCTGCTTTTCCTCGGTCTTGGTGTCGACGCCGATCGCGCCGGTGTCGATGCCGCCATGGCCGGCGTCGACGGCGATGACGAAATCGCCGGGCGCAGCCTTTTGCGGTGCCGGAATGGCGCTCGTCGTCTGAGCCGCCTCAGTCCGATCGCTCCAGGATTGCGTCTTCACCAGTTCGGCAAAGGCCTTCTTGTCGATCATCTCCGCATCGAGCACGAGGCGATGGCTGTTGCCCGTCTCATCGGCCTGCACCTTGGCAAGCGCCAGCTTCACCGGCCCTGCCGTCGTCAGCACGATGCGTGCGCTCTCTTCGTCCATCTTGCCGTAGCGGATATCCTTGAACAGGCCGCGGGCGGCAAGATCCTTCGCCGGAAAACCGAAGGCGGTCGCCGGCAAGTCAACGATGATGCGTTCCGGATTGGCAATATAGTGGACGGAGAAACGCGGCTCGCGATCGAAATCGATGACGATGCGGGTCCTTGCGTCGTCGCCGACGATGCGCGCACCATAGGCAAGCAGCGGATCCCTGGCCTCGACAGAGCTGGCAGCGGCCGGCAGCAGACTAGCAGCCAGAAGCGCCGCCAGAACCCGCCTTGCGAATGTCGATCGCCGCGCTGCGGAGTTCGCCGCGATCCGAACCCTCTTAAACAATAAACCGCCACACCCTATCTGTATTGCGATGGACCGAACACGGCTGCGGCCAACATCCTGTGACGAAACACCTGCTGCAGCCTGCCGAATCGCGATCACTTTATCCCCAGTTTGTATGCGTTGCGAAATCCATCAATATTATGGCACATTTGGCTTTTCCCTTGCTATTGTGACACAGAAAACATACAACGAATTTCAGGGTAAAGTGTTGACGGGATAGAGTCGCCGCAAAGGCTGCCAGCCAGATCAGGACCTGGCGCCACACCGGTCATCGTCCGCCGTCTCATGCGCTTAATCCCTAGAACTGGATCCTGATTTTCCGGCTTATTGTCGGAATTCATTGGTGGATCAGCCACCGCGCTCTCAGGGAGCAAACTCATCGGACCCGAACGGGTCTTCGTATTTGTCGATCACGCTTGGTTGTTGATGGTTTCGCAGCAGGTTTTATCTGAAGTGTACAGGCCCCGGACCGAAATGGTTCCGGCTGCGGTCTGGCTGCTGCCCTCCCCCTCGCATCAGGCGCGACTTTCATTATCCGGCGCGGCCACAGTGGACCGCATTCTTTCTGTTTCAACAGCAGTCGGGAATGCGCTCTCGCGGCCACGCCGAGGAGCACAGCTTACATGGCAGACAAAATGCTTATCGATGCGTCTCACGAGGAAGAGACGCGCGTCGTTGTCGTTCGCGGGAACCGCATAGAAGAATTTGACTTCGAGTCCCAGCACAAGAAGCAGATCCGCGGCAACATCTATCTTGCAAAGGTAACGAGGGTTGAGCCCTCGCTGCAGGCAGCCTTCGTCGATTACGGCGGCAACCGGCACGGCTTCCTGGCCTTCGCCGAAATCCATCCCGACTATTATCAGATACCGCTTGCCGACCGTCAGGCACTGCTTCGGGCCGAAGCCGAGGAGCATCGCCGCGACGAAGATGTCGAGCATGTCGAAACCGCGCCGATGGTCGATCTTTCCAAGCAGGATCAACCGGATGTCGGCATCGCTCCGGCAGAGGCGCCGGAAACGGCTGCCGTCACGGAAGAGACCGCAGCGGTAGAGGCCGCGGCATCACCCGAGGTCACCGAGGAAGCACCGGCCAAGAAGGCAAGGCCGCGCCGCAGCCGCAAGAAGGTCGTAGAACCGGTTGCCGAGACGACCGCGACCGAGGACGCAGTTCCCACAGACGTCGAAGCCGAAGGCGCTTCGAGCGTGGACAATGAGGATGACGGTTCGACCGGCGGCGCGATGGCCGCGATTGTGGAAACCGACTCGATCTCCGAAGACGTCGATACCAGCAAGCGTCGCCACGATGACGACGACGACGATGACGATCACGGTGAAGAGGAAGTCATCGAATCCGTCGGCGCCGAAGACGCGATGGAAGAAGTGCCGGACCGCGTGCAGCGCAAGCCGCGCAAGCAGTACCGCATCCAGGAAGTCATCAAGCGCCGCCAGATCCTGCTCGTGCAGGTCGCCAAGGAAGAGCGCGGCAACAAGGGTGCAGCCCTTACCACCTATCTCTCGCTCGCCGGCCGCTATTCGGTGCTGATGCCGAACACGGCGCGCGGCGGCGGCATTTCCCGCAAGATCACCAATCCTGCCGACCGGAAGCGCCTGAAGGAAATTGCGCGCCTGCTTGAGGTGCCGCAGGGCATGGGCGTCATCCTTCGCACCGCCGGTGCCAACCGCACCAAGGTCGAGGTCAAGCGCGACTTCGAATATCTGATGCGCCTCTGGGAGAATGTGCGCACGCTGACGCTGGCGTCTACCGCTCCCTGCCTCGTCTATGAGGAAGGCTCGCTGATCAAGCGTTCGATCCGCGACCTCTACAACAAGGATATCAGCGAAGTCATCGTTTCCGGCGAAGAAGGCTATCGTGAAGCGAAAGACTTCATGAAGATGCTGATGCCGAGCCATGCCAAGGTGGTTCAACCCTACCGCGACATCCATCCGATCTTTTCGCGTTCCGGTATCGAGGCTCAGCTCGACCGCATGCTGCAGCCGCAGGTCACGCTGAAATCTGGCGGCTACTTGATCATGAACCAGACCGAAGCGCTGGTCTCGATCGACGTAAACTCCGGCCGCTCGACCCGCGAACATTCGATCGAGGACACCGCGCTCCAGACGAATCTGGAGGCTGCAGACGAAGTCGCCCGCCAGCTTCGCCTTCGCGACCTTGCCGGCCTGATCGTCATCGACTTCATCGACATGGAAGAGAAGCGCAACAACCGCGCCGTCGAGAAGAAGCTGAAGGAATGCCTGAAGAACGACCGCGCCCGCATCCAGGTCGGTCGGATCTCGCATTTCGGCCTGCTCGAAATGTCGCGCCAGCGCATCCGCGCTTCGGTTCTCGAATCGACCACGCAGGTCTGCTCGCATTGCGGCGGCAGCGGCCATGTGCGTTCGCAGTCCTCCGTCGCGCTGCATGTGCTGCGCGGCATCGAGGAATATCTGCTCAAGAACACCACGCACAACATCACCGTGCGCACCACGCCTGACATCGCGCTCTACCTGCTCAATCACAAGCGCCAGACGATCGTCGATTATGAGAGCCGCTTCGGCGTCGCGATCATCATCGATGCGGACGGCTCGGTCGGCGCGCAACATTTCGCGATCGATCGCGGCGAGCCGGTGGAAAACCCGGTCAAGATCGAAACCCTCTTCAACTTCGCAGCCATTCCCGAGGATGACGACGACGACATCGTCATCGAAGTGGATGAGGAGGAAGACGAGGAACTCGAGGAAAAGCCGGCCGTTTCCGAGCGGCCCGTCGCTGCACGCGCGGCACGCGCGGAAGGCGAAGCTGACGGCAACCGCAAGCGCAAGCGCCGCAGGCGCCGCCGCGGCCGCAACGGCAATGCCGAGCAGCCGGTATCGGCTGGCGAAGCCGGCGACGAGGATGAGGACGGCGACGACGAGGGCGGCGAAAGTGATGAAAACACCGAGGTCACGCCCGAGACACGCGCCGAAAGCGAGGAATCGCAGCGCCGCAAGCGCCGCCGTCGCGGCAAACGTGGCGGCCGTCGCAATCGCGCCGAGGATGGTTCCGAACTGACGGCTGGCGAAGCCGGTGAAGACAATGGCGGCGACGAGGACGAAGGCGACGACGTTTCGAACGACGGCGCTCCGAGCGGAGCCGTAGCGGTCGAGGCGATTGCCGAACAGGCCGACGAAAGCCAGGCGGCGATGGCAGCCGTCGAGAGCGCGCCTGTCATAACCGAAGAGGTGAAGCCTGCCCGTGCCCGCGGCCGCCGCAAACCGGCCGCAGCGCCGGTCGAGGAACCGGTTGCCGAGACGGTACCTGTGGTCGAGGCCGAACCGGAATTGGTGGAAGCCTCCGCCGATCTCGAAACATCAGTTCAGGAAGAGGCAAAGCCGGTTCGCGCCAACCGCGAATCCAACATCTCCTCCTCCGAGCCGACGGTGAAATCCACCCGTGTCGAGAATGGTGAAGGCGATGACGGTAAGCCGAAGAAAGCCGGTTGGTGGCAGCGCCGTGGCTTCTTCTGAACGCTGATTTTCGGACGTAAACACTGAAATCCGGCCGCGGCGACGCGGCCGGATTTTCGTTTATGACGAGGGCTCGTGGCCGAGCTTGAATAACGTGGCGCAGATGTGTATATTTTTTGATATTCATACACATGAGGCGCGATCGTGCGGACGAATATAGATATCGATGATGCCTTGCTCGACGCGGCAATGACCGCCACCGGACTGGCGACAAAAAAGGCCACTGTCGAACAAGCTTTGCAAAATCTTGTCGAGAGGCACCGCCGTGGCAATGCCATCGCAAACCTTGCGGGAATAGGTTGGGAAGGCGACCTCGACGTGATACGTCGCGACCGGCCCGACGATAAACGGTGATCGTCGTCGACAGTTCGGTCTGGATTGCGCATCTGCGTGGGATAGAAAGCGCCGCCAGATGGCGGCTGCAGACCATCGAGGATCCGCTGGATATTGTTGTCGGGGACCTGATCCTTTTGGAAGTGCTTCAGGGCGCACGCAATGAACGCCATGCATCGGTGATCGAAGAAAGCCTACGCCAATTCACAGTCTGCCCGATGCTTGGCGACAGCCTCGCCGTCAAGGCGGCTCGTAACTATCGCCTGCTGCGAGAACGCGGCATCACGGTGCGCAAGACCATCGATGTGATCATCGGCACCTTCTGCATTGAGGAAGGCTATGCGCTCTTGCACGATGATCGCGACTTCGATCCGATGACCGAGCATCTCGGCCTCAAGATCGCCTGACTTCAGAGAGCCCGATCGGACAAATGGTTGCTCCCATGGAAAGTGCGGAATAGGTGCTCTCGCCATCCTACCATCCCGACAGATGAGCGGTATCAACGACCGCCATCGAGGGTAACGAGACGGCGCAAAGCACTCTATATCGCTTGGTTCAACGCAGCGAAGCGCGATCATCATCCCCCGCTTGCGATCAGGCGGCCGGCGGATAGAGCAGGTCGACGATGTAGCTGGCGTCGAAGCGGGAATCGAGCATGCCGTAGGTGGAGCGCCAGCCGCCGGCAAGACGCGTCTCGATGAAGGCATCGGCAATGCGCCCTGCCCCAAGGCGATAGAGTTCGGCGGCACCGGCGGCGAGCGCCAGTTGCTCGACGAGCAGGCGCGCGGCGCCCTCATCCTGTTCGCACAGCGCGATTGCGGCGCGCAGCACGTCGATGGTCTTCTTGCCGGCAGGGCCAAGATCGCGAGCAAGGCCGGTGAAGACCGTTTCGAACAGATCCTTGCCGCGGTTGAGCACGCGCAGCACGTCGAGCGCCATGACGTTGCCAGAGCCTTCCCAGATGGCGTTGACGGGAGCCTCGCGGTAATGGCGGGCGATCGGCCGCTCTTCGATGTAGCCGTTGCCGCCGATGCATTCCATCGCCTCGTAGATCAGCGCGGGCGCGATCTTGCAGCACCAGTATTTGGCGACCGGTGTCATGACGCGGGCATAGGCCGCTTCCTCGGCATTGCCGCGCGCCTTGTCGAAGGCGTCGGCAAGACGGAAGGACAGTGCCGTCGCGGCGGCGACATCGAGCGCCATGTCGGCGAGCACGCGCGTCATGATTGGCTGGTTGACGAGCATCTTGCCGAAGACGCTGCGGCCGCGGGTGTGGTGCACGGCTTCAGCGAGCGAGGCGCGCATCATGCCTGACGAGGCCAGCGCGCAGTCGAGCCGGGTCAGCGTCACCATGTCGAGGATGGTGCGGATGCCGGCATCCGGACCACCGAGCAGAAAACCGAACGTGTCTGTAAATTCGACCTCGGAAGAGGCGTTGGAGCGGTTGCCGACCTTGTCCTTCAGCCGCTGGAATTGCAGGCCGTTGGCGGAACCATCCTCCAGAAGGCGCGGCACCAGAAAGCAGCCCATGCCCTCCTTCGTCTGCGCCAACATGATGAAGGCATCGCTCATCGGCGCCGACATGAACCACTTGTGCCCGGACAGCCGATAGATGCCCTCGCTGACCATTTCGGCAGCGCTCCTGTTGGCGCGCACATCCGTGCCGCCCTGCTTTTCCGTCATGCCCATGCCGATGGTCACGGCGGATTTCTGCATGGCGGGCTTGTTCGACGAATCATATTTGCGCGAGAGAATTTTTGGCGCCCAGTCCTTCTGGACCGCGGGCGAAGCCGAGAGCGCCGCAACGGAGGCGCTCGTCATCGTCAGCGGGCAGAGATGGCCGGATTCCAGCTGCGACGTCAGATAAAACCGCGCGGCGCGAACCTTGTGGGCCTCGTCCTTGGCGTCGGTATCGGCCTGGGGATCCCAGACGGAGGAATGCAGGCCGACCGACATGGAGCGGCGCATCAATGCATGCCAGGCGGGATGGAATTCGACAACGTCGACGCGTTCACCGCGCGGACCGTGGGTGCGCAGCTGCGGGGCGCCTTGGTTCGCCATGCGCGCCATCTCCTGCGCCTCCGGCGAGGTGACGTAGCGGCCCATGTTTTCCAGGTCTTCGCGGATGCCGCGCGGCAGGGCCGCCGTCAGGTCGACGATCAGCGGATCGGACCGATAGGCGTTGATGCCGGACCACAGGCTCGGCTGGTTGAGTTCTGCGAGTTTGTCGTCAGTCCGGTTGGCGGAGGTCATAATTCGCTTCTAGTGTAAGAACCCGGCAAAGGGAAACCGGAAGTTATGATTCGGTTCATTCTGCTCTATCGGAATTCGGGCGAAAATGCATGGGGACATAAGCCTTTGCCCACAGCACATGCTTGCCCCGGCGGGCAGCACTCTTTATAGACCCGGCAGAGACAGCAAGAGGCAGGGTCATGGTCTTTTTCCCCCACCGCCACCTCATCGGCATCAAAGGCCTCACCGAGCAGGATATCTCCTATCTTCTCGACAAGGCGGACGAGGCCGTCAAGATCAGCCGCCAGAGAGAAAAGAAGACGTCGACGCTGCGCGGGCTGACGCAGATCAACCTCTTCTTCGAGGCATCGACCCGCACGCAGGCCTCCTTCGAGCTTGCCGGCAAGCGGCTCGGCGCCGACGTCATGAACATGTCGGTCGGCAATTCCTCGGTCAAGAAAGGCGAAACGCTGATCGATACGGCGATGACGCTGAATGCGATGCGCCCCGACGTGCTGGTGATCCGCCATTCGAGCGCCGGTGCGGCCGCCCTTCTCGCCCAGAAGGTCTCCTGCTCTGTCGTCAATGCCGGCGACGGGCAGCACGAACATCCGACCCAGGCCCTGCTCGACGCGCTGACGATCCGCCGCGCCAAGGGCAAGCTGTCGCGCATCATCGTGGCGATCTGCGGCGACGTGCTGCATTCGCGGGTGGCGCGCTCCAATATCCTGCTGCTCAATGCGATGGGCGCCCGCGTGCGTGTCGTTGCGCCCGCGACCCTCCTGCCTGCCGGCATCGCCGAGATGGGCGTCGAGGTCTTCCATTCGATGAAGGAAGGGCTGAAGGACGCCGACGTGGTGATGATGCTGCGGCTGCAGCGCGAGCGCATGTCCGGCGCTTTCGTGCCTTCGGTGCGCGAATATTATCACTTCTACGGGCTCGACGCCGAAACGCTGAAGGCGGCCAAGGACGATGCGCTGGTCATGCATCCCGGCCCGATGAACCGCGGCGTCGAGATCGCTTCGGAAGTGGCGGACGGACCGCAGAGCGTCATCGCCGAACAGGTGGAAATGGGGGTCGCGGTGCGCATGGCCGTCATGGAGACGCTGCTCGTCTCGCAGAACCAGGGTCCCCGAAGCGATGGAATGATTGCATGAGCAACCCGATCGTCCTCAAGAACGTCCGCATCATCGACCCGTCGCGCAATCTTGACGAGGTCGGGACGATCATTGCCGAAAACGGCGTGATTCTCGCGGCCGGCCACAAGGCGCAGAACCAGGGCGCACCTGGTGGAGCCGTCATCCGCGACTGCACGGGCCTTGTCGCGACGCCCGGCCTCGTCGATGCGCGCGTCCATGTCGGCGAACCCGGCGGCGAACACCGCGAGACGATCGCTTCGGCGAGCCGGGCGGCAGCCGCCGGCGGCGTCACCTCGATCATCATGATGCCGGACACCGATCCCATCATCGACGACATCGCGCTCGTCGAATTCGTCAAGAAGACGGCGCGGGATACGGCCGCCGTCAACGTCTATCCGGCAGCAGCGATCACCAAGGGCCTTGCCGGCGAGGAGATGACGGAGATCGGCCTGTTGATGCAGGCGGGCGCCGTTGCCTTCACCGATGCCCATTCCAGCGTCCACGACACACAGGTGCTGCGCAGGATCATGACCTATGCGCGCGAATTCGGCGCCGTCATCTCCTGCGAGACGCGCGACAAATATCTCGGCGCCAACGGCGTCATGCATGAGGGGCTTTTTGCCAGCTGGCTCGGGCTTTCCGGCATTCCAAAAGAAGCCGAGCTCATCCCGCTCGAACGCGATCTGAGGATCGCACAGCTGACGCGCGGCCGTTATCACGCCGCGATGATCTCAGTGCCGGAATCGGTCGAGGCGATCGAGCGTGCCCGCAGCCGCGGCGCCAAGGTGACTTGCGGCATCTCGATCAACAATCTGGCGCTCAACGAAAACGACATCGGCGAATACCGCACCTTCTTCAAGCTCTATCCGCCGCTGCGCCCGGAAGATGACCGCGTAGCGATGGCCGACGCCGTTGCGAGCGGCGCGATCGATATCATCGTCTCCTCGCACGACCCACAGGACGTCGATACGAAGCGCCTGCCCTTCGGCGAGGCGGAGGACGGCGCGATCGGCCTCGAAACCATGCTGGCGGCAGCGCTCAGGCTTCACCATGGCGGCCAGGTGAGCCTGATGCGCCTGATCGACGCCATGTCGACCCGCCCCGCTCAGATTTTCGGCCTGAATGCCGGAACGCTGAAGCCGGGCGCTGCGGCCGATATCGCGCTGATCGATCTCGATGAGCCTTGGCTTGTCGCCAAAGACATGCTTCTCTCCCGCTCGAAGAATACGCCGTTCGAGGATGCGCGCTTCAGTGGGCGGGCGGTCGCGACATACGTCTCGGGAAAGCTTGTCCACGCAATTTAGAACCGACACGATCGCCGTCCATCCCCCAGCGGGAGAAGGCTGACTCGAGGATAGGCCACGGAGAGGCTGAGGGGGCATATGTTATCCAATCTCATGTCATGGCAGATCACGCTGCCGATCGCGCTTGCCGCCGCCATTATCGGTTATCTCTTCGGCTCGATCCCGTTCGGCCTGATCCTCACGCGCGCCGCCGGCCTCGGCGACGTACGCAGCATCGGCTCCGGCAATATCGGCGCGACCAACGTGCTGAGGACAGGAAACCGGACGCTCGCCGCGGCGACGCTGCTGCTCGATGCGTTGAAGGCGTCGGCCGCGGCCTGGGTCGTCGGCTATTTCCTCGGTGAGGAAGCCGCGATCATCGCCGGCTTCTTCGCCTTTATCGGCCATCTTTTCCCGGTCTGGATCGGCTTCAAGGGCGGCAAGGGTGTCGCCACCTATATCGGCACCCTGCTCGGCGTCGCGCCGATCATGGTCGTGCTCTTCGCCGCCGTCTGGCTGGCGGTCGCCTTCACCACCCGCTACTCCTCGCTGTCGGCGCTGGTTGCCATGCTTGTCATTCCGGTTGCGCTGTGGATATTGGGCAACGAAAAGGTTGCGGCAGTGATGGCAATCATGACCCTCATCTCCTACTGGAAGCACAAGGCAAATATTTCGCGGCTGATGGGCGGGACGGAAAACAAGATCGGGGCGAAGGGATAATGGATGCGCTGAGCGCCGAACCGAAAGGCGTCGTGCTGACCGAGCGGCAAAGAATTGCCTGGCTGCGTCTCATCCGTTCCGACAATGTCGGCCCTGCCACCTTTCGTGACCTCATCAATCATTTCGGTTCGGCCGAGGCAGCACTTGCCGCACTGCCGGAGCTTTCGGCGCGTGGCGGCGCGACACGGGCAATCCGCATCGCCAGCGAGGCCGAGGCGCATCGGGAGCTGGAGGCGGCGCGTCGCTTCGGCGCCCGCTTCGTCGGCATCGGTGAGCCGGACTATCCGCAAGCACTGAAGCAGATCGACGGCGCGCCGCCGCTTCTGGCCGTCAAGGGCGCGCTTGCCGCTGCCAAACGACCGGCCGTCGGCATCGTCGGCTCGCGCAATGCCTCGATCGCAGGCGCGAAATTCGCAGCGATGGTAGCGCGCGACTGCGGCCGGGCGGGTTACACCGTGGTCTCCGGCCTGGCACGCGGCATCGACACCGCCGCCCACCGGGCAAGCCTCGACACGGGCACGATCGCAGCACTCGCCGGCGGCCTCGACCAGCCCTACCCGCCGGAGAATATCGGCCTGCTCGAAGAGATAACCGGTGGCAATGGCCTGGCGGTGAGCGAGATGCCCTTCGGCTGGGAACCCCGCGCCCGCGACTTCCCACGCCGAAACCGGCTGATCGCCGGCATCGGGCTCGGCCTCGTCGTCATCGAAGCGGCGACGCGTTCGGGCTCGCTGATCACGGCGCGGCTTGCCGGCGAGTTCGGCCGCCTGGTGTTTGCCGTGCCCGGCTCGCCGCTCGATCCGCGCTGCCATGGCACCAACGGCCTGCTGAAGGACGGCGCTTCGATCGTCACCGCACCCGACGATGTCATCGAGGCCCTGGCGCCGCTTGCGCAATTCGAGCTGTTCCCGTCATCGATGGCGGAGCAGCCGGCGCCTGACGGCAAGGCAATGTCGGTGCCACCAGGCGATTCCGATCGAAACCGCATCATCGATGCACTCGGGCCGACGCCTGTCGAGATCGACGACGTCATCCGCCATACCGGCCTGCCGGCATCCGCGGTCTATCTGATCCTTCTGGAACTCGATATATCAGGCAGGCTGCACCGGCATCAGGGCGGCCTCGTCTCGCTTTCCGATTGAACCTCCGTACGGGATCAGGCGGCGGCTTTGCGAATTGCCGAACGCTGCGTCGAAAACCCTGGATAACTTATCTGTAATTGCATTTAATCGATATTCCCCTTGTGCTTGCAGCAGACACAAGAGGTAAAATTGTAGCAAACCCCTTGACCGCGGCGATTTCCCTGTCCATGTCGGAGGGCCGATATCCATGTTGCGGTGTGTGTCGCGCTGGCTTCAACGCTGGCGTCGTTTCCTTTTTAGAGAATCATCATGAATGTTGTAGTGGTGGAATCGCCTGCCAAGGCCAAGACGATCAATAAGTATCTGGGTCCGGGATACAAAGTGCTCGCCTCCTTCGGCCATGTGCGCGATCTGCCTGCCAAGGACGGCTCAGTTCTTCCTGATCAGGATTTCGAAATGCTTTGGGAGGTCGATAGCGCCTCCGCCAAGCGGATGAAGGACATTGCCGACGCGGTGAAGTCCGCCGATGGCCTGTTTCTCGCGACCGACCCGGATCGCGAAGGCGAAGCGATTTCCTGGCACGTCCTCGACATGCTGAACAAGAAGCGCGTGCTGAACGGAAAGCCGGTCAAGCGCGTCGTCTTCAATGCTATCACCAAGAAGGCGGTGCTCGACGCGATGGCCGATCCGCGCGACATCGACGTGCCGCTGGTCGATGCCTATCTCGCGCGGCGCGCGCTCGATTATCTCGTCGGCTTCAATCTTTCGCCGGTGCTGTGGCGCAAGCTGCCCGGCGCACGTTCGGCCGGCCGCGTCCAGTCGGTGGCGCTTCGCCTGGTATGCGACCGCGAATCCGAGATCGAGCGCTTCATCTCGGAAGAATACTGGAACATCTCGGCGCTGCTGAAGACGCCGCGCGGCGACGAGTTCGAGGCGAAATTGGTTTCGGCGAGCGGCAAGCGTTTGCAGCCGCGCGCAATCGGCAACGGCGAAGATGCCGGCCGGCTGAAGGCATTGCTCGAAGGTGCGAGCTACGTCGTCGACTCGGTCGAGGCGAAGCCGGTCAAGCGTAATCCCGGACCGCCGTTTACGACCTCGACGCTGCAACAGGCCGCCTCCTCCAACCTCGGCTTCTCGGCCTCGCGCACCATGCAGGTTGCCCAGAAGCTCTATGAGGGCGTCGATATCGGCGGCGAGACCGTTGGTCTCATCACCTATATGCGAACCGACGGCGTGCAGATGGCGCCCGAGGCGATCGACGCGGCGCGCAGCGCTATCGTCGACCAGTTCGGCGAGCGCTACATGCCGGAAAAGCCGCGTTTCTACTCGACCAAGGCGAAGAACGCCCAGGAGGCGCACGAGGCGATCCGTCCGACCGATTTCGACCGCTCGCCCGACCGTGTGCGCAAATTCCTCGATGCCGACCAGATCCGGCTCTACGAGCTGATCTGGAAGCGCGGCATTGCCAGCCAGATGGCGTCGGCCGAGATCGAGCGCACGACGGCTGAAATCACCGCCGACAACAAGGGCGAGAAAGCCGGGCTTCGCGCCGTCGGCTCCGTGATCCGCTTCGATGGTTTCATCGCCGCCTATACCGACCAGAAGGAAGATGGCGAGCAGAGCGACGACGGCGACGAGGATGGCCGCCTGCCGGAGATCAATGCGCGCGAGGCGCTCGCCAAGCAGAAGATCAATTCGACGCAGCATTTCACCGAACCGCCGCCACGCTATTCGGAAGCCTCGCTGATCAAGAAGATGGAAGAGCTCGGCATCGGCCGCCCCTCCACCTATGCCGCGACGCTCGCGACGCTGCGCGACCGCGACTATGTGACGATCGACAAGCGCAAGCTGATCCCGCAGGCCAAGGGCCGGCTGGTGACCGCTTTCCTCGAGAGCTTCTTCACCAAATATGTCGAATACGACTTCACCGCCGATCTCGAAGAGAAGCTCGACCGGATTTCCGCCGGCGAGCTGAACTGGAAGCAGGTGCTGCGCGATTTCTGGAAGGATTTTTTCGCCCAGATCGAGGACACCAAGGAACTGCGCGTCACCAACGTGCTCGATTCGCTGAACGAGGCGCTGGCACCCCTCGTCTTCCCGAAACGGGAGGACGGCAGCGACCCGCGCATCTGTCAGGTCTGCGGCACCGGCAACCTGTCGCTGAAGCTCGGCAAATACGGCGCCTTCGTCGGCTGCTCCAATTATCCGGACTGCAACTACACACGCCAGCTCTCCTCCGAAAACGGCGGAGATGCAGACGGTGCTGCGCTCAACGAGCCGAAGAACCTCGGCACCGATCCGACGACCGGCGAGGAGCTGACGCTGCGTTCCGGCCGCTTCGGCCCCTATATCCAGCGCGGCGACGGCAAGGAAGCCAAACGCGCTTCGCTGCCGAAGGGCTGGAAGCCCGAGGACATCGATTATGAAAAGGCGATGGCGCTGATCTCGCTGCCGCGCGATATCGGCAAACATCCCGAATCGGGCAAGATGATCTCGTCCGGCATCGGCCGCTATGGGCCGTTCCTCCTGCATGACGGTTCCTACGCCAATCTGGAAACCGTCGAGGACGTGTTCTCGGTCGGCCTCAACCGCGCCGTGACTGTTATCGCCGAAAAGGCGAAACAGGCCCCGGGCCGGGGTGCGCGCGGCACGCCGGCAGCGCTGAAGACGCTCGGCGATCATCCTGATGGCGGCGCCATCACCGTTCGCGACGGCAAGTACGGCCCTTATGTCAACTGGGGCAAGGTCAACGCCACACTGCCGAAGGGCAAGGATCCCCAGGCGATCACCGTCGAGGAGGCGCTTGCGCTGATCGCGGAGAAGGCCGGCAAGGCCCCTGCGGGCAAGGCTGCCAAGGCGAAAGCCAAGCCGAAGGCCGCAGCCGCCGAAGCCAAGAGCACCAAGACGGCCGCCAAACCGAAGGCAACGAAGGCGAAAGCGGCCGCGAAATCGAAAAAGGGCTGACGTGAGCAGAATACCGCGCGAGAGAACGAACCCTGCGGGCAAGCGCCCGGGCAAGACCGGCCGCACCGGCAAGGACGCTCCCGCCGTCGAGCCGCTGAACATCGTCCACGGCGCGCTGCCTTCGCGCGAGGTGATCCTGCGCTTCATCGCCGATCATCCGCAGAAAGCGTCCAAGCGTGAACTCGCCAAGGCTTTCGGC
Source organism: Rhizobium acaciae (assembly GCF_025941625.1). Classification (NCBI taxonomy): domain Bacteria; kingdom Pseudomonadati; phylum Pseudomonadota; class Alphaproteobacteria; order Hyphomicrobiales; family Rhizobiaceae; genus Rhizobium; species Rhizobium acaciae. The sequence continues at coordinate 93,851 of NZ_JAPCZO010000011.1, forward strand.
CTGAAAGGCGACAACCGCGTCGAGCTCAAGCACATGCTGCAGGAGCTCGAGCAGGAAGGCATGCTGCAGAAGAACCGCAAGTCGCTGATCCGGCCCGGTGCACTGCCGCCTGTCACCGTTCTCGATATCACCACGCGCGACAAGGACGGCGATCTGATCGGCCGGCCGGCGGAATGGCCGGAGGACCAGGGCGTAGCACCCGCCGTCGCCATCCGCCAGCAATCGCCCGCAGGCCGCCAGGGCAAGGGCAAGGCGCCCGTCGCCGGGCTCGGCGACCGCATCCTGGCGAAGATCTTCCCGGCTGTCGATCGCGGCGGGCCGGCCTATACGGCGCGGATCATCAAAGTGATCGACAGGCGCCGCGGCGCCTCGATGGGCGTTTTCCGCACAGCACCCGGCGGCGGCGGCCGGCTGCTGCCGATCGAACGGCGCGGCGAGGAGATGGTGATCGATCCCGACTTCACCGGCGGCGCCACGGACGGCGACCTGGTCGAAGTCGAAATCGCCCGTCTCGGCCGTTTCGGCCTGCCGCGCGCCAAGGTGCTTTCCGTCGTCGGTTCCGTCGGTTCGGAAAAGGCGATCTCGATGATCGCAATCCATGCGCATGGCATCCCGCATGTCTTCCCGCCGGCCGTTATCGCCGAGGCGGACGCAGCAAGGCCCGCCAGCATGTCGCATCGCGAGGATTGGCGCGACGTGCCGCTGATCACCATCGACCCCGCCGACGCCAAGGACCATGACGACGCCGTCTATGCCGAGCACGATCCCTCGCCCGACAATCCCGGCGGCGTCCTCGTCACCGTCGCGATCGCCGACGTCTCTTGGTATGTCCGACCCAATTCGCCGCTCGACCGCGAGGCGCTGAAGCGCGGCAACTCCGTCTATTTCCCCGATCGTGTCGTGCCGATGCTGCCCGAGCGCATCTCCAACGATCTCTGCTCGCTGAAGGAAGGCGTCGACCGCCCGGCGCTCGCCGTGCGCATGAGCTTTTCCGGGGAAGGCCGCAAGATCGGCCATACTTTCCATCGCATCATGATGAAGAGTGCCGCCAAGCTCTCCTACCAGCAGGCGCAGGCAGCCATCGACGGGAACCCGGACGATCAGACCGGACCGATGCTCGAGTCGATCCTGAAGCCGCTCTGGCACGCCTATGAGGTGATGAAGCGTGGACGCGACCGGCGCCAGCCGTTGGAACTCGATATGCCGGAGCGCAAAATCCTGCTGAAGGCCGACGGCACGGTCGACCGGGTCGTCGTGCCGCCACGGCTCGATGCGCATAAGCTGATCGAAGAGATGATGATCCAGGCGAACGTCTGCGCCGCCGAGACGCTCGAAAAGAAGCGTCAGCCGCTGATCTACCGCATCCATGACGGCCCGACCCTTGCCAAGCAGGAGATCCTGCGCGAGTTCCTGGCCACGCTCGGCATCTCGCTTGCCAAGGGCGGCAACATGCGCGCCAACAACTTCAACGGCATTCTGGCGAAGGCGGACGGCACGCCGCATCAGACCATGGTCAGCGAGATGGTGCTGCGTTCGCAGAGCCAGGCGATCTACGGCCCGGAGAATATCGGCCATTTCGGCCTCAACCTGATGAAATACGCCCACTTCACCTCGCCGATCCGCCGTTATGCCGACCTCATCGTGCATCGCGCCCTCGTCGGCTCGCTCGGCTTCGGCGAAGGCGGCATCACGCCCGAAGAAGAGGCAGCGCTCGACGATATCGCCGCCGAAATCTCGACCTTCGAGCGCCGGGCCATGGCAGCCGAGCGCGAAACCGTCGACCGGCTGATCGCGCATCACCTCAGCGGCCGCGTCGGCGAGGAATTTGCCGGGCGGATTTCGGGCGTGACGAAATCGGGGCTTTTTATCGCCCTGCCGGACTATGGTGCCGACGGTTTCGTTCCTATATCTACGCTCGGCAACGATTATTTCATCTATGACGAGGCGCATCAGGCACTCTCGGGTGAAAAGACCGGGCTTGGCTATCGCCTGGGCGACAGCGTCACCGTGAAACTTGCCGAAGCGATCCCGCTTGCCGGTGCACTGCGTTTCGAGATGATCAGCGAGGGCCGCGAAATGCCGGCGGCGATGCGCTCCTTCCACAAGGCGGGGCGCCGCGACAGGGGCCAGGTTCGCAAGAAGCCGGGAACGAGGCCGCCGCGCGGACGGCACTAAACTTTCAGATTGGCTCCCCGCGCTGTAGGTCCTTGTTTTCACGCGTGTCGTTATCGCGAAACCGCAGTACAGTTTGCGCGACATGTTTAGATCCGAAGAGGAACATGCGATGAGCACACCGACCGATCCGGTCGTCCGCTACGGCGATACGCCCGAGGTCGAGCGTCCGCTTGGGCGCTCCATCATGCGCGGGCTGATGAACCGCTGCCCGGCCTGCGGCAACGGCAAGCTCTTTCGCGCCTTCCTGAAGCCGGTCGATCATTGCGCCGCTTGCGGCGAGGCGATGCATCACCAACGCGCCGACGACCTGCCGCCCTATATCGTCATCCTCGTCCTCGGCCACGTCGTGGTCGGCGGCTATATGCTGACCGACCTGACTTTCGTGCTGCCGGTCTGGGTCCATCTGGCCATCTGGGCGCCGATCACCGTCATCACCGCGCTTGCCTCGATCCAGCCGATCAAGGGCGGGGTCATCGGCCTGCAATGGGCGCTGCGCATGCACGGCTTCGGTGGCGAGAGTGACGGTCCGGACGATTATGACATCCCCGGCCGGCCGAATTAGCGCCTTCACCTTCCAGACATATTTAACGTGTAGTGCCAGCCCTCCACCGACCACCACCCAAATGCGGGAGCCAACGATCCTCAAGACCTGACATGGTTAGCATTTCTTGCCCGAACGGGCTTTACATTCCGCAGATGGTCACTCACATCGGAAATACTGCGAAGCGGCATCCGTCACCTGGATTTGGCACGTCCGTGTCTATCTATCGGACGGGATCGGCCGATTCGTTCGCGCACCTCTCTAAGGATGGATAAATGTCTCAGCCGAGAACCGGCACACCGGGCGATGTCGAAGAAATCCATTGGCCTTCTCTGGTGGCAGCCATCTCGTCCATATCAGCCGTTGGCATAGCAATCGGCCTCGGTCTGCCCCTCCTCAGCATCATCCTCGAAAAACGCGGCATCTCGTCAACCCTGATCGGGCTCAACACGGCGATGGCCGGGGTCGCGGCGATGGCCGCCGCACCTGTTACCACCAAGCTCGCCCATAAATACGGCGTTGCGCCGACAATGATCTGGGCCGTGCTGATTTCAGCACTGAGCGCGCTCGGTTTCTATTACGCCCAGGATTTCTGGATGTGGTTTCCGCTGCGTTTCGCCTTCCACGGCGCGACGACGACGCTGTTCATCCTCTCCGAATTCTGGATCAACGCCGCTTCGCCGCCTTCCAAGCGCGGCTTTGTGCTCGGCATCTATGCGACGGTGCTTTCCCTTGGCTTCGCGGCCGGACCGCTGCTCTTTTCGATCCTCGGCAGCGACGGCATCTTCCCCTTCCTGATCGGCGCCGGCGCCATACTGCTTGCCGCCATCCCGATCTTCATCGCCCGCGACGAAAGCCCGGTGCTCGAGGAAAAACCGGAGCTGCATTTCATGCGCTACGTATTCCTGGTTCCGACGGCGACGGCAGCGGTCTTCATCTTCGGCGCTGTCGAAGCGGGCGGGCTGTCGCTTTTCCCGATCTTTGCCGTGCGCGCCCATTTCACCGAATCGCAGGCCGCACTTCTGCTCACCATGATGGGCGTCGGCAACGTCATCTTTCAGATCCCGCTCGGCCTGCTTTCCGACCGTATCGCCGACAAGCGGCCGCTTCTGGCCGGCATGGCGCTGATGGGCTTCATCGGCTCGATGATGTTGCCGCTGTTGCTCGACAACTGGCTGCTGATGGCCGGGCTCCTGCTTTTCTGGGGTGGCTGCGTCTCAGGCCTCTATACGGTCGGCCTCAGCCATCTCGGCTCGCGGCTGACGGGCTCCGATCTTGCCGCGGCCAATGCTGCCTTTGTCTTCTGTTATGCGATGGGAACCGTGGCCGGGCCGCAGGCGATCGGCGCAGCGATCGATGTCGCTGGAAATAACGGTTTTGCCTGGGCGATTGCCGCTTTCTTCGGTCTTTACGCCCTACTTTCCGGCGTCAGACTGATGTTCATTCGAAAACGGGCTTGACTTTTCGGGCGGGATTCGTAGTTTCGCGCCAGGATTTGCCGTGGAGCCCATCCGGCTTCCACGGCTTTCATTTTCTTAAAGGCAGGACGACCATGGCCAAGGCTACAACAATCAAGATCAAGCTGCTGTCGACGGCCGACACCGGTTTCTTCTACGTCACCACGAAGAACAGCCGCACGATGACGGACAAGATGACGAAGACGAAGTACGACCCGGTTGCGAAGAAGCATGTCGAGTTCAAGGAAACCAAGATCAAGTAATCACTTGGCCTGACGGATTTCAAAAAAAAGCGCGCGCCTTCGGGTTGCGCGCTTTTTATTGCCCTGATTAATCGTCTTTAAAAAAATGATAGCGCAAACAGACAAAACGCCGCCCTTCCATCTTCGGGAAGTGGCGGCGTTTTCGTGAAAGGGGGTCGGCCAGCATGCAAAACGGCACGAGGAACCGCTATAACTTGCCTACTAGCCGACCGACCCCACGACCCAGGAGATGCGGCGGACCTGAGCATCATGGGGTATCGACAACTCCTCAACGGGAGCGCTTCTCTTATGAGCCGATAATTTGCGCAAAAATGAAAGAAAATCAACAAATTCTTAATGATGAATTTTCTTATCTTGATTCTATGGTTAAAAGTCCAGATTTGGGACATACAAAGATTGATCGGCTCTGCTTGAGCTTGAAGCGTAGCACTTCACCCTTCGAAGAAATTCGACAATATAACTTAACAACTTACGCCTGCCCTCCCCTTACGTGAGGTGACGTCGCCGCAATCTATTTGGCCCTGTTGGCGGCAGGCATTTTTTATAGTCTTCGTTTCATTTTGAGCTACGGCCTGACACTCTCAAGACTATCTAGCGCCAACACATCCGGAGCAACGCGGCGAGTCCATTTTTGGGCTATTGAATTCCAAATTTTTCGCCCCGCGTTGCACAGGCGAAGATTAAAAATCGGTAACAATTGGCTTACCGCAGTGGAAAACCCGCAAATGGCGCCGTATGGCGGCAAGTGATTCGTCACGCGGCCGCGGCGACCACACGGTTTCGGCCGGTATTCTTGGCCTCGTAAAGAGCCAGATCCGCCTGTTTCATCAGCTGGTCCGGGGTCAGTACCGACGCAATACGCGAGGCGATGCCGAAGGAAGCCGTGACGTTCAGCGCTTCCCCAGAGTGTTTCAGCATGAAGGGAGCGTTTTCGATCGCCGCACGAAGGCGCTCGGCGACGGCGGCGGCAATTTCCGGCGAGGTGTCGGGCATCACGACAACGAATTCTTCACCACCGTAGCGGCAGGCGAGATCGGCGCCGCGGATGGTCGAACGGACGCGATTTGAAAATTCCCGCAGCACCTCGTCGCCGCCGTCATGGCCGTAGGTGTCGTTCACTTGCTTGAAGCGGTCGATATCGGTGATCAGCACCGAAAGCGGCCTGCCCCGCGCCATCGAACGGTTGAAGAGCACGTTGAGGTGATTGTCGAGATAGCGCCGGTTATAAAGGCCGGTCAGCGGATCGGTCACGGCAAGCTCGATCGTCTGCTTGACGCTGGCGCGCAGGCGGTCGTTGTAGCGCTTGCGGCGGATCTGCGTCAGGCTGCGGGCAACCAGTTCGTTCGGATCGACTGGGCGGATGATGTAGTCGTTGACGCCGAGATCGAGCGCGCGCACGACCATCTCGTCAGCGCCCTGCTCTGTGATGATCAGGATCGGCAGGAAACGGGTGCGCTCCAGCGAGCGCAGCTGCGAACAGAGGCGAAGCGGATCGTAATCGTCGAAGTTGGCGTTGACGATGACGAGATCAAACGCGCTTTCGGCCGCCTCGAAGAGGGCGGCCTGCGGATCGGAGAGGGCAAGGACGTCGGCGACGGGCTTCAGCGCCTTGATGATGCGCTCCTGCGAATTGGCGCGGCCGTCGACGAGCAGGACCTGAGCTGTCTCGTCGGCGCGGCCTTCGCCCGCCCGCGTGAGGTCGTCGATGCCCATCGTATGGGCGGTGTCGGCGCGGATGCGCAGCTCATCACTCAACGTCTTCAGCCGTAGCAGGCTCTTCACCCGGGAGATCAGCTGCAGATCGTTGACCGGCTTGGTGAGAAAATCGTCAGCGCCAGCCTTCAGGCCGCGTACGCGATCGGTCGGCTGGTCGAGCGCGGTGACCATGACGACTGGAATATGGGCAGTCCTCTGGCTGGCCTTCAGCCGCTCGCAGACCTCGAAACCATCTATGCCGGGCATCATGATGTCGAGCAGGATGAGATCGACTTGGTTGCGCTCGCAGATCGCCAGTGCCGTGTAGCCGTCGGCTGCGGTCATCACGTCGAAATACTCCGCAAGCAGCCGCGCTTCGAGCAGCTTCACGTTGGCCGGAATATCGTCAACCACCAGTATTCGCGCAGTCATAAGCGTCTTTCCGATGCGTCAGGCATCGCCCAGATAGGTCTTGATCGTCTCGATGAATTTCGGAACCGAGATAGGCTTGGAAACATAGGCCTCGCAGCCGCCCTGGCGGATCCGCTCCTCGTCCCCCTTCATCGCGAAAGCCGTAACGGCGATGACGGGAATCACGTGCAACTCGTCGTCTTCCTTCAGCCATTTCGTGACTTCGAGGCCGGAGACTTCGGGAAGCTGAATATCCATCAGGATAAGGTCGGGGCGATGCTTGCGCGCCAGATCGAGCGCCTCCATACCGTTTCTGGTCTGGATCGTCGTATAACCGGACGCCTCGATGAGGTCGCGAAAGAGCTTCATGTTGAGCTCGTTATCTTCTACAATCATCACCTGTTTGGGCATGACAAGCTGTCCCTACGTCCGTTCGCGCAGCGGTTCGTCCCATGAGAAAGGCACATGCGGACAAAAGCTGCGTGAAACCGATAGTGCACGCTACCGGTATTTGGTTGAAGAAAAGGTAACTTACCCAGCGAAATGCAAAGCAACTTCAAGACTTCGAAACAACAGGCCGCCGACCCGCACGAGACGGCGATCGCCGTGCTCGGCTGGCTTGCCGACGATCCCGACATGTTCGGCCGCTTTCTTGCCCTGACGGGTGTAGCGCCCGGCCAAGTGCGCAACGCCGTCGACGATCCCGGATTCCTCGCCGGCATGATGGATTTCCTGATGAACCATGAACCGACGGCGATGGCCTTCTGCGCGGCGAGCGGGATCAGCCCGGAGACCGTGACGGCGGCCTGGCGGCATTTCTCTTCGCCGGGCCTCGATTCCGGAGAATACTGACCGTGACCTCCGGGGAATTCGACATCTCGCATATCCGCCTCGGCGAACGGCCGTTGATCGTCTGCGACGTCGACAACGTCGTGCTGCAGTTCATCGGTCCCTTCCAGCTTTTCCTTCAGAGCCAGGGCCACGCGTTTCTGCCGCGATCGTTCCGGCTGCACGGCAACATCGTCTCGCAAGCCGACGGCGCGGAGATCGAGGATCAAGAGGTCAGCCGGCTGATCGAGGAATTCTTCGATGCCCAAGAGCTGTGGCAGACGCCGCTCGACCGCGTCGTCGAAACGCTCGACCGGCTTTCGGAAGAGGCCGATGTACTTTTCCTGACAGCCATGCAGCCGCGGTTCCAGAACCAGCGTCGTCGCCTGCTCGATAGGATGGGCCTCGTCTTTCCGCTGCTTGCCACCGAACAACCCAAGGGGCCGATCGTTCACGCATTGCATGCCAGCCGCTCCCTTCCCGTCGTCTTCATCGATGATATGGCGCGCAATCTGCATTCCGTTAGGGATCACGTCGCCGATTGCCTGCTGATTCACCTGATGCCGAACTCGCCCGTCCATCGTTTCGCACCGGCCGCCGCTGACGACATCGCCCGCGCCACCGACTGGACGCATGCGGCCGAGCTGATCGAGGCGCATTTTGTTTCCGGCACCTTCACGCACGCAGTTCCAGCCGCATGAGCGGACGGCCGTCCTTGCGCCGTGCTACCGTCTCGAAACCGGCGGCATCGAAGATCGCCGTCGAGCCGATGCAGAGCGTCACGGATTTCGACTGCTTCACATGATCGATCGGACAGGCTTCGAGCAGCCGCGCTCCCTGGCGCCGAGCATGGTCGATCGCCCCGGCGAGCAGGTGGTGGCTCATTCCCTTGCCGCGCAGTTTGGGCAGCAGGAAGAAGCAACTGACGGCCCAGATGGATGGATCATGCGCATCGCCCTCCTCCTGCGGCCGCGAGACGGTGCGCGGCGAATTGAACTGCGGCACGTCGTGGCGCGGCCCGACCTGCACCCAGGCGACCGGCGCGCCGTCGGCATAACAGAGGATGCCAGGCGGCGGACCCGCCTTGATCCGCTCCCGCATATGCGCCTTGCGCTCGTTGGCCGCCATCTTGGTCCTCACCGCATGTGGCAGGCGCAACGCGACGCACCAGCAGTTATAGAAGCCACCCTGCGGCCCGAACACGGTTTCGAAGTCATCCCAGCGTTCTGGCGTTACCGGCTCGAAACGAAGATCGTTATCCAAAGGCAAAGCTTCCACCCTATCTTGTGACTCGGAAGCTTAAGGCGTAACCTCACAATGTTCAATCTTTGTTCCCATGATGACGCCCACGCCTGACAAGACACCCGGCTTCTGTCGCGACTGCCTTGCCGAGCAGAAGGGCGAGGCGCGCCGTTGCGTTTCCTGCGGCAGCCCCCGTCTCGTGCGCCACCGCGAACTCTACGCCTTGACGCTTGCGCATATCGATTGCGACGCCTTTTACGCAGCGGTGGAGAAACGCGACAATCCGGAACTTGCCGACAAGCCCGTCATCATCGGCGGCGGCAAACGCGGCGTCGTCTCCACCGCCTGCTATATCGCCCGCATCCACGGCGTGCGTTCGGCCATGCCGATGTTCAAGGCGCTGGAAGCCTGCCCGCAGGCGATCGTCATCCGTCCCGACATGGAAAAATATGTCAGGGTCGGGCGCGAGGTGCGCGCATTGATGCAAGAGTTGACGCCGCTGGTGCAGCCGCTTTCGATCGACGAGGCCTTCCTGGAGCTTGGCGGCACGGAGAGGCTGCATCACGATCCGCCGGCGCGCACGCTGGCCAGATTCGCCCGTCGCATCGAAAGGGAGATTGGCATCACCGTTTCGGTCGGGCTTTCCTATTGCAAATTCCTCGCCAAGGTCGCTTCCGATCTGCAGAAGCCACGCGGTTTTTCGGTCATCGGCCGCGAGGAAGCGGTCGAGTTCCTGGCACCGCGTCCCGTCACCACGATCTGGGGCGTCGGCAAAGCCTTTGCGGCGACGCTGGAGGCGGACGGCATCCGCACCATCAGCCAGTTGCAGCAGATGGAAGAAAGCGACCTGATGCGCCGCTACGGCAGTATCGGCCAACGGCTCGCACGGCTGTCGCGCGGCATCGACGACCGCGAGGTGCATCTCAACGATGCGGCCAAGAGCGTATCGGCCGAGACGACCTTCTTCGACGACATCTCGCGTTATGACGATCTGGTGCCGATCCTGCGCAACCTTTCCGAAAAGGTGTCCTGGCGGCTGAAGAAAAACGACATTGCCGGCCAGACCGTGGTGCTGAAGATGAAAAGCGCCGATTTCAAATCGCGCACCCGCAACCGCAAGCTCGAAGACCCGACCCAGCTTGCCGACAGGATCTTCCGCACCGGGCTCGAGCTTCTCGAAAAAGAGACTGATGGTACGAAGTTCCGCCTGATCGGCATCGGCGTCACCGATCTCGGCGACACCACCCGCGCCGATCCGCCCGATCTGATCGACCAGCAATCGGGCCGGCGGGCGGCAGCCGAAGCGGCGATGGACAAGCTGCGCGACAAGTTCGGCAAGAAGACGGTCGAGACCGGCTACACCTTCGGCAGCGGCAAGCGCGATCACTAAAGCGTGAGGCCTATCGACGATCCGGCCTATAAAATCTTCCTTAAACTTCGTCCCATAATGTGCCGGGCAAGTATTGCGTATGGTTGGGTATCATGTTCTCGCGTCTCGTCTTCGGCCTCGGCTTGCTGTCGGCCACCGCACTCGTGCACCCTGCTCTTGCCGCGGATGCGCGCACGCTGCAGATCATCGTCTCGAAGGACAAGCAGTCGCTTGCGGTCTATGATGGCACCGAGGTCGTTGCGACCTCGAAGGTCTCGACCGGCAAGGACGGCCACACGACGCCGAGCGGCATCTTTTCGGTGCTGGAAAAGCAGAAATACCACGAATCCAATCTCTATTCCAACGCCCCGATGCCGTTCATGCAAAGGCTGACCTGGTCCGGCATCGCCCTGCACGAATCCAATTCGGTGCCGCGTTATCCGGCCTCGCATGGCTGCGTACGCATGCCCGGCGCCTTCGCAAAAATGCTCTATGGGATGACCGACCGCGGTGTCCCCGTCATTATCAGCGACGGTGAACTGGCGCCGCAACCGATCGACCATCCGACACTTTTTCATCCGGATGCACCGGCGGCGATGCCGCTGCTTTCGGATGTCGAACTGCGGCCCTCCATGCCCCACAGCCCCGAGAAGCCGGTGCAGGTGGCGATGAACGACACGGCTGCGATGCCGATGCCGGCAGCGCCGCCGATTGCAGCACCCGAACCCGAGCCGCCGTCCGAGCCGATCAGCATGCTTGTTACGCGCCGGACGCTGCGCGAGACGGTGATCGACATCCAGACCCTGCTCAACAAGCTCGGCTTTTCCGCCGGCAATCCGGACGGCTTGCTCGGTCCGTCGACGGTGCAGGCGATCAAGGCTTTCAAGACATTGCGGCCGACGGAATTCGCCGCCGACAGGAACCTGGTCTCCGACACGCTCCTCAGGGAAGTCTATGCCGCGGCTGGCAAGGGTGAGCCGCCGAACGGCGTCATCATGGTGCGGCAGGCCTTCAAGCCCCTCTTCGAAGCGCCGGTGACGATCGCCGATCCGGGACTGGCGCTCGGCACGCATTTCTTCACGTTGCATGCCGTCGATGCAAAGGCCGGCACAGCGGACTGGCTCGGCATCACGCTCATGAACAATCTCTCCCGCGAGGCGATGAAGCGGCTCGGCATCACCAATCAGGAAAGCTCGATCATCACAGGCAAGCCGATCGCCCGTGCGCTCAGCCGGATTACCATCCCCGACGAGACCCGCCGCATGATCGACGCCCTCATCGCGCCGGGCTCGACGCTGACGATCTCCGATACCGGCCTCGGCCGGGAGACCGGCGAAGGCACGGATTTCATCACGATCACCCGCGGGTAATCAGACGAGCTCGACGTCGACGACGCCGGGCGCGGCGCGAAGGGCGGCGGCGATCTCCGGCGTGATGCGGTATTTCTCCGACAGCGCCACTTCCACCTCGCGTTTGCCATCCTCCTTGATGACGATGAAGGAGACGAGGCCGTCGCCCTTGGCGTTCAGATGGGCGGCGACCATCCTCAGCGGTCCGGAATCTCGGACATAGACGCGCAGCGCCTTCTGCATCTGCAGCGACTTTTCCTCCAGCGACTGGATCGTCTGGATGCGCAGGCCGATACCCTCCGGCCGCTCCTCGCCCGTCGCGGTCAGCACGAAGGATTTTCCCGATTCGAGCACGTCGCGATACTGGTTCAGCATTTCCGAAAACAGCACCGCTTCGAACTGGCCCGAAGAATCCGAAAAGACGATGATGCCCATCTTGTTGCCGGTGCGGGTCTTGCGCTCCTGCTTCGAGATGACCGTACCGGCAAGCCGCGCATTGGCCGCGCCCTGTTTGATGGCGGCAGAAAATTCGGCAAAGGTCTGCACCCGCATCTTCTGCAAGATGTTGTTGTAGGAATCGAGCGGGTGGGCCGTCAGATAGAAGCCCAGCACCTGGAATTCCTTGAGCAGCCGCTCGGAGGGGAGCCAGGGCGAGAACGGCGGCAAAGAGATCTTCTCGGGCCCCGACGTCAGCGTACTGCCGAAAATGTCCGACTGGCCGCTCAGCTTGTTCTCCTGGGCACGCTGGGCATAACCGAGAACACGGTCGAGGCCGGCTGCCAGCTGGGCGCGGTCCATGTCGAAACAATCGAAGGCGCCGGCATAGATCAGGCTTTCGAGCACGCGACGATTGACCTGGCGCGGATCGATGCGCAGGCAGAAATCCTCAATACTGGCAAAGGGCTTGTCGCCACGCACCTCGACGATATGGTCGACGGCGGATTCGCCGACGCCCTTGAGGGCGGCGAGCGCGTAATAGATGCGGTTGTCTCCGGTCTCGAAATGGCGGAAGGAGCTCTGCACCGAGGGCGCGATCACCTCGATGCCGAGGCGCTTGGCGTCCTGGCGGAAATCATTGACCTTTTCCGTGTTGGACATGTCGAGCGTCATCGAGGCGGCGAGGAATTCGACCGGATAATGCGCCTTCATGTAGGCCGTCTGGTAGGAGACGATGGCATAGGCGGCGGCATGCGACTTGTTGAAGCCGTAATTGGCGAACTTCGCCAGCAGCTCGAAGATATTGTCGGCCTGCGGTTTCGACACACCATTCTTGACGGCGCCAACGACGAAGCGTTCGCGCTGCTGGTCCATCTCGGCCTTGATCTTCTTACCCATGGCGCGACGCAGAAGATCGGCTTCGCCCAGAGAATAGCCTGATAGTACCTGGGCGATCTGCATCACCTGTTCCTGATAGACGATGACGCCTTGCGTTTCCTTGAGCAGGTGGTCGATCATCGGATGGATCGATTCCAGCTCTTCGTCGCCGTGCTTGCGGGCATTGTAGGTCGGGATATTCTCCATCGGGCCCGGACGATAGAGCGCCACCAGCGCGATGATGTCCTCGATGCAGTCCGGCTTCATGCCGATCAGCGCCTTGCGCATGCCTGCACTTTCCACCTGGAACACGCCGACCGTCTCGCCGCGCGACAGCATCTCGTAGGTCTTCTTGTCGTCGAGAGGAATGGCTGCGAGATCGACCTTGATACCGAGCTTGGCGACGAAATCGACTGCGACCTTCAGCACGGTCAGCGTCTTCAGGCCGAGGAAGTCGAACTTGACGAGGCCCGCCTGCTCCACCCATTTCATGTTGAACTGGGTGACCGGCATGTCCGAACGCGGATCGCGATACATCGGCACCAGTTTGGAAAGCGGCCGGTCGCCGATGACGATGCCGGCGGCATGGGTCGAGGCATGGCGGTAAAGCCCCTCGATCTTCTGGGCGATGTCGAGCAGGCGCGCGACAACCGGTTCCTTTGCCGCCTCCTCCTGCAGCTTCGGCTCCTCCTCGATCGCCTTGGAGAGCGGCGTCGGATTGGCGGGATTGTTCGGCACGAGTTTGCAGATCTTGTCGACCTGGCCATAGGGCATCTCAAGCACGCGGCCGACATCGCGAAGGGCGGCGCGTGCCTGCAGCGAACCGAAAGTGATGATCTGCGCCACCTGCTCGCGGCCATATTTGGCCTGGACGTAGCGGATCACCTCTTCGCGGCGGTCCTGGCAGAAGTCGATGTCGAAGTCGGGCATCGAGACGCGTTCCGGATTGAGGAAGCGCTCGAAGAGCAGCGAAAAACGCAAGGGATCGACGTCGGTGATCGTCAATGCATAGGCGACCAGCGAACCGGCGCCCGAACCGCGGCCGGGACCGACCGGAATGTCATGCTGCTTGGCCCATTTGATGAAGTCGGCAACGATCAGGAAGTAGCCAGGGAAACGCATGCGCTCGATGACGCTGAGTTCGAAATCCAGCCGTTCGCGATAATCCCTTTCCTCGTAACCCGGCGACATGCCGAGCGTTGCAAGCCGCATGTCCAGGCCTTCGACCGCCTGGCGGCGCAGCTCGCTCGCCTCGGCGCGTTCGGCCTCCTCGGCATCGTCGGTCGCACCGGTGAAGCGTGGCAGGATCGGCTTTCGCGTCTTCAGCACGAAGGAGCAGCGGGTGGCGATCTCGATTGTATTTTCCAGCGCTTCCGGCAGGTCGGCGAAGAGCTTGACCATCTCGGCCCGGCTCTTCAGATAGTGATCCGGCGTCAGGCGAAAGCGGCTGTCGTCGGAGACGATGGCATTGTGCGCGACCGCCATCAGCGCATCATGGGCGTCGTAATCGTCGCGGGTCGGAAAGAATGCCTCGTTGGTCGCAACCAGCGGCAGGTCGTGGGCATAGGCGAGCCCGATAATCTTCTGCTCGTGCCGCTTGTCGTAGGTGCCGTGGCGCTGCAGCTCGACATAGAGCCTGTCGCCGAAGAGGCGCTTCAGCGTGAGCAACCGGACTTCCGCCTGAGCGGGATGGCCTTCCTTGATCGCCACGTCGACCGGCCCGGTCAAGGCACCGCTCAATGCGATCAGCCCTTCCGTGCCTGCCTCCTCCAGCCAGGAGGCGCTGATATGAACGGCCTGGTTGCTCTCGCCGCCGAGATAGGCCCGGCTGACGAGATCGACCAGCCGTTCGTAACCGGCATCCGTCGCGGCGAGAAGAACGATCGACGGCAGCTTGACCAGGGCCTGCTGGCCGCCGCGCTTTTCCGTTTCCAGCCCGTCTTCCATGTCGATCGAGACCTGGCAGCCGATGATCGGCTGCAGGCCTTCCTCCATCGCCTTCTGGGAGAATTCGAGGGCGACGAACAGATTGTTGGTGTCGGTAATCGCAATCGCCGGCTGGCTGTCGCCGGTCGCCTTGTAGAGGATCTTCTTCAGCGGCAGGGCGCCCTCGAGAAGCGAATAGGCGGAATGGACCCTCAGGTGGATGAAACCCGGCGTGCCGCCGGTCGCCTCACCCGTTGAACCCTTTGCCGTATCCGCCATGACATGCCTTCCCAATCACCCGAATGAATCGGACGCATTGTCGGCATAGAGGGCGATGATGTCCAGAAGAAGTCTCGGGTCCGGACCGCATGATTACCACGCGGTCCCCTGAAAACTTTAGAGCGCCATGACGATGAGCGAGAAGCTGGCAACGAACATTGCGATGGAGGTGAATGCTGCGATATCACGGATCATGTCAGTCATCGGGCTCTCCTTTACTCGTTATGTTTTCAATTTGTTCCATGTATGTTCTGTTGTCAACAGGAATCTTTTCCTTCTTTCTTGTGTTTGAAAATCCCAGGAAATAGGCGCCGAATCGGCTAAGGGGCCGCGCTCGACGTGATCGGCAGCAGCGTTGCCTTTCCCGATCCGCCGCAGATCGGTCATGGTGCTCAGGCGGCAGACCTCCTCAGGGCGACTCTTATTTCCGGCATATGTTCTCTTTTTGTTCTTTACATGCCGCGGCGTATTTGCCAGCATCGGGCTGACAGGAGAATGACATGGTCGATATTGCGATGCTGAACGAATTCGTCGTGGAGGCGAAGGCTGCGACCTATGTCGGCGGCGGCGTGGCACGCGCGCCCTGTCGGCCGGGTGCCCACGATATCGGTTACGAACGCGGCGACTGGCGCTATCTCGACAGCTATTTCGGCGGGACCGATTTCGCCGGACAGGAAGTGGTGTGGCTTGCCGACGAGCCCGTCTGGGCGATGAATTATTTCGGCTGCGTCATTGCACCTGATCTCATCGACGGCGCAGCAGCGGGAACGGTGATCAAGACGGCACTTTCGGCGATGTATCGCGAGGGCCGGTTTCTTGGCGGGATGGAATTCGACCATCCGTTCGGCCGCTATATCGACAGCAGCGAAGGCGGCTGCGAGCGGTTCATCGGCCATGAATGCATCATGGTCGATGGCCAGAAGGCCTATATGCTCGACTATCGCGGCGGGCTGGTCATCCCTTGATCGCGGCCCGCTGCACTTTCCCCGCTCGCGGGGCGAAGGGACATGCTGCACCGGCTTTCTCTAACCTCGACGCTGCGTTTGGCACGTCCCCTCGCCCCGTTTTTTACGGGGCTCCGAAGGACGGGGCGAGACGACTGGCTCGACCCCGGTAGGTTACGATGAGGGGCTGCCATCGGCGCAAACCGGACAGCCATGGATCGCGGTCTCAGAAATCGACGATCTTGCCGTCGGAGATCGTCACGCGCCGATCCATGCGGCGGGCGAGTTCGTGATTGTGGGTGGCGATGAGGGCAGCAAGGCCGGACTGGCGCACCAGCGCTTCCAGCGCGTCGAAGACGTAGCTTGCCGTTTCGGGGTCGAGATTGCCGGTCGGCTCGTCGGCAAGAAGCAGGGTCGGCGCATTGGCGACGGCGCGGGCAATCGCAACGCGCTGCTGCTCGCCGCCGGAAAGCTCGCCGGGGCGATGCGAGCCACGATGGCCGATCCGCATATAATCGAGAAGCTGGCCGGCCCGCTCTCCGGCTTCCTTCCAGGACAGCCCGGCGATCAACTGCGGCATCATGATATTTTCGAGCGCCGAGAATTCCGGCAGCAAGTGGTGGAACTGATAGACAAAGCCGATTTCGCCGCGGCGGATGGCGGTGCGTTTCTCGTCGCTCAGGCCGTCACAGGCATGGCCGTTGATGTTGACTTCTCCGCCGTCCGGATGCTCCAGCAGGCCGGCGACATGCAGCAGTGTCGACTTGCCGGTGCCGGAAGGGGCGACGAGAGCGACAATCTCCCCTTTTGATATCGAAAAATCCGCGCCCTTCAGGATCGAGAGCAGCGTACCGCCCTGCCCGTAATGGCGCTCGACGCCGGTAAGCTGGAGAACGACGTTGCGTTTCATGAAGGCGGCATTCCTTATTCGTAGCGCAGGGCCTGCACCGGATCGAGCCTGGAGGCACGCCAGGCCGGAAAGATGGTCGCGATGAAGGAGAGCGTCAGCGCCATGACGACGATCGAGATCGTTTCGCTGAGATCCATCTCGGCCGGTAGCTGGCTGAGGAAATAGACCTGCGGATTGAAGAGTACGGTACCTGAAATCCAGGAGAAGAACTGACGGACGGATTCGATGTTGACGCAGACGAGAACGCCGAGCAGCACACCGGCAATGGTGCCGACGATGCCGATCGCCGCCCCGGTCATGAAGAAGATGCGCATGATCGCGCCAGCGCTGGCGCCCATGGTGCGCAGGATGGCGATATCGCTGCCCTTGTCCTTCACCAGCATGATGAGGCCGGAGATGATGTTCAGCGCTGCGACAAGCACGATCAGCGTCAGGATCATGAACATGACGTTGCGCTCGACCTGCAGCGCCGAGAAGAAGGTCTGATTGCGCTGGCGCCAGTCGGTGATGGCGATCTGGCGGCCGGCCGCCTCCTCCACCTTGGGCCTCAGATCGTCGATATCGTCGGGGTTATCGACGAAGAGCTCGATCGACTGCACCAGCCCCTCGGCATTGAAATAGAGCTGCGCTTCCTCGAGCGGCATGAAGATGATCGAGGAGTCATATTCCGACATGCCGATCTCGAAGAGGCCGGAGATCTTGTAGGATTTGATGCGAGGGCTGACGCCCATCGGCGTAATGTCGCCATCCGGTGACGTCAGCGTAATGAGATCACCAACACGCAGACCGAGCTGGTCGGCCATGCGGGTGCCGATCAGCACGCCGTCGCCGGAGGCATACCCCACCATATCGCCTGACTTGATGTTGTCGGAGACCATCTTGAGCTTGGTCAGATCCTCGGCGCGGGCGCCGCGCACCAGAGCGCCGGTGCTGCCGCCGGCCTGGGCGGAGGCGAGCACCTGGCCCTCCACCAACGGCAGCGCCATCTTGACGCCGGGCACTGCGGCAAGCCTGCTGGAGAGATCAGGATAATCGGTGAAGGGGCCGTCGACCGGCTGGACGATCATGTGGCCGTTGATGCCGAGGATGCGCGAGACGAGTTCGGTGCGGAAGCCGTTCATCACGGCCATGACGATGATCAGCGTCGCAACGCCGAGCATGATGCCGACGAAGGAGAAGCCGGCGATGACCGATATGAAGGCCTCCTTGCGGCGGGCGCGCAGATAACGCCACGCCACGAGGCGTTCAAAGGTGGAAAATGGCTTGCCAGCCGGACCCAAGCCGGATTTTGAACTCCGGTCCACTGCTGCCTCTGCCATTTTGCCTCCGTTTCCTTAAGCCACGAACCGATTGATCGCCGCTTCGATGGTCATCGTTTCGCGGGCGCCGGTCTTGCGGTCCTTCACTTCCACTTCACCGTTTGCGACCGCGCGCGGGCCGGCGATGATCTGGACGGGTACACCGATCAGGTCGGCGGTCGCGAATTTCGTGCCGGCCCGGTCGTCGGTATCGTCATAGAGCACATCCTTGCCGGCCTTGCTCAGCGCGGCATAGATCAGCTCGCAGGTATCGTCACAGGCCTGATCGCCCGCCTTCATGTTGATCACAACGATATCGAAGGGTGCGACCGATGCCGGCCAGATGATTCCGCTATCATCATGCGATGCTTCGATGATGGCGGGAACAAGGCGTGTCGGGCCGATACCGTAGGAACCCATGTGAACGAAGTGTTCCTTGCCATCAGGTCCCTGCACTTTCGCGCCCATCGGCTCGGAATATTTCGTGCCGAAATAGAAGATGTGGCCGACCTCGATGCCGCGCGCCGACAAGCGGTCGCCTTCGGGAACGGCGTTGAAAGCCGCCTCGTCGTGCATTTCCGAGGTCGCCGCATAGAGCGAGGTCCATTTGTCGAAGATCGCCTGCAGGCCCTCGACACTGTCGAAATCGGTGTGTTCGCCAGGAATATCGAAATCGACGAAATCCTTGTGGCAGAAGACCTCGGATTCGCCGGTATCGGCGAGGATGATGAATTCATGGCTGAGCTTGCCGCCGATCGGGCCGGTATCGGCGCGCATCGGAATGGCGCGCAGGCCGAGCCGGTCGAAGGTTCTGAGATAGGCCGCGAACATCTTGTTATAGGAATGTTCCGCCGCTTCGCGCGTCAGATCGAAGGAATAGGCATCCTTCATCATGAATTCGCGCGAGCGCATGGTGCCGAAGCGCGGCCGGATCTCGTCACGGAACTTCAGCTGGATATGATAGAGATTGAGCGGCAGGTCCTTGTAGGACTTGACGGAGGAGCGGAAAATATCCGTCACCATCTCTTCGTTGGTGGGGCCGTAGAGCATCGGCCGATCCTGACGGTCCTTGATGCGCAGCATCTCCTTGCCATAGGCGTCGTATCGGCCGCTTTCCTGCCAGAGCTCGGCCGATTGCAGGGTCGGCATCGACAGCTCGATCGCGCCGGCGCGGTTCTGCTCGTCGCGGATAATGGCGTTGACCTTGTCGAGCACGCGCTTGCCGAGCGGCAGCCAGGAATAGATGCCCTGCGACTGCTGACGGATCATGCCGGCACGTAGCATCAGCCGGTGGGAGACGATTTCCGCCTCCTTGGGGTTTTCCTTGAGGATGGGCATGAAATAGCGGGACAGACGCATGGCGGATTCCGGAGCAGTTGAGATCCCGCAGCAGGCGGAATCGAAAGACCATTGTTAATGTCGGGAGCGTTCATAGCCGCTTCGCGGCAGGAAGGAAACCCGCAACGGATGCCGGCAACCTCCCGGAAGCGCATGTTCGCACCCGCAAAATGGAGGGGCATAAAAAAGCGCGTGTTTATAAGGACTTGAACGAAAATCTTGTCAACAGAAAAATTTTGCTAGAGTGTAGCAAAAATGCAAAAAAAGCTAATGACAAAGCCCAATGTTTGAGCTAGTTTTAGCTCACAAAACAGGCAGGAAGTTAAATTCTTGCCGAATTCGCGGTCAAGTCTTGGGAGGATCAGATCTTAGGCGCGCTCGTCGCAGCCCCGGCAACGGTTACAGATCACGCGATACTTAAAACAAGGCTTTTAGCCTTGTTTTTTTTTGGCTTTTCGGCGTCCATCCCATCCAGAAATCCGGCCGACTTCCGTTAGGGGATGACCGTCATTCCGTTACGAGAGCTCTTTGCCGCAACAGTATGACACTGGTATGACGAAGTTCGCTTTCAATAGGTTTACATCTGCTCAAAGTTTGAGCAAAAGCCACGCTCAATAGAAGCTGGGGCCGAGTTGCGGCAGGGCATCGAAGCCCCAGCCGAAATAGGTGTCGCAGACGTACCAGAGGCCGTAGACCAGAGCCGAAATCAGCGTCGTCAGCGAAAACACGAAAGCGGCGCGAAACCGGGTGGGCGCGCTTGGAACGGTGCCGAGCACGACGTCGTTGTCATCCGCCTGGGTGCGCAGGCCGATCGGCAGGACGGCGAAAAGCGTCATCCACCAGATGATGAAGTAGACGGCAAATCCCTGAAGAAAGATCTGGAGCATGATGGTTCCCGTTGATGCCGCGCTGATATCGCGTCCTTATACGGCGGAATGGCGACCAACTCAAAGCCGGCGACACGTTTAGCCGCCCTCGGGTCACTCTGCCGCAGCAGGGCTATCACTCTGCCGCAGCAGGACTCAGGCCTGTTCGAGTTCGATCAGCGTACCGAAGAAATCCTTGGGATGCAAAAAGAGCACCGGCTTGCCATGCGCGCCGGTCTTCGGCTGGCCGTCGCCGAGCACCCTGGCGCCCGCGTCTACCAGGCGGTCTCGGGCGAGAAGGATATCGTCCACCTCGTAGCAGATGTGGTGCATGCCGCCGGACGGGTTCTTTTCGAGGAAGGCTGCGATCGGCGAGGCAGCTCCGAGCGGCTGCAGCAATTCGACCTTGGTGTTCGGCAATTCGACGAAAACGACGGTGACGCCGTGTTCCGGCAGAGCCTGCGGCTGCGATACGGCAGCACCCAGCGTATCGCGATAGGCCGCCGTCGCCGCGGCCAGATCGGGCACGGCGATGGCGATATGGTTGACCCGGCCGAGCATGCTCAGACCTTGGTAACGAAGGCGGTGACAAGAGGTTTCTTGCCCCAGGTGTTGTTCGCGGCCGAGCGGATGGCGCGGCGCACGGCCTCCTGCAGCATGTCGATATCCTTGCGGCGGGCGCGCGGAATGCTCTCGATGGCGCTGACCGCCGCGTCGAAGAGCGTATCCTCCATATCCTCACCCTCGTCATCGTAGGTCGGCAGGCCGATCGAAATGAGGTCGGGTTCGCCGACGATGTCATAGCGGGCGTCGAGCACGACGTTGACCGCGACATGCCCGACATAGGAGAGCTTCTTGCGCTCGCCGATACCCATCTCGTCGAAATCGCCGATCAGCGTGCCATCCTTATAAATCCGGCCATGCGGCGCCTCGCCGATCACCTCGACGGGACCGGGCGCCAGCCGCAGGATATCGCCGTTGCGCACCCGCGGCACCAAGGCGATGCCGGATTGCTCGGCAAGTTCCTTATGCGCCGTCAGATGCGTTGCCTCGCCATGCACCGGCACGACGATCTTCGGCCGCGTCCACTCATACATCCGCTGCAACTCGTTGCGGCGCGGATGGCCGGAAACGTGGACCAATGCCTCGGTATCCGTGATGATGTGCACACCCTGCTCGACGAGGCCGTTCTTGATGTCCTGGATCGCCTTCTCGTTGCCGGGAATGGCGCGCGAGGAAAAGACGACGATATCGCCTGCCGCAAACGCCACATTGCGCATCTCGTCGCGCGAGAGCTTGGCAAGGGCTGCCCGCGCCTCGCCCTGGCTGCCGGTCAGGATGACGACGACCTTGTCGCGCGGGATATAGCCGTATTCGTCCTCGGAGATGAAGGGCTTCACACCTTCCATCAGGCCGATATCCTGGGCGACGTCGACGACGCGCTTTAGCGAACTGCCGAGCAGCAGCACTTCGCGGCCTGCCGCCTCGGCAGCCTCGGCAACGGTGCGGATACGCCCGACATTCGACGAGAAGGTGGTGATCGCCACCCGGCCCTCGGCATTCTCGATGATCTTGCGCAGGCTTTCGGACACATCCTTCTCGGAGGGCGAAACACCGTCGCGCAGCGCATTGGTGGAATCGCACATCAGCGCCAGCACGCCCTCGTCGCCGAGTTGGCGGAAACGGGTCTCGTCGGTCAGCGGCCCCAGCGAAGGCTCGTGATCGATCTTCCAGTCGCCGGTATGGATGACATTGCCGACCGGCGTGCGGATCATCAGCGACATCGGCTCGGGGATCGAATGGTTGACGGCCACACCTTCGATGCTGAAGGGGCCGACATTGATCGTATCGCCGGCCTTGAACGGCGTCACCGGCACTTCGCCGATCTTAGCCTTCTCGTAATTGCGCTTGGCTTCGAGCAGACCTGATGTAAAACCAGAGGCATAGACCGGCACGTTGAGGCCTGGCCAGAGATCGGCCAGCGCACCATAATGATCTTCATGCGCATGGGTGATGATGATCGCCTTGAGGTTCTTTCGTTCGCTGGCGAGGAAGCGGATATCGGGCAGTACGAGGTCGACGCCCGGCAGGTCGGGCCCCGGAAAAGTGACACCGCAATCAACCATGATCCACTGGCGATGCTCGGGCGGGCCGTAGCCGTAGAGAGCGAGATTCATGCCAATCTCACCGACACCGCCCAGAGGCAGGAATACCAGTTCGTCCTGTTTCGCCATAATTTTCGTTTTTTCCGCTATCCAAAAAACACATCACCGGCAGCAATGGGCATTATCCTGCCAGCGCCGGTATCGAGCATCAACAAGCCATTATCATCAATTCCGGCGAATTGTCCGGAAATCGATCGGTCCGGCAAATTGACCGTAATCTTTTCGCCGATGCCGCAGGCGATGGCGCGCCAGAGCGCCGTGATCTCGCCGATGCCGCGGCCCTCGTCCCATATTTCAAGCACTTCCGCCGTGGCGGCGAAGAGATGCGCGAAGAGTTCCTCCGGCGATGCCGCACTTCCCTGCTGACGCAGGCAGGTGACGGGGTAGAGCGGATTGTCCGGCATGACAGAGATATTGATGCCGATGCCGACGATCAGCGCGTAACGTCCGTCCGGCAGCCCCTCACCTTCGACGAGAATGCCACAGGTCTTCTTTCGACCGATGAGGATATCGTTCGGCCATTTGACCTCGAGCGGCTCGGCGCCCAGCGGCAGCACCCTGCGGATCGCCTGGTGCACGGCAACGGCGATCGCCAGCGGCAGAGAACCAAGGCGCTCCATCGGCGCCGGGTCGATCAGAAGAAGAGAAGCGTAGAGATTGCCGCGCTCGGAAACCCAGAGCCTGCCGCGGCGGCCGCGGCCGCCCGTCTGCCTCTCGGCGGTCACCCAGAGATTGCCGCCATCGCCCGCCCGAGCCCGGGCAAGGCATTCGCTGTTGGTAGACGATGTTTCCGACAGAGCCTCGTGCCTGAAATCGCCGAGCGATATCCGGCGCCGTCCGTCGGAAGCCATCAAAAGAGGGTCGCGGCGGCAAGCTCTGCAGCGCCGCCGATCGGGCCGCCGATGAGGACATAGGCGGTGACGAAGAGACCGGAGAGACCGAAGACCAGACGCAGCGCTCCGGAGACACGAGCGAATTCGCCGGTCGCCTCATCGAACCACATCAGCTTGATGACACGCAGATAGTAGTAGGCGCCGACGACCGAGGCGAGAACGCCGATGATGGCAAGCGCATAGAGCTTGGCCTCGATGGCGGCAACGAAGACGAAGTACTTCGCGAAGAAGCCGGCGAGCGGCGGGATGCCGGCAAGCGAGAACATCAGCGCCGTCAGCACCACGGCCATGAACGGGTTCGTTGTGGAGAGGCCGGCGAGATCGTCGACATTTTCGACGACTGTGCCGTCCTTGCGGCGCATCGACATGATGATCGCAAAGGTGCCGAGCGTCATGACCATGTAGATGACCATGTAAAGCATGACGCCGGTGACGCCGGTCTGGTTGCCGGCGGCAAGACCGACCAGCGCATAACCCATGTGGCCGATCGAGGAATAGGCCATCAGTCGCTTGATGTTCTTCTGGCCGATCGCGGCAAACGAGCCGAGCAGCATAGAGGCGATCGAGATGAAGACGACGACCTGCTGCCAGTCCGCCAGAACCGGCTGGAAGGCGGTGATGACGATACGGGTCATCATCGCCATGGCGGCAACCTTGGGCGCTGCGGCCAGGAAAGCGGTCACCGGTGTCGGCGCGCCTTCATAAACATCCGGCGTCCACATATGGAAGGGAACGGCCGAGATCTTGAAGGCAATACCGGCGAGGATGAAGACCAGGCCGAAGATCAGTCCGAGCGAACGCGCGCCCTCGACGGACAGCGCCTGGGCGATCTCGGAGAAGTGGGTGTGGCCGGTGAAGCCGTAGACCAGCGACATGCCATAGAGCAGCATGCCGGAGGAAAGCGCGCCGAGGACGAAATATTTCAGGCCGGCTTCGGTCGACTTCAGGCTGTCGCGGTTGATCGCTGCGACGACGTAGAGCGCCAGCGACTGCAGCTCCAGCGCCAGATAGAGCGAGATCAGGTCGTTGGCCGAGATCATCAGCAGGATGCCGAGGGTCGCAAGCACCAGGAGAACCGGGAACTCGAACTTGTCGAGCTGATTTTCGCGGGCGTGGCCGATCGACATGAAGATTGCGACCAGCGAACCGATCAGCGCCACCAGCTTCATGAAGCGCGAGAAGCCGTCCGCCATGTAGACCCCGCCATAGGCAAGGCCCTCTGCCGGCACGAAGAGCAGCCACAGGCCGGAGGCCAGCAGCAGAACGATGGCGAGGCCGGTGACGAGAAGGCCCGACCGCTCGCCGGAGAAGACGCCGACCATCAACAGGACAAGGGCGCCGACCGCGAGGATGAGCTCCGGCGCGGAAAGATGCAGACTGAGGAGAATTGTTTCAGCGGTCATGTCCAATAAGTCCCGTCATCATTTCATAGACAGCGCAACATTCTGCGCTGCGTGCACGGCGGCCGTGTAGTTGTTGACCAGCAGATCCACCGAGGCAGCCGTCGCATCGAAGACCGGAGCCGGGTAAACGCCGAAGAATATGGTCAGCGCGACCAGCGGGTAGAGGATCAACTGCTCGCGCGGAGAAAGATCGAGCAGCGCTTTCAGCCTCTCCTTTTCCAGCGCGCCGAAGATCACCCGGCGATAAAGCCAGAGCGCGTAGGCGGCCGAGAGGATGACGCCGGTGGCGGCAAAGAGCGCTACCCAGGTATTGACCCGGAAGACACCGATCAGCGTCAGGAATTCGCCGACGAAGCCCGACGTGCCGGGAAGCCCGACATTGGCCATGGTGAAGACCATCATCGCCACCGCGTATTTCGGCATGTTGTTGACGAGGCCGCCATAGGCGTTGATCTCGCGGGTGTGGGTGCGGTCGTAGACGACGCCGACGCAGAGGAAGAGCGCGCCGGAGACGATACCGTGCGAGAGCATCTGGAAGATCGAGCCCTGAACGCCCTGCATGTTGGCGGCAAAGATGCCCATGGTCACGTAGCCCATGTGGGCCACGGAGGAATAGGCGATCAGCTTCTTGATATCGTCCTGCATCATCGCCACCAGAGAGGTGTAGATGATCGCGATGACGGACATGGCAAAGACGAGCGGCGCGAAATAATCGGAGGCGACCGGGAACATGCCGAGCGAGAAGCGGATGAGACCGTAGCCGCCGAGCTTCAAAAGCACGCCGGCCAGGATCACAGAGCCAGCCGTCGGCGCCTGAACGTGGGCATCGGGAAGCCAGGTATGGACCGGCCACATCGGCATCTTCACCGCAAAGGAGGCGAAGAAGGCAAGCCATAACCAGGTCTGCAGCGCCGGCGGGAACTTGTAGGCGAGCAGCGCGGTGATGTCGGTCGTGCCGGCCTGCCAGTACATCGCCATGATCGCGAGCAGCATCAGCACCGAGCCGAGCAGCGTATAGAGGAAGAACTTGTAGCTCGCATAGACGCGGTCCTTGCCGCCCCAGACACCGATGATCAGGAACATCGGAATGAGGCCCGCCTCGAAGAAGACGTAGAAGAGCACGATATCGAGCGAGACGAAGACGCCGATCATCATCGTTTCGAGGATGAGGAAGGCGATCATGTATTCCTTCAGGCGCTTCTCGATCGAGAGCCAGCTCGCCAGCACACAGAAGGGCATGAGGAAGGTCGACAGGATGACGAACAGCATCGAGATGCCGTCGATGCCGACGTGGTAGCCGATGCCGGTGCCGAGCCAGTTATGCTTCTCGACCATCTGGAAGCCCGGATTGGCATTGTCGAAGCCGATCCAGATGGCGAGCGAGACGAGGAAGGTGAAGACGGTGGTGATCAGCGAGATCCACAGCACGTTCTTCCGGCCGGTTTCGCTCTCGCCGTTCATCAGCAGCAGGAGCACCACGCCGACGAGCGGCAGGAAGGTGACCGTTGAAAGAATAGGCCAATCGGTCATCAGAAGGAACTCCCGAGCATCATCCAGGTAACGAGCGCCGCAATGCCGATCAGCATGGCGAAGGCGTAGTGATAGAGGTAACCGGTCTGCAGGCGGACCACGCGATCGGTGACGGCGACGACGCGAGCGGCGACGCCGTTCGGGCCGTATGTGTCGATGACGCCGACATCACCCTTCTTCCACAGGAAGCGGCCGAGCGCCTTGGCTGAGCGGACGAAGAGGAAGTCGTAGAGCTCGTCGAAATACCACTTGTTCAACAGGAACTTGTAGAGCACGCGGTGCTGCTGCGCCAGGATGCGCGGCGTCTCAGGCGAGCGGATATACATGTACCAGGCGGTGACGAAGCCGAGCACCATGGCGATGAACGGGCTCAAAGCCACGAGCGCCGGAACATGGTGGAACTCTTCGACCAGTTCGTTCTCGGCGCCGGTAAAGAGCGCACCCTTCCAGAACTCGGCATATTCCTCGCCGTAGAACCGGCCTTCGAAGATCACGCCAGCAAGCACTGCGCCGATCGCGAGCAGATAGAGCGGCACAAGCATGACCTGCGGCGACTCGTGCACGTGGTGCATGACCTCGTGCGAAGCACGCGGCTTGCCGAAGAAGGTCATGAAGATCAGGCGCCAGGAATAGAAGCTCGTGAACAGAGCCGCGATGACCAGCAGCGCGAAGGCTAAGCCGGAGACCGGCGAATGCGATGCATAGGTCGCCTCGATGATCACGTCCTTGGAGAAGAACCCGGCAAAGCCGATCGGCGTGAAGGGAATGCCGACGCCGGTGATCGCCAGCGTGCCGATGATCATCATCCAGAACGTTACCTTGATGTGCGGCCGCAGGCCGCCCATGTAGCGCATGTCCTGCTCGCCATCGACGGCATGGATGACCGAGCCGGCGCAGAGGAAGAGCAGCGCCTTGAAGAAGGCGTGCGTGAAGAGATGGAAGATCGCCGCACCATAGGCCCCTACCCCGAGTGCCACGAACATGTAGCCGAGCTGCGAGCAGGTGGAATAGGCGATGACACGCTTGATGTCGTTCTGCACCAGGCCGACGGTTGCTGCGAAGAAGGCGGTGATGGCGCCGATCACGGTGACGACGACAAGCGCATCCGGCGACAGTTCGAAGAGCGGCGACATGCGGGCGACGAGGAAGACGCCGGCAGTGACCATGGTGGCGGCATGAATGAGGGCCGAGACCGGGGTCGGGCCTTCCATGGCGTCCGGCAGCCAGGTGTGCAGCAGGAATTGCGCCGACTTGCCCATCGCGCCCATGAAAAGCAGCAGGCAGATGCCGGTCAGCGCATGCGCCTTGTCGAGTTGCATGCCGAAGAGATTGAGGATCACCTCGCCCGCTTCGCCACCGCCTTCATGCGGGGCGAAGTTCGAGGCATTGGCGAAGATCGTGTCGAGGTTGATCGAGCCGAACAGCACGAAGACGCCGGCAATGCCGAGCACGAAGCCGAAGTCGCCGACGCGGTTGACGATGAAGGCCTTCATCGCCGCGGCCGTCGCCGAGGGCTTCTTGAACCAGAAGCCGATCAGCAGATAGGAGGCGAGACCGACGCCTTCCCAGCCGAAGAACATCTGGGCAAGGTTGTCAGCGGTCACCAGCATCAGCATGGCGAAGGTGAAGAGCGAGAGATAGGCGAAGAAACGCGGGCGATGCGGATCGGTATGCATGTAGCCGATCGAATAGACATGCACCAGCGTCGAGACCGTGTTGACGACGATCAGCATGACTGAGGTCAGCGTATCCACGCGCAGCGACCAGGAGACGTCGATGCCGCCGGACTGGATCCAGCGCAGCACCTCGACCTTGATCGGACCGCCTTCGGCATGGCCCATGCCGACGGTGAAGAAGACGACCCAGGACAGGATGGCGGCGATGATCATCAGGCCGCTGGTGACATATTCCGAAGCCTTGGCGCCGATTGCGCGGCCGAAAAGGCCGGCGACGATCGCACCGATCAAGGGAAGAAAGACGATAGCCTTATAGAGGAACATGAGCCACTCAGCCCTTCATCATATTGACGTCTTCGACCGCGATCGAGCCGCGGTTGCGGTAGAAGACAACGAGAATTGCAAGACCGATCGCCGCTTCGGCAGCCGCGACCGTCAGGATGAACAGCGCGAAGACCTGGCCGACGATGTCGTTCAGGAAGGAGGAGAAGGCGACCATGTTGACGTTGACGGCAAGCAGGATCAGTTCGATCGACATCAGGATGACGATGACGTTCTTCCGGTTCAGGAAGATGCCGAAGACGCCGAGCGTGAAGAGGATGGCGCTGACCGTCAGGTAGTGGGAAAGTCCGATGACCATGTTCTTTGTTCCTTGACCTGCCTTTAGACGCCCTGCCCGGGCTTGACCGAAACCACCTCGACGGCGGTGGCGGGCGTGCGGGCAACCTGCCTGGGAATATTCTGCCGCTTGATGTTGGTGCGGTGTCTCAACGTCAGCACGATCGCGCCGATCATGGCGACCAGGAGCACCAGACCGGCGATCTGGAAGAAATAGACGTAGTTGGTGTAGAGCACGTCGCCGAGAGCGGCCGTATTGGTGCGCTCGCTCAGCGCCGGGATCGGCATGGCGACTGATTTGGCGACCTCAGGCGAGATGACGCTGCCGCCGATGACGACGATCAGTTCGGCTGCGAGGATCACCCCGATCAGCCCGCCGATCGGCGCATATTCGAGAACGCCGGCTCTCAGTTCGGTGAAGTCGATATCGAGCATCATCACCACGAAGAGGAAGAGGACGGCGACGGCTCCGACATAGACGACAAGCAGGATCATCGCCAGGAATTCGGCACCGAGCAGCAGGAAGAGGCCAGCCGCATTGAAGAACACCAGGATCAGAAAGAGAACCGAGTGAACCGGGTTCTTCGCCCAGATGACCATGAACGCCGACGCCACCGCGACAAAGGCGAAAAGATAGAAAAATAGAGCCTGCAGACCCATGTTGGTGCCTTTTTCATCTTCCCCCGGGCAGCCGGGAGTTTCCCTGCCCGATGGAACTCTCCCTGGCGTTAACCGGAAAAGCTCCTGTGCATGTTGACCGCGACAGGAGCAACTGCGCTCCACCGCGGCATTTCAAAATCTCAATCAGCGGTACGGCGAGTCGATCGCGATGTTGCGGGCGATTTCGCGCTCCCACCGGTCTCCGTTATCCAGAAGCCGTGCCTTGTCGAAATAGAGCTCTTCGCGGGTTTCCGTCGCAAATTCGAAATTCGGGCCTTCGACGATCGCGTCGACCGGGCAGGCTTCCTGGCAGAAGCCGCAATAGATGCACTTCACCATGTCGATGTCGTAGCGCACAGTACGGCGCGTGCCGTCATTGCGGCGTGGACCGGCCTCGATGGTGATCGCCTGGGCAGGACAGATCGCCTCGCAGAGCTTGCAGGCGATGCAGCGCTCCTCGCCGTTCGGATAACGGCGCAGAGCATGCTCGCCGCGGAAACGCGGGGAAACCGGACCCTTTTCGAAGGGGTAGTTGATCGTCGCCTTCTGGCGGAAGAAATAGCGCATCGACAGAAAGAACGCGCCGACGAATTCCTTGAGAAACAGCGAGCTGATGGAGCCGGACAAGCTTGCCATCTTCAACCTCCAATTTTGCCGAAAACGAGAGCGGGCATCATCATGCCCAACCCATCAGTTTCAGCACGAATGCAACGATGACGACCATGGCGAGCGACAGCGGCAGGAAGACCTTCCAGCCGAGGCGCATGAGCTGGTCGTAGCGGTAGCGCGGAACGAAGGCCTTGACCATCGCGAACATGAAGAACACGAAGCAGGCCTTCAGCGTGAACCAGATGATGCCTGGGACCCAGTTGA
Organism: Rhizobium acaciae; assembly: GCF_025941625.1. NCBI lineage: Bacteria > Pseudomonadati > Pseudomonadota > Alphaproteobacteria > Hyphomicrobiales > Rhizobiaceae > Rhizobium > Rhizobium acaciae. Next base: position 123,874 of record NZ_JAPCZO010000011.1, read on the forward strand.
GGATCCAGATATCGACCGGGGGCAGCCAGCCGCCGAGGAAGAGGATCGTCGTCAGCGCGCACATCAGGCAGACGGCCGCATATTCGCCGAGCATGAACATCATGTATGGCGAGGAGCCGTATTCGACCATGAAGCCGGCGACGAGTTCCGATTCGGCTTCCGGAAGGTCGAAGGGCGGGCGGTTCGTTTCGGCGAGCGCCGAAATGAAGAAGATGATGAACATCGGGAAGAGCGACAGCCAGTGCCAGTCGAGGAACGACGCCGGCAGGCCGAGCATGGTGCCGAGGCCGGTATGCTGCGCATTGACGATATCGGTCAGGTTCAGCGAGCCGACGCAGAGAAGCACGGTGACGATGACGAAGCCGATCGAGACTTCATAGGACACCATCTGCGCCGCCGAGCGCAGCGCGCCGAGGAACGGGTACTTCGAGTTCGAAGCCCAGCCGCCCATGATGATGCCGTAAACCTCGAGCGAAGAGATCGCGAAAATATAGAGGATGCCGACATTGATGTTGGCGATCACCCATCCGTCGGCCAGCGGCACCACCGCCCAGGTGGACAGCGCCAGCAGCACCGTCACCAGCGGGGCAAGCAGGAACACCGCCTTGTTGGCGCCGGCCGGAATGATCGGCTCCTTGAAGACGAACTTCAGAAGATCGGCGAAGGACTGGAACAGGCCGAAGGGACCGACGACGTTCGGGCCGCGGCGCAGCTGCACGGCCGCCCAGATCTTGCGGTCGGCGAGCAGCACGTAGGCGATGAAGACGAGCAGGCAGACGAGAAGCAGCAGCGACTGACCGATCATGATGATCGCCGGCCAGACATAGGTCGAAAAGAAAGAATCCATAGTCCCCTGCCCTTACTCTGCCGCGACTTTGAAGTTGTTGCGGGCCAATGCCGAGCACTCCGCCATGACAGCCGAGGCACGCGCTATCGGGTTCGTCAAATAGAAGTCTTTCACCGGCGACGCAAACCCGGATTTGTTCATCTTGCCGGCTTTTTTCGCAACTGCGGCAATTTGGGCGCTATCGGTTTCGGCGATCTCGTCGATGGCTGCAAAATGCGGGAAAGCGGCATAGAGCCGGACACGCAATTCGCTGAGCGAATCGAAGGGAAGCTTCTTGCCGAGCACATCGGAAAGGGCGCGGATGATCGCCCAGTCCTCGCGGGCGTCACCCGGCGCAAAACCTGCGCGGTTGCCCATCTGGACGCGGCCTTCGGTGTTGACCCAGGTGCCGGACTTTTCGGTATAGGCTGCGGCCGGCAGGATGACGTCGGCATGGTGCGCGCCGTTATCGCCATGCGAGCCGATATAGACGGTGAGCTTGGCCTTCTTGGTGGTGAAGTCCAGTTCGTCTGCGCCGAGCAGGAAGAGCACGTCCATCGCCGTCAGCATCTCGGCGGCATTGACGCCCTTGGCGCCCGGCACGAAGCCGAGGTCGAGGCCGCCGACACGCGAGGCTGCGGTGTGGAGGACGGCAAAGCCGTTCCAGCCTTCGTCGACCGCACCGACCGAACCGGCAAGCTTTGCAGCACTGGCGAGAACGCCGGCGCCATCGGTGCGCGACAGGGCGCCCTGGCCGATGATGATCATCGGCTTGGCGGCATTCTTCAGCACGTCCGCGAAGGCATGGGTGCCGTCGACCAGATCCTTCAGCGTGTCGGGACCGCCGCCGAGGTAATCATAGCTGTAGCGCAGTTCGCCCGGCTCACCGATCACGCCGATCGGGAATTTGCCGCGGCGCCAGCGCTTGCGGATGCGGGCGTTGAGAATGGCCGCCTCGAAGCGAGGATTGGCGCCGATGATCAACAGCGCGTCGGCCTGGTCGATGCCCGATATGGTCGGGTTGAAGAGATAGCTTGCACGGCCGAGCGACGGATCGAGTGCCGCCCCATCCTGGCGACAGTCGAGATTGGTTGACCCCAGCGACTTCACCAGTTCGGAGAGCGCATACATTTCTTCGACCGAAGCGAGGTCGCCTGATATCGCGCCGATCTTGTCGCCCGAGGTGGCGCCGACGGCGGCCTTGATGGCGCCGAAGGCTTCGGCCCAGGTGGCGGGCTGCAGGCGGCCGTCGCGGCGAACATAAGGCCGGTCGAGGCGCTGGGTCTTCAGGCCGTCCCAGATGAAGCGGCTCTTGTCGGAAATCCACTCCTCGTTGATCGCCTCATTGACGCGCGGCAGGATGCGCATGACCTCACGGCCACGGGTGTCGACGCGGATCGCCGAACCGACGGCATCCATGACGTCGATCGATTCGGTCTTGTTCAATTCCCAGGGGCGCGCGGTGAAAGCGAAGGGCTTCGAGGTCAGCGCGCCGACCGGGCAAAGGTCGACGACGTTGCCCTGCAGTTCGGAGGTCATCGCCTGCTCGAGATAGGTGGTGATCTCGGCATCCTCGCCGCGGCCGATCAGGCCGAGTTCGGAAATGCCGGCGACCTCGGTGGTGAAGCGGACGCAGCGCGTGCAGTGGATGCAGCGGTTCATCACCGTCTTGACGAGCGGGCCGATATACTTGTCCTCGACGGCGCGCTTGTCTTCCTGATAGCGCGAGGTGTCGATGCCGAAGGCCATCGCCTGGTCCTGCAGGTCGCATTCGCCGCCCTGGTCGCAGATCGGGCAATCGAGCGGATGGTTGATCAGCAGGAATTCCATCACACCTTCGCGGGCCTTCTTGACCATCGGGGTGTTGGTGAAGACCTCAGGCAGTTCGCCGTTCGGGCCGCCGCGGATATCGCGCACGCTCATGGCGCAGGAAGCCTGCGGCTTCGGCGGGCCGCCCTTCACCTCGACAAGGCACATGCGGCAATTGCCGGCAACCGACAGGCGCTCATGGAAGCAGAAGCGCGGAACCTCGGCACCGGCATCCTCACACGCCTGCAATAGCGTGAAATGATCCGGAACTTCGATCTCGTTGCCGTCAATCCTCAGTTTTGCCATCGTCGCTCAGTCCTGTTTCCCGTTTGCCTGATGATGGCAAACAAACCTATTTTTGCAGCACTCTCATTGCCAAGCCGGATCTTTCGTCCTGCCGACATCTGATGTCGCCCAAATTCTCTGTCGCGCGTTCCAGATCCGGAACCCGCACCGGCATCTTGAGGCCCCCGCCCATCCGCCGATCTGCCCATCTTCCCGGCCGATTGACACGGCCGGACAGTTCATTTCTTTCTGCGGCCCCGCCCTGCCAGAACTTTCGCCTGACCGGCCCAGTCGTCACGGCCGATGCGGCCGTTAAAGCCGAGCTCGGCGTCGAACCGGGCGATCTCCTCGTCGGTCCAGGCGGCGATCTCGGCGAAGCTGCGAATGCCCTTGGCGTTCAGCACCTGCTCCAGCTTCGGGCCGATGCCGGCGATCAGCTTGAGATCATCGGTCTTCCCCCGCGCAACCGGTTTTGCCTTCACGGCCGGTTTTGGCTGGCTGGCCTTCGCTTGGCTGGCTGGCTTCGCTTGGGTGACTGGCTTCGCTGGGCTGGCTGGCGTCGGCTCGCTGACCGGCTTGACGACAGTCAGTCTCGGTCCTGCCTTCTGCTCGGCCGGCGGCTTGGTGAACGCCTTCACGACCGGGCGAATATTCTCCGGCCGGATATCGACATCGGGCTTCAGTTCGTCTGGCGGCGTGTCATCGAGGGCGGCCGCGACCTTGCCGGTCGTTTCCAGGGCGCTCTGGAAGGCCCCGAAGAAGGCGCCGGCCATCTGGGTCGAGAAACCGAAGCCGATCGCCGTTGCGGCGGCAAAGGCTGCAGCGGGATGCGCCATCAGCGGATGCACCGGCATCGCCCGTGCATTTTCCAGCATCTCGGCGGCAAGACGGCCGAACCCGGCCGCGAAATCGGCGACTTCTTCGTTTTTCCTACCCTTGGATGCATTGTCCGCCATGATTATTCAGCCGCCTCCAGAACCGCGCCGTGATCGAGCGCGCTCGCCGTATACTGGTCGATGCGCTTTTCGATCTCGGGACGGAAGTTACGGATCAGACCCTGCACCGGCCATGCGGCAGCGTCGCCGAGCGCGCAGATGGTGTGGCCTTCGATCTGCTTCGTCACCTGGAACAGCATGTCGATTTCGCGCTTCTGGGCATTGCCCTTGGCCATGCGTTCCATCACGCGCCACATCCAGCCTGTGCCTTCGCGGCAGGGCGTGCACTGGCCGCAGCTCTCATGCTTGAAGAAGGCGGAGATACGGGCGATCGCCTTGATGACGTCGGTGGACTTGTCCATGACGATCGCGGCGGCCGTACCGAAGGAAGAGCCGACGCCACGCAGGCCGTCGAAATCCATCGGGCAATCGATGATGTCCTTGGCCGGAACGATCGGGCAGGATGCGCCGCCCGGAATGACGGCAAGCAGGTTGTCCCAGCCGCCGCGAATGCCGCCGGCATGGCGGTCGACCAGTTCGCGGAAGGTGATGCCCATTTCCTCTTCGACGGTGCACGGCTTGTTGACGTGGCCGGAGAGCATGAACAGCTTGGTGCCGACATTGTTCGGACGGCCGATGGCCGAGAACCAGCCGGCGCCGCGGCGCAGGATCGTCGGCGCGACGGCGATCGATTCGACGTTGTTGACCGTCGTCGGGCAGCCGTAGAGGCCCATATTGGCCGGGAACGGCGGCTTCAGGCGCGGCTGGCCCTTCTTGCCTTCGAGGCTTTCGAGCAGCGCGGTTTCCTCACCGCAGATATAGGCGCCGGCGCCGTGATGGACGAAGATCTCCATGTCCCAGCCGAGCTTGTTGTTCTTGCCGAGCAGGCCATAATCATAGCATTCGTCGATTGCCGCCTGCAGCGCTTCGCGCTCGCGGATATATTCGCCGCGCACATAAATGTAGGCCGCATTGGCGCCCATGGCGAAGCTCGCGATGACACAGCCTTCGATCAGCGTATGCGGATCGTGGCGCATGATGTCGCGGTCTTTGCAGGTGCCGGGCTCGGATTCGTCGGCGTTGACGACGAGGTAGTGCGGACGGCCGTCGCTTTCCTTCGGCATGAAGGACCATTTGAGGCCTGTGGGGAAGCCGGCGCCGCCGCGACCGCGAAGGCCAGACGCCTTCATCTCGTTGATGATCCAGTCGCGACCCTTTTCGAGGATCTGCTTGGTGCCGTCCCAGTGGCCGCGGCTCATCGCGCCCTTCAGGGATTTGTCCTTGAGGCCGTAGATGTTGGTAAAGATGCGGTCTTTATCTTGTAACATGCTTCACCTCTTACCGCGGCTTCTTGCCGAAGACCTTGATATATTCCGCTTCCCCGCCCTTGGCGAGCGCCTTGGCCTGCTTGACCCAGTCATCGCGCTCGATGCGGCCGCGGAAGTTCAGATAGCCGTCGACCCATTCGCGTTCGGCCTTCTTCCAGCCTGCGACCTGCGCGAAGGTGAAGATGCCGATGTCGTTCAACGTCGCCTCGATTTTCGGACCGACACCCGAGATCATCTTCAGATCATCAGGTGCGGCGGGCTTTTCGATCCCCGACGGACGGTTCTTGTCGGTCAGGGCAGGCTTTGCCGCCGGAGCAGCCTCGGCCTTGACGGCAGCTTTCGGCGCCGGTTCGGCGGCCGCAGTACCTGATATCGGCTGCTGCTCGGCTGCCTTGGCGTTTTTCGCAGCCGCCTTCGGCGCCGTTGCCGGCGTCTTCAGGGCAGCATTGGTCTCGGCATCGGTGCTCTTCGGGCGGGCGGCCTCGGAGGGCGGAACCGGCGCGGCGTCGACCGGGGCCGAGACGGTTTCGGCATCGGCCTTCTTGGCGCGCGCCCTTACCTTCGGCTCTTCGGTCGTCAGCGAGGTCGGGCCGCCTTCGGGCGCCGAAAACACCCGGTCGATCTGGGTGCCGGGCTTGATGCTGGCGCCATTGCCGGCGGCAAAGACGTCGATAATCTCTTCCAGACGCTGGGGCGTCAGATCCTCATAGGTGTCCTTGCCGATCATCACCATCGGCGCATTGACGCAGGCCCCGAGACACTCGACCTCTTCCCAGGACAGCGTGCCTTCCGCATTGCGCTCGAAGGCATGGGCATGGATCTTGCTCTTGCAGACCGACATCAGCGCTTCCGAGCCGCGCAGCATGCAGGGTGTCGTGCCGCAGACCTGGACATGGGCGCGGGTTCCCACAGGATGCAGCTGGAACTGCGTATAGAAGGTCGCAACCTCGAGCACGCGAATATAGGCCATATCCAGCATGTCGGCGATCTTTTCGATCGCCGCGCGCGTGACCCAGCCGTCCTGCTCCTGCGCCCGCATCAACAGCGGGATGACCGCCGATTGCTGGCGGCCGGCGGGGTATTTCTGGATCGTCTTGTCCGCCCAGACCGCATTCTCATCGCTGAAGGCGAATGCGGCAGGCTGGAATTGATCTTCGGCTAATCGACGAACGGACATTCTTCCTCACGCCTTGTCAGTTTAGGGTTCCACACCGCGAAGCGGTCAAAGACTGCATTTCGCAGGCATAGGCCGACTGGTCTTTTTGCATAAACACTACGAATTTGCTGCCGTTCGGAATGGCAGCCTTGATCTGATAGCCCTTGGACAAAAGCTCGCCCATGGACGATTGCTGCGCCGGCGGCGTCTCTTCCTTATGGCCCAGCGGCGTGCCGAGGTTATCGGACTCCTGAGCCGAAACCCCGGATGCCGAAAGAAGGATTGCGACGGCCAGCGGCAGAAGCTGCATCAGCGGTCCACCTCGCCGAAGACGATGTCGAGCGAGCCGAGGACGGCCGCGACGTCGGCAAGCTGGTGACCGCGGCACATGAAGTCCATCGCCTGCAGATGGGCATAACCCGGCGCGCGGATCTTGCAGCGATACGGCTTGTTGGTGCCATCGGAGACGAGATAGACGCCGAACTCGCCCTTCGGCGCCTCGACGGCGGCGTAAACCTCGCCGGCCGGCACATGGTAGCCTTCGGTATAGAGTTTGAAGTGGTGGATCAGCGCTTCCATCGAACGCTTCATCTCGCCGCGCTTCGGCGGCACGACCTTGCCGTCGATCGACGAGAAGGGACCGGTCTTGGCATCGGAGAGCAGGCGGTTGACGCATTGCTTCATGATGCGGACCGATTCGCGCATCTCGATCATACGGATCAGGTAACGGTCGTAGTTGTCGCCATTCTTGCCGATCGGGATGTCGAATTCGAGATCGGAATAACATTCATATGGCTGGGCGCGACGCAGATCCCAGGCCGCGCCCGAACCACGCACCATGACGCCGGAGAAGCCCCAGGCCCAGCATTCCTCCAGCGAGACGACGCCGATATCGACGTTGCGCTGCTTGAAGATGCGGTTGCCGGTCAACAGGTTGTCGATGTCGTCGAGCGCCGTCAGGAACGGGTCGCACCAGGCGCCGATATCCTGCACGAGCTGTTCGGGCAGATCCTGGTGGACGCCACCCGGACGGATATAAGCGGCATGCATGCGTGAGCCGCTGGCGCGCTCGTAGAACACCATCAGCTTTTCGCGCTCTTCGAAGCCCCAGAGCGGCGGCGTCAGCGCGCCGACGTCCATGGCCTGCGTCGTGACGTTCAGGAGGTGCGAAAGGATGCGGCCGATTTCCGAATAAAGAACACGGATCAGCTGGCCGCGGATCGGGATCTCGATGCCGAGCAGCTTTTCGACGGCCATCGCATAGGCATGCTCCTGATTCATCGGCGCGACGTAATCGAGGCGATCGAAATAGGGCACGGCCTGAAGATAGGTCTTGGTCTCGATCAGCTTCTCGGTGCCGCGATGCAAAAGGCCGATATGCGGATCGACCCGCTCCACAATTTCGCCGTCAAGCTCCAGGACAAGACGAAGAACGCCGTGCGCCGCCGGATGCTGCGGTCCGAAATTGATGTTGAAGTTGCGGACGTTATGTTCGGTCATTTGCAACGCGCTCCGCTATTGCAGGCATAAGCCAGTGGGCAATAGGCAATAGTGTAGTTTTTAGATCCTACTGCTTCGCCTTCTCATCGCCCGGCAGCACATATTCCGTGCCTTCCCAGGGAGACATGAAGTCGAAATTGCGGAATTCCTGTTTCAGTTCCACTGGCTCGTAGACGACGCGCTTCGCAGCATCGTCGTAGCGAACCTCGACGAAACCAGTGGTCGGGAAGTCTTTGCGCAGCGGATGGCCTTCGAAGCCGTAGTCGGTCAGGATGCGGCGCAGGTCCGGATGGCCGGTGAAGAGCACGCCGTACATGTCCCAGGTCTCGCGTTCGAACCAGTCGGCGCCGGGATAGACGGGGCAAGCCGACGGAACCGGCGTATCTTCATCCGTTGCGACCTTGACGCGGATGCGCAGGTTCTTCTTCGGCGACAGCAGGTGGTAGACGACGTCGAAACGTAGCTCGCGCTGCGGCCAGTCGACCCCGCAAATATCGATCAGGTTGACGAAACCGCATTTGGCGTCGTCGCGCAGGAAAGTCAGAAGCGCGACCAGGTTTTCACCTGTCGTCGCCAGCGTCAGCTCGCCATACTTCATCTGCGATGCGGCGATCAGGTTGCCGCGCGCTTCGCCAAGGTAGGACGCAAGCTCAGTCAGGGCTTCACTCATATGCCTTGTCCTTAACCCTTAGCGTTCGATCGTGCCGGTACGCCGGATCTTCTTCTGCAGCAGAAGCACGCCGTAAAGCAGCGCCTCTGCCGTGGGGGGACAGCCCGGCACGTAGATGTCGATCGGCACGATGCGGTCACAGCCGCGCACCACCGAATAGGAATAGTGATAATAGCCGCCGCCATTGGCGCAGGAGCCCATCGAGATGACGTAGCGCGGCTCGGGCATCTGGTCGTAGACCTTGCGCAGAGCAGGCGCCATCTTGTTGGTCAGCGTGCCGGCGACGATCATCACGTCGGACTGGCGCGGCGAGGCGCGTGGCGCAAAGCCGAAGCGCTCGACGTCGTAACGCGGCATCGACAGCTGCATCATTTCGACAGCGCAGCAGGCAAGACCGAAGGTCATCCACATCAGCGAGCCGGTGCGGGCCCAGTTGATCAGCTCGTCGGTCGAGGTGACGAGGAACCCCTTGTCGGCAAGCTCGTTGTTGATCTCGCCGAAAAATGGGTCGTTGCTGCCGATCGGCTTGCCGGTCGAGGGATCGATGATCCCCTTCGGCTGCTGGGCAACAAGCGGCTGATTGCTCACAGGGGCTACTCCCATTCCAGGGCTCCCTTCTTCCATTCATAGATAAAGCCGATGGTCAGCACGAGAAGGAAGACCATCATGGACCAGAAGCCGAACCAGCCGATGGCGCCGAAAGACACGGCCCAGGGAAAGAGGAAGGCGACTTCGAGGTCGAAGATGATGAAGAGAATCGACACGAGATAAAAGCGGATGTCGAACTTCATGCGGGCGTCGTCGAAAGCGTTGAAGCCGCATTCGTAAGCCGAGAGCTTTTCCGAATCGGGCGCTTTGAAAGCCACGGCGAACGGCGCAATGAGCAGCGCCAGGCCGATAACGAGCGCAATAGCAATGAAGATAGCGATCGGAATATAAGAACTGAGCAGTTCAGTCATCATGTTCATCCCTGCTTGCCGGAGACGCCAGGCGGCGCATTTGGGCAAATGCCCGGCAAGCGTACGTGCGTTGCAACAAGCCGTGGTTAGCGCAGCCGAGGCCCCGGCGCAAGACTTTTACAGAGGCAATTCGACGCGTGTCGCGCGGACATTATCAAGCAGATGCAACGATGTCGCGACAAATCCGTGCAAGCCGTTTGAACCTGCATGCCTGACCACTGGAAACTGCATGGCTTTCGGAAGAAATGGCGCGAGTGACGGGGCTCGAACCCGCGACCTCCGGCGTGACAGGCCGGCACTCTAACCGACTGAGCTACACCCGCGCATTGATCGACCATTTTGCGGCCGCGAGGATAAAGAGAACCGGACAAACGACAAATCGCATTTGCGTTTTACAAGACTTGAAATGGCGCGAGTGACGGGGCTCGAACCCGCGACCTCCGGCGTGACAGGCCGGCACTCTAACCAACTGAGCTACACCCGCAATTCATTTCAAGCAGTCCGGATGCCCTAGCACCCTCTCCAAAACGGCTACCCGTTTCGATGAGCGGCTAACTACGGGGTTCGCCTTTTAGTGTCAAGCAGGTTTGGAGACAAAACCATGACAGTCTGCGAATTGTTTCGGTGGGTTGGATGCCAGACGAACAAAAGCCGGCACTTCCGTCTTCCGCAGCTATGCTCAGCCGCAGACGCAACGCCTTCGAAACGGGGATGCTCGCCGCCCTCCCCTCACTTTTCCACAGCCGAGCCGAGCCTAAGCGGCATTGCAAGACACGGGACCACCACCAAAAAAATCAAAAAATCTTCACAAACACTCTTGCGGTTTTGCCGCGATCCGCATAGATCACGGCCACCAACGCGGCAGGCCGATCCGGCTTCGTTTGCGATGGGCGATTAGCTCAGTTGGTAGAGCGCCTCGTTTACACCGAGGATGTCGGCGGTTCGAGTCCGTCATCGCCCACCATTTCCAAAGTTTCCCGCTGCTTGTTCATCAGAGTTAGACTCCCGAATTAGCTCGCTAATCCGGTCAGGATCTGCGCAAGGTGTTTTGTCAGGAGACACCTCATGAAAACCGTTGCGATTATCTCTGCGCTGCTTCTCGCCAGCGTGGCTGCGCCGCCGTGCATTGCCAGAGAGCCGGCACTAGAGGTTTTCCTGTCTGCCGGGGACCAGACGATGACGACCTCGGGAGAAACGCCGGCCCGTGAAGCCAGGACCTATCTTCTCAGAATGCCGTCAGATCTGCCGATTAATTTTTCGGTCGATGCAGACAATTCGGCCTGCAGCCTGGAAATCAAGAAAACCAGCCAGCGCGGCGTCTTAAGCACCATCAGCCGATTCCCCGCGTCTTTCAAAGACAGCGGTCAAAGCGGCGATGAATATACGTTTTCGTTTTTCCAAAACCGCGTTTCGTTTATGAGCGGCGCCCGATGCGCCTTCTCATTTTCTCTGACGCAGATGTGACATCGTGATCGCTATGCGTCGCCTCTTACGAGGCCCTCGCGACAGGTTGGCTCCCACACGGGCATCTAATTTAGATCTGCAGAGACTGTCGACCACGAATTCGAGGCAGCGTTCGGCAACACGTTCCAGCGCAGCAAGGCGTCACGCCGGCAGGTTCAGATGCGGCCCGCCGCCTGAAAGCCAGCGCTCCACCAAAACGGACTACTCCCGGCCGCAGCGCCACCTCCTATTGGGCGAATGGATAGGGGCCGGCGAAAGTGGGAGTATTCGTCGCCCGGAATGTCTCCGCGCTTGAAGGTTCATCACGCCTGGAGGTGTGCCATGAGGACCCTGCGCTCCGTATTGATGTTGTGCATCGCGATTGCCCTTGGCGCGCCAAGTGCCACATACGTCACCCTGCCCGGATATGCATTCAAGACGAATCCGAAATGTCAGCGCCACGAACCAAAGATGAAATTCGACAAAAGATGTGATTGGCCGAGAGTGGGCTTCAAGGACTTTACGCCCCCGCTGGTGAGCGTGCTTGGGATCTGAAGATCCTGCTCAGCTTCACAAATCATCGCAGTCCAGACTCGCTTGGTAGCCTGAGGGCGTCTATGGCTCTGTCACTGAGACAGAGTCTCTGATCGTGGCCACATGCCTTTGCCGGGAACTCCCCACCAAACTCTATAGCACTTCGGAATCCCGAAATTGGTTGCGGGATTGAAATCATTGCATGTTTTTTCCTATCGACGCCTCGCAAAACGCGACGAATTTCGGAATCCCGAAGCGGCGAATATCGGGATTCCGAAGCGGCGTTTTTCCCGCGCCTCTGTGGACGGCGCCTGATGCACTTTCTCGTTTTCTCCGACTGAGATGTGAGAGCCCGATCGGGATAATGAGCATCCCTCTTTCTGGTGGGGCTCATCCCCTACCATTCATCCCTTCGACAGTTCTTTATCCACAGCGGAAACCAGCCGCGAATCGTCGGCCGTCACATCCGGCGCGAATCGGGCGGCGACTTTGCCGTCGCGGCCGATCAGGAATTTTTCGAAGTTCCAGAGGATGTCGTCCTCATCGCTGCCTGTCATGCCGTGGGATTTCAGGCGTTCGCGCATCGGGCCGTCGCCCGTCGTCGCGACACCCGACTTGGTCAGTTGCCGATAAAGCGGGTGCTGGGCCTCGCCCTTGACCGAAATCTTCGAGAAGATCGGGAAGGTGACGTCGTAGGTACTGGTGCAGAAATCGAGGATCTCAGCGTCGGTACCGGGCTCCTGGCCCTTGAAGTCGTTGGCGGGGAAAGCGGCAATGACGAAGCCGCGTTCACGCTTTTCGCCATAGAGCTTTTCCAGCCCCTCATATTGGACGGTCAGCCCACATTTCGAGGCGACATTGACGACCAGGAGCACCCTGCCCTTGTATTCGTTGAGCGTGGTCTCGCGACCATCCACAGTCTTGACCGGGATATCCAGCACATTGCCCGTCACGGGAACCTCCAATTTCGTCAGAATATGTTTCGCCAAGCTTAGCGTTATCGCCGCCGTTGTCATCAGCGTCGGGATCAACTTGGCTTCCACAGGACGCTGGTGCGGCTTCCGGCCGCACCGGGCCTCAGCACCTCAGGCGGGAGACGTTTCCTTCACGTCGTCGAGCAGGAAGTGCACGACGAGATAATCCGTCTTGTAATGGCGGCCACTGTCCGACACGGAATCGACGCTGCCGCCGTCCTTCGGGTGCCAGGGATGATAGTGAGGGTTGGTGGTGATCAGCGTGATGGCCTTGCCATCTCTTTCGCCGAGCCGGAAGCGCATCTCGGCGAGCGGCCAGATCCGCTCGTAATCCTGCATGGTGATTCGCGCCTTCAGCGCCTTGCGCTGCAGCGGCGCTTCGCCGGCCTCGGCTGGTGTTTCCAACATCACCTCCTCAGCTCCGCTGATGATGGCGTTGAATTCTTCAGGCCACATGCGTCTCATGAAATCGCTCCTCCCGAGGCTTTTTCGTCAGTTCACAGATGGAACTTAGCGGTTTGTTCGAAAGAAGCAAATTCCTGTCATGCGGTTGTCATCGGTGCCGGCTGCTCCTACCTTCCCGTCAAACCGCATCAGGGCCGTCGGTCGCCCGCAATCCCGAGATCAGAGATGAAGACACGTGAAGAAAGGCAGGCGCTCCGGGCGAGCATGCCGCGCACCCCGCTCAGCGCCCATCATATGGAGAACGCCCGGCTGCTGCCGGATCGCGGCGAGCTGCTCTACCGGATTCCGAACGGCGGCATCGGCGTCGAGGTGGGAGCAGCCTTCGGCGAATATACGGCGGAGATCCTGGAAAAGAACCGCCCGGCGCAGCTCTACCTCATCGATCCCTGGTCGATGGATCGCTACAGTTCCGGGCTCGACTCGATCCACACGAATTTCGCGGCCGAGATCGAGGCCGGCCGGCTGCACCTGATGCAGGGCACATCGCTCGAGAAGCTTGCCGAATTCGAGGACGATTTCCTCGACTGGGCCTATATCGATACCGATCATTCCTTCGAGCTCACCTGGCAGGAACTCCTGCTCTGCGAAAAGAAGGTGAAGCGGACGGGGCGCATTGCCGGGCATGATTTCTGCACCGGCAATACGGTCAAGCCGATCGTCTATGGCGTCGTCGAGGCGGTCACCAAGTTCTGCAAGGATTATGGCTGGCAATTCGAGTTCCTGACGGTCGAATCGCACGCGCATTTTTCCTATTGCCTGAAGCGGCTCTGATCAGTCTAAAGCGCGGCGCGATCTTTCAGATTCGCTTCACGCGCTTTAGGTCTTTGGTCTTGCGCATGTCTTAACCGCAAAACCGCTCCACACTTTTGCGTGACATGCTTTACGCTTGGCCGGAATATTGCTCGTCGCTGACCTTCTCCAGCCAGTCGACGTGATTGCCGTCCAGCGCCTCATGAATGGCGATATGCGTCATCGCCGTGTCCGGGGCAGCGCCGTGCCAATGTTTTTCGCCCGGCGCGAACCAGACGGTATCGCCGGCGCGGATCTCGCGGATGTCCCCGCCCCAGCTCTGGGCGAGGCCCTTGCCTGATGTCACGATCAGCGTCTGGCCGAGCGGATGCGTATGCCAGGCGGTGCGGGCGCCGGGTTCGAAGGTGACGGACACCGCCCTCGCCCGTGCCGGCGCCGGCGTTTCCATCAGCGGATCCTGGCGAACGGCGCCGGTGAAATAATCGGCCGGAGGCTTCGTCGAGGGGCGAGAGCCGGCGGGTTTGATCTCCATGATCTTTCCTTTTCCATCCATACGGTTGAAGCCTTGTAGCAGAACGATATTTCATCGGAGCGACCAATCAAAGCTGGATCGACAATTGCCGCGGACTCACCCGACTGATAATTCCAACACCTTTCATCACCTACGGAGGATTTTTCATGAAACACCATGCTTTTGGCCGCATGCCCTTCACCGTCACCAATGTCGGCTTCGGCGCCTGGCAGATCGGCGGCTCCTGGGGCGATATCAGCGAGGCCGACGGACGCGCGGCGCTCAATGCCGCGCTCGACTCCGGCATGACATTCATCGATACGGCGGATGTCTATGGCGACGGCCGCTCTGAAAAGATCATTGCCGACGTGCTGAAGACGCGCGGCGGCGAACGGCCGATGGTCGCCACCAAGGCCGGCCGCCGCCTCAACCCGCATGTCGCCGAAGGCTACACCAAGGCTAATCTCGAAGGCTTCATCGACCGCAGCCTGGCGAATCTTGCCGTCGACAGCCTCGACCTCGTGCAACTCCACTGCCCGCCGCGCGACGCGCTTTACCGGCCTGAGATCTTCGAGGGCCTGAACGCCCTGCAGAAGGCTGGCAAGATCAAGGGTTACGGCGTCAGCGTCGAAAAGGTCGAAGACGGGCTGAAGGCGATCGAATATCCCGGCGTCGTCAGCATCCAGATCATCTACAACATCTTCCGCCAGCGCCCCGATCATCTGTTCTTCCGGGAAGCGCGCCGCAGGAACGTGGCGATCATCGCCCGCGTGCCGCTCGCCAGCGGTCTTCTCTCCGGCAAGATCACCCGGAACACACATTTTGCCAGCGACGACCACCGCAATTTCAACCGCAACGGCGAAGCCTTCGATGTCGGCGAGACCTTTGCCGGCGTTCCCTTCGAGGTCGGTCTGCAGGCAGTGGAAGAGGTGCGCAAGCTGGTGCCCGAGGGCGCCACCATGGCTGCCTTCGCGCTCCGCTGGATCCTGATGAGCGACGCCGTCACCGTCGTCATCCCCGGCGCCCGCAATGGCGAGCAGGCCAGGGCCAACGCGGCTGCCGCCGACCTTGCGCCCCTTTCGGCCGATGTCATGGCGGCAACGCGCGAGATCTACGAGCGGCTGATCGCGCCGCATGTGCATCAGCGCTGGTAGGCCATCGACATCCCAAAATGCAAATGGCCGGGTTTTCGCCCGGCCATTTTTATGTCGTGTAACGGTCAGAAGCTCAGTTTGTCGCGCTCAGCTCGACCGGGAAGAACAGGGTCTCGCCGGAGGAGTCGCTGACGCCGTCATTGTCGGTCACCGCGTAGGGCTTGCCCGACGCGTCGAAGGTGAAGCCTTCGAGCTTGTCCAGCACATAGCCGTTGGTGGCAGTCTTCAGCTCACCGAGGAAGTCATGGGCTTCGGTCTTCTTGACGACCGGCAGCTCACCGCCGAGCTTGGCGGACTTCAGGTCTGAAATCGCGACCTTGTAGAGCTTCTTCAGCCTGGCGGCATCGCCGACGAGGTTGTCGCGCTCGAGGATGTAAACGCTGTCGCCCTGAGCCGAGATTTCCGACAGGCCGACCCAGCCGCTTTCCGTCTTGTCGAGCGGATAGCGAACGGCACCCCATTCTTTCTTCTTCGGATTGTAGGAGACGAGCTTGACGAAGCCCTTCTCGTCGTCGCTCCACTCGCGCTGGACCGCCATCCAGAGCGTGGTGTCGTCGCCGGCGCCGACAATGGTCACGCCTTCGAAGCCGTAGCGGATTTCATTGGCGACGAGCTCCTTCGGCAGGGCGATCTCGGCCTTGATGTCACCCTTGGCATTGACGTTGTAGAGCGCGTGCGGAACGAGACGTTCGCTGTAGCCTTCCGAGGCGAGCCAGAAGGAGCCATCGGCGGCAGCCGCGATGCCTTCGATGTCGAGCTTCTGGGCCGGGGCGCCGTCACGCTTGACGACGAGGGCGTCGGTGATGACGGCCGGCTTCTTGCTGGCGTCGATCGTATAGATGGTCGGCTGGGAGCCCAGAACGCTGTCGCTGACGGCGTAGAGCATGCCCGGTTTGCCCGGAACGGCGGCGAGACCCGAAAGGGCTGCGAAGCCGATCGGATTGCCGTCCTTTTCAGCGGAGACGATCTGCGGATAGGCCTTCTCGCCTTCCGAGCGCTCGTAGATCATCACATGCGAGCGTGTGCCGCCGTCCTTGCCGAGATCGACCTCGTTGGCGGTCGCAAGAAGATTGCGGGCGGGAATGGCGATCGCACCTTCCGGCGAAATGCCTGATGGCAGCAGCTGGACGAGTTCGGGATCGGCGCCGGTATTTTTGAAAACGCCGACCACCGAGGCGCGCTCGGCGAGCAGGAAGAAATAATTGATGTCGCCGAACTTGGCGGCTTCGAGGCCTTCCGGCTCGACGCCCTTCGATCCCGAGCGGCTTTCCGGATAGTGGCCGATATGGGCGACGGCGCGTTCGAAAGAGGCGCCCGATTCGTAGAGAAGCTTGCCCGTCTTGTCGAAGATGGTGAAGCCGCGCGAGCCACCCTGGTAGTCGCCTTCATTGGCGACGACGAGGCGGTTGTCGTCCAGCCACTTCACGGCGTCCGGTTCGCGCAGCACGCCCTTGGCTTCGCCTGCGAATTTCAGGGCGCCGTCACGCTTGGTGTCGATACCGGAGAGATTGACGCTGCCGGCGGAGAAATGCGTCTTCACTTCAGCCGTGTTGGCGTCGATGATGACGATCTCGTTGTTTTCCTGCAGCGTGAGGGCAATCTCATTCAGGCCGTTGAAGGCGACGAATTCCGGCTCCGGATCCTCCGGGGCGGCGCCGGTAAGCCCGGTCAGCGCCACGTGCTTGATGGTGCCGCAATCGACGGTGCCGTTCTTGACCTGGAAGACGACGAGATCGCCGGCCGGCATCTGCGGGATCTTGCCGTCATTGACGTCTTCGTCGCGCTCGTTTTCGATTGCGATGGTGCCGAGCGTCTTGTCCTTGTTGAGGGCGATCGAATCCGGCTGACCACCGAGATCGCACGTGCTTTCGATCTTCTTGGTCGCCACGTCGACGATCGCGAGACGGCCCGAGGGCTTCGCCTTGCTTTCGGAGGTGTTGACGGCAACGAGCGCCTTGCCGGCGCTCGAGGTGACCGAAGTCGGCTCGCCATCCATCATCAGCGCGCCGCCGGCCTTGGGGGCCTTGGCATCGGTAATGTCGATAAAGCCGATCGCGCCGAGCGGGCTGTCGCTATAGATCAGCGTGTTGCCGTCATCGGTCGCGGTGATGATCTCGGCGGAGCTCACCGAAAGCTTGTCCTTGTCGGCCGGCAGGTTCTGCGCAACCGGGAAGGAAGCGATGCGGTTGAAAACCGGCTCGGCCGCGGCCGGAAAGGCTACCGATGCGAGAAGCACGGCAGCAAGCGCTGCCTTGCGCGATGAAATTGTCATGAAATCCCCCATGTGTCGAACATTCGAAACATGAGTTTTCTGCGGGAGCCGCATGACAGAGGCATGACAGATGCGGCATTTTGCGTCAGATCATGTCAGGCGAGTTTGCGCTCCCGGCGCATCTCGTTTCGCATGATGAACAGCGAAGCAGACAGGATGAGAGCCGCTCCCAGCCAGAGGTAACCCGCGGGCGCATAACCGAAGAACAGCCAACCGGCCAGCACATTCAACGGCAGCTTCAGATCGTCGAACGGCTGGACATAGGCGGCATCGGCTGCGGCGTAGGCAAGCGTCAGGAAATACTGCGCCACGGCGGTCAGCAGCCCCGCCAGCAGGAACAGGGCAAGGGTCGCGCCCGTCGGCACTGCAAAGCCTGCCGCAAGCGCCAGCCCGCCATTTATCGGCGTCAGCAGAACGAGCAGCCAGACGGTGATCGTCTCCGGCCGTTCGATGCCTGTCAGGCTCTTGGTGATCAGCGACGAGGCGCCCCACAGCAGCGCCGAAAGCACAGGCAAGAGAGCCGCCCAGCCAAAACCATCAGACCATGGCTGCAGAATGATCATCGCTCCGGTGAAGCCCGCCGCCGTCGCAGCCCAGCGGGCCGGGCCGACGCGCTCACCCAGAAAAAGCCGGGCGCCCAGAATGATGAAGAAGGGCGAGGTCATCACCAGTGCGATCGCCTGCCAGATCGGCACCGCGGCAAGGCCGGCGACCCAAGCCTCGACGCCGAGCGCGGCAAGCACGACGCGCGCAAGGTGGCGCCAGGGATAGCGCGTGCGCATCGCCGCAAGGCCGAGCCTCTTCAGGAACGGCAGCGAAAACAGGAAGGCGAAGCCATATTGCCAGAAAGCTGCCGACGCCGAGGGAAAGGCAAGCTTCATCGTCAGCCATTGGGTGACGACGTTGAGAAGCGAAAAGGCAATGCCGGCAAGGACCATCCAGAGTGCCCCGACAACGGCGCGGGATGGGTCGACGGCAACGGAAGTCTGATTCATGTCTTTCATCCATAAAAGGGACCAACATAAATCAGGACGCATGAACCCCGACAGGCGACACAGGGCAACCCCCGCCCTTCGCACGGCCGACGCTCATTCTCTTCCATCCGGACTTTAACCGTCGGCTCCGGAATCGCACCGGATCTGCTGACCCTTCCCCCACTTGGACACGAGAGAAGGCGCTCGCGGGCTCGGGCCGAAACCCTTACCGCCGGTGGGGAGTTTCACCCCGCCCTGAGAACAGAAACGTCGTAGATTAAAGCCCGGGCGACAGCAAGAGCGCTCCTAGATCAAAAAAGCAGAGCATGATGTCGTCCGAAAACCGCTCACACTTTTCGGCATCATGCTCTAAAGCAAAAGGGGTCCGGCAAAGCCGAACCCCTCTCAAATCCTGCACAACCGGTCTCGTTTCCGGCTGGTGGGATAATCTCAGATCAGCCGTTGACGGCGTCCTTCAGGCCCTTGCCGGGCGTGAATTTCGGCACGTTGCGAGCCGGAATGTCGACTTCAGCGCCCGTCGACGGGTTACGGCCCTTCGATGCGGCACGATGAGAAACGGTGAAGCTGCCGAAACCCGCGAGGCGAATGTCGCCCTTGTTCTTGAGTTCAGCCTGGACAACGTCGAAAACCGCGTCAACAGCGGAAGCCGCGTCAGACTTCGTCAGTCCTGCCTTTTCGGCTACTGCGGACACGAGTTCATTCTTGTTCATGTTTCCACCCCTTTCTAAATGGTATGAAACGACTCAAAAGTAAGCTAGGCGCAGAATAGGTTTCATCAGGCCCGCCGAAAACCCAAAAGCCCTGCAAATCAAGGAAAAGCAAGCGTCTACATGACGTTTTCACAAAAAAGGCTGGCGTTTCCGCCAGCCTTTTTCCGTGTTTTGCGCCAATTGGGCATAAATGTGGCAAAGGCCACTCAATGCGCTATGGTTGCGCCTGTCTCATCGAGGCCTTCGACCGATGTGATGACCGGCGTTTCCACCGTGCCGTCCCATTCGATCGGCTCCGGCCGCCGGATCAGTGCATGCTTGATCACCTCGCCCATGCGGGATACCGGGATGATCTCCATGTTGTTCTTCACGTTGTCAGGAATCTCCGCCAGGTCCTTGGCGTTTTCCTCCGGAATCAGCACCTTCTTGATGCCGCCGCGAAGCGCTGCGAGCAGCTTTTCCTTGAGACCGCCGATCGGCAGCACACGGCCGCGAAGGGTGATTTCACCGGTCATGGCCACATGCCTGTCCACAGGGATGCCGGTCATGATCGAGACGATCGCGGTTGCCATGGCGACGCCGGCCGAGGGGCCATCCTTCGGGGTTGCGCCTTCCGGCACGTGCACGTGGATATCGCTCTTGTCGAAGCGCGGCGGCTCGATGCCGAAATCGACGGCTCGCGAGCGGACATAGGAGGCCGCTGCCGAAATCGATTCCTTCATGACTTCCTTCAGATTGCCGGTGACCGTCATGCGGCCCTTGCCCGGCATCATCACGCCTTCGATGGTCAGCAGCTCGCCACCGACTTCCGTCCAGGCAAGACCGGTCACGACGCCGACCTGATCCTCGCCCTCGGCTTCGCCGTGGCGGAAGCGCGGAACGCCCAGATAGTCGGAGATGTTGGCAGCCGTCACATGAACGGCCTTCGTCTTGCCCTTGATGATCTCGGTGACCGCCTTGCGGGCGAGTTTCATCAATTCGCGTTCGAAGTTGCGGACGCCGGCTTCGCGGGTGTACTGCTGGCTGATCGCCATCAGGGCGTCGTCGCTGACCGAGAATTCTTCCGGCTGCAACGCATGTTCCTTGATGGCCTTCGGCAGCAGGTGCCGCTTGGCGATTTCGCGCTTTTCATCCTCGGTGTAGCCGGCGATACGGATGATCTCCATGCGGTCCATCAAGGGCGCCGGAATATTCAGCGTATTCGCCGTCGTGATGAACATCACATCCGACAGGTCGTATTCGACCTCCAGATAGTGATCCATGAAGGTCATGTTCTGCGCCGGATCGAGCACTTCCAGCAGGGCCGAGGACGGATCGCCGCGATAGTCCTGGCCGAGCTTGTCGATCTCGTCGAGCAGGAAGAGCGGGTTGGACTTCTTCGCCTTCTTCATCGACTGGATGACCTTGCCGGGCATCGAGCCGATATAGGTGCGGCGGTGACCGCGGATTTCGGCTTCGTCACGAACGCCGCCAAGCGCCATGCGGACATACTCACGGCCGGTCGCCTTGGCGATCGACTGGGCGAGCGAGGTCTTGCCGACGCCCGGAGGGCCGACGAGGCAGAGGATCGGGCCCTTGATCTTGGTGGCGCGGGCCTGCACGGCCAGATATTCGACGATGCGCTCCTTGACCTTGTCGAGACCGAAGTGATCGGCTTCGAGGATCTTCTCGGCATTGTTGAGATCGGCCTTGATTTTCGACTTCTTGCCCCAGGGAATGCCGAGCAGCCAGTCCAGATAATTGCGCACGACGGTGGCTTCCGCCGACATCGGGCTCATCTGGCGCAGCTTCTTCAGCTCCGCATCGGCCTTTTCGCGGGCCTCCTTGGACAGCTTGGTCTTGGAGATGCGCTCTTCCAGTTCGCTCATCTCGTCGCGGCCTTCCTCGCCGTCGCCGAGTTCCTTCTGGATCGCCTTCATCTGTTCATTGAGGTAGTATTCGCGCTGGGTCTTCTCCATCTGGCGCTTGACGCGCGAGCGGATGCGCTTTTCGACCTGCAGGACCGAGATCTCGCCTTCCATGAAGCCGAGGGCCTTTTCGAGGCGCTGCTTGACGCTGGTGGTCTCCAGCATCTCCTGCTTCTCGGTGATCTTGATCGACAGATGCGAGGCGACCGTATCGGCGAGCTTGGAATAGTCGTCGATCTGGCTGGCGGCGCCGACCACTTCGGGCGAAATCTTCTTGTTGAGCTTCACGTAGCTCTCGAATTCGGAGACGACCGAACGCGACAAGGCCTCCAGTTCGACCGGATCGTCATGCGGCTCCTCGAGCACATGGCCGAGCGCCTCATAAAAATCCTCGCGGCTGGTATAGGTGTCGATCTCGGCGCGGGCGCGGCCTTCGACCAGAACCTTCACGGTGCCGTCGGGCAGCTTCAGGAGCTGCAGCACGTTCGCCACTGTGCCGACATTGTGAATCGCGGAAGGATCCGGATCGTCGTCGCTGGCGTTGATCTGCGTCACCAGCATGATCTGCTTATCGGAACCCATGACCTCTTCGAGCGCACGGATCGACTTTTCCCGTCCGACGAACAGCGGCACGATCATATGCGGGAAAACCACGATGTCGCGCAGGGGCAGAACAGGGTAGGCAGTGCTGCTCGCTACAGACGTTTTCTTCGTCATTTTATGTCCTTTCCATCGTCCCGTTGCCGGGCTCTCTGCACGGCCGCTTGGGACCGGCCGGCACTCTACTTGTTGCTACAAGTGGAGGTTCTGACTACGCTTTTCAAGCCACGCTAACGCCCGCGTCCCTCGGATGTGACAGCTTTATTACAACGGAACGCCAACACTATGAAGCGCGTGGCTGGACCGGCGCTTACCACTTCCGACCCGGCTAAAATACAAACGCCAGCAAGAGGCTTACGGATCATTGCATCATTGCCAAGCACGATCCCTTGCGCAACATCGGCAAAGGCAATTTCGGTTCCCACCGGCAAATACTAACAGCGCTTCGCATGGTTTTTCAAATAGAAAGGGGCCTGCCAATGGCAAGCCCCCAAAATAATCACACGAAAGCCGGAAGGGTCACGCCGAAGCGTTGGCCTTTTCTTCCTGGCGATCGGCATAGATGTAAAGCGGACGGGCCGAACCGCGCACCACTTCCTCGGAGATGACGACCTCGCGCACGCCTTCCAGCGTCGGCAGTTCGAACATCGTGTCGAGCAGGATCTTCTCCATGATCGAGCGAAGGCCGCGAGCGCCGGTCTTGCGTACGATCGCCTTGCGGGCGATTTCGCGCAGAGCGTCCTCGTGGAAGTTCAGTTCCACGTCTTCCATCTCGAACAGCCGCTGATACTGCTTGATCAGCGCATTCTTCGGCTCGGACAGGATCTGGATCAGCGCATCCTCGTCAAGGTCCTCGAGCGTCGCCAAAACCGGCAGACGACCGATGAACTCGGGGATGAGGCCGAACTTGACCAGGTCTTCCGGCTCCAGTTCGCGCAGGACCTCGCCGACGCGGCGGTCATCCTGCGACTTGACGCTAGCGCCAAAGCCGATCGAGGTCTTCTCGCCACGGGCAGAGATGATCTTGTCGAGGCCGGCAAAAGCGCCGCCGCAGATGAACAGGATGTTCGTCGTGTCGACCTGCAGGAACTCCTGCTGAGGGTGCTTGCGGCCGCCCTGCGGCGGAACGGAAGCGACCGTGCCTTCCATGATCTTCAGCAGCGCCTGCTGCACGCCCTCGCCCGAGACGTCGCGGGTGATCGACGGGTTGTCGGACTTGCGCGAAATCTTGTCGACTTCGTCGATGTAGACGATGCCGCGCTGCGCACGCTCGACGTTGTAGTCGGCCGACTGCAGCAGCTTCAGGATGATGTTTTCGACATCCTCGCCGACATAACCGGCCTCGGTCAGCGTCGTTGCATCAGCCATGGTGAAGGGAACGTCGATGATGCGGGCGAGCGTCTGGGCAAGATAGGTCTTGCCGCAGCCGGTCGGACCGACGAGCATGATGTTCGACTTCGCCAGTTCGACTTCGCCGTTCTTGGAGGCGTGCGCCAGGCGCTTGTAATGGTTGTGAACAGCAACCGACAGGATCTTCTTCGCCTGCCGCTGGCCGATGACATATTCGTCGAGGACCTTGATGATGTCCTGGGGCGTCGGAACGCCGTCGCGGGACTTGACCATCGAGGACTTGTTCTCCTCGCGGATGATGTCCATGCACAATTCGACGCATTCATCGCAGATGAAGACGGTCGGTCCGGCAATCAGTTTCCGGACTTCGTGCTGGCTCTTTCCGCAGAACGAACAATAAAGAGTGTTCTTGGAGTCGCCGCCGTTGCTGCCGCTGACCTTGCTCATATCACTTTCCTTCCAGCACGCCGCATTTCAAGGCGAAATCGCGGTCCACTCTATCAGCTCCTGGCGGCACTCCGTTTCCGGAGCCTTTGCCGAGAAGGGCTTCAGGGGGTACGAACCGGGCCCAACCAATCATGTCCTGGTCCCGGCGGCAACGAATTCCCCTTCGAATGCCGAATGCTATGTCATAAAAATTCAACATAGCATTAATAGTTACTATTAGCGTCTTCGTCGCCGGATGAAAGCCCTTGTTCAATCACAAATGGGATAGAACTGTGGCGAGGAAAACACCATCCCTATTAATTACTAGGCCTGCTCGCCTTCCATTTCGAGGCGCGACGTCAGAACCTTGTCGATCACGCCCCAGCTCTGGGCTTCGTCCGCATCCATGAAATGGTCACGATCGAGCGTCTTTTCAACTTCCTCATAGGTGCGGCCGGTGTGCTTGACGTAGACCTCGTTCAGGCGGCGCTTCATCTTGAGGATGTCGCGGGCGTGGCGCTCGATGTCCGAAGCCTGGCCCTGGAAGCCGCCCGAGGGCTGGTGCACCATGATGCGGGAATTCGGCGTGGCAAAGCGCATGTCCTTGTGGCCGGCCGCGAGAAGCAGCGAGCCCATGGATGCGGCCTGGCCGATGCAGAGCGTCGAAACCGCGGGCTTGATGAACTGCATCGTATCGTAGATCGCCATGCCGGCGGTGACGACGCCACCGGGAGAATTGATGTAGAGGGCGATTTCCTTCTTCGGGTTTTCGGCCTCGAGGAAGAGCAGCTGGGCGCAGACGAGCGTCGCCATATGGTCCTCGACAGCACCTGTCAGGAAGATGATGCGTTCCTTCAACAGGCGGGAATAGATGTCGTAGGAGCGTTCACCGCGGTTGGTCTGTTCCACGACCATCGGAACGAGGGCCATTGCGGTATCGACTGGGTTTCTCATGTGCGTCCTTTGTCAACGTCTCGCCGGCCGGCGCCGGGAATCAAAGAAAAAATATCTTACCCCTACATAGAGTGTCCCGGCCCTCCTCTTCAAGACACGCATGAGGATAACGTTAAGAAGGCGGGGCAAGGCGGCTGAGCTCCTTCTTTTCATGCATGTCGTTATCCCGGAACCGCTGCACACTTCCGGGCGACATGCATTGAGCCTCTTTCCCTCAAACGCCTGTTAACGGCGAGCCCTTGGTACGGTCTCCCCCGGCTTTTCTCCATGACAGGATGAAGGAAGGCTTACTCTTTTCGACTATGCTCATACACGTTTACCCGACGGAAAGCCTACCGGCAGATATCGGCCTAAAACAATGCCGCAGCGCAGCGACATTAAGGAAGTAGCGAGCTTCCTCGGCAAGGATGCGAACGGACAGACAAGGGGTTGCTGCCGTGTTCAATTTCGCTACAGGTCTCGCGATCTGGTGTTCCGAGGCCATGACGCTCGCTTTGGTGCTGTTCGTCGCCTGGCGCCACAATGTCAGGAACGAGGCCTATCTCTATTGGGGCCTGGGCTTCCTCCTGACCGGCATCGGCTTTGCGATGGTCGCGCTGCGCGGCGAAATCCCCAGCGTGCTTTCAGTAGAGGCGGGCAATGCCATCGCCCTGCTCGGCCAGAGCGCCTGGGTGGCTGGTTTTCTGGCACTCGACCGCAAGAGGATCGAATGGTGGGCACTGCTGCCGCCGGTAATCTGGCTCGCCGGTGTCTTCCTGCCCTGGGTCAACAGCGATTATTCAAACCGGGTGGTGCTCTACAACCTTGCTTCGGCGACGGGTGCGACGGCACTCGCCATGGCGGTCGCCGCCGGCGACATGCGCCGTGAGCGTACCCGCATCAAGCTTATGGGTGTGTTCATCCTCCAGGGCTGCCTGTGCTTCGGCTCGGCGCTGACGATGGCATTGACGATGCCAAGCGATATCGAGGCGACCAATCTTGGCGGCGCCTCCGCCATGGCCAGCGCCTTCCTGCTGACCATCGCCTTCGCGTTCACCTGCCGTCTGATCATGGAGCGCTCCGAACGGCACCTGCGTGCCCTCACCCTGACCGACTCGCTGACCGGCGTGCTCAACCGCCGCGGCCTGCTCGGCTATTTCGACGGCATCCAGGAACGTGCTCATAACGAGCAGCGCCAGGTTGCGGTGATCCTTTTCGATCTCGACCATTTCAAGCGCGTCAACGACCGTTTCGGCCACCAGTCCGGCGATGCCGTGCTGACCGCCTTTGCGCGCATGGCCCGCCAGTATATTCCGAACAACATCTTCGGCCGCATGGGCGGCGAGGAATTCGCCGCATTCGCCGCCGTCGCGGACCAGACGGAAGCCGAGGCGATCGCCGAAGCGATCCGCACCGAATTCTGCCGTCTTCCCGTCAGCACCGGCGAAGCAATCGTTCCGGTCACCGTCAGCATCGGCATCGCGCTCGCCTCCTCGATCGAAGCCAATATCGACAAGCTGATCTCGGCCGCCGACCGGGCGCTCTATGCGGCGAAGGCCGCCGGCCGCAACTGCACGGTCACCTTC
Organism: Rhizobium acaciae; assembly: GCF_025941625.1. NCBI lineage: Bacteria > Pseudomonadati > Pseudomonadota > Alphaproteobacteria > Hyphomicrobiales > Rhizobiaceae > Rhizobium > Rhizobium acaciae. Next base: position 149,952 of record NZ_JAPCZO010000011.1, read on the forward strand.
GGCGAAGCGGAGGCCGCGGCCCCTGCACCGGCCACGCCGAGCAGCACTGCCGGCGAACTCGTGCCTACGGTCGACGACCAGGTCGAAGCGCTGCGACGCATGGGTACATTGTCACGGGCCGGGTAGTCCGGGATCGCTTGCCCCACATCTTCCCGATGCCCGGCAAATCCGCTAAGCCTCGGGGTATGATGATCCCATCCTTTCTCTCGATCGACCGCGCCAACCGTCATGTCTCACTGGACGGCCGCAATCCGGCCTTCTACGGCGACCCGAATGCCGTCTATGCCGCACTTCATGCCCATTGCCCGACCTTCTACTGGAGCGAGCAGAAGCAGTGGTTCTTCACGGGTTACGACCATGTGAACGGCCTGCTGCGCGACCGGCGCTTCGGCCGGCAGATCCTGCATATCGCCAGCCGCGAGGAGCTCGGCCTTGCCGAGCCGATGCCGCATCTTGCCAGTTTCGATCTCTCGGAACGTTATTCCTTGCTCGAACTCGAACCGCCGGAGCACACACGGCTGCGCACGCTCGTCAACCGCGCCTTCGTTTCCCGCCATGTCGAGAAGATGAAGCCGGAACTTGCCGAACTCACCAACCGGCTGATCGACGGCTTCGCGGAGAAGCGTGAGGTCGAGCTGCTCTCGGCCTTTGCCGACATCATCCCGGTGACGATGATCGCCCGGATGATCGGCATTCCCGAGGAGATGGGGCCGCAGCTGCTCGCCTGGTCGCACGCCTATGTCCGCATGTACATGTTCGGCCGTACGCGCGAGCAGGAGGAAGAGGCCGAACGAGCGGCCAAGGAATTTTCCGACTACGTCAAGACGGTGATCGCCGAACGCCGCGCGACCCCACGCGACGACCTGCTGACCCACATGATCCATACCGAGCACAAGGGCCAGTATCTGACCGAGGAGGAGCTCGTCTCGACGACGATCGTGCTGCTTAATGCGGGACATGAGGCGACCGTGCACCAGATCGGCAACTCCGTGCGCACCATTCTCGACAGCGGCTGCGATCCGGCGGAACTCTTCCGGGACGAGGCGACGACGGAGCGCACCGTCGAGGAAACCCTGCGCATCTGCGCGCCTGTCCACATCTTCCAGCGCTGGGCCCTGGAGCCTGCCGAAATCGACGGCGTCTCCTTCAAGCGCGGCGACAAGGTCAGCCTCATCCTCGCCGCCGCCAATCTCGATCCGGCAAAATTCACAGATCCCCTCACCTTCAAGCCCAACCGCACCGAGGCGGCAAACCTCTCCTTCGGCGCCGGCATCCATTTCTGCATCGGCGCACCGCTGGCGCGGCTGGAGCTCAACGTCGTGCTGCCGATCCTGTTCGAACGGCTGGCCGGCCTCAAGATGGCAAAGACACCCGTGGTCAAGGACGTCTACCATTTCCACGGGCTGGACCGACTGGATCTGCAATGGTGATCCACTCTTTGCGGATCAGCCGTAGCGGCCGGTGATGTAGTCTTCCGTGCGCTTGACCTTCGGCGACTGGAAAATCTCGGCGGTCGGGCCGTATTCCACCAGTTCGCCCAGATACATGAAGGCGGTGTTGTCGGAGATGCGGCTTGCCTGCTGCATGTTGTGGGTGACGATGACGATGGTGAAATCCGTCTTCAGCCGGGCGACCAGCTCTTCCACCTTGGCAGTCGAGATCGGGTCGAGGGCGGAGGTCGGCTCGTCGAGGAGAAGCACCTCGGGGCGAAGTGCTACGGCGCGCGCGATGCAGAGACGCTGCTGCTGACCGCCGGAAAGGCCGAGACCACTGCCCTTCAGCTTGTCCTTGACCTCGTCCCAGAGCGCTGCCGAGCGCAGCGCCTGCTCGACGCGGACATCCATCTCGGCCTTGGAGATGCGCTCGTGGTGGCGGATACCGTAGGCGATATTGTCGTAGATCGACATCGGGAACGGCACCGGTTTCTGGAAGACCATGCCGACCCGGGCGCGCAGTTCGTTCATCGAATAGCCGGGGTCAAGGATATTCTGGCCGTCGAGCGTGACGGAGCCGGTGGCACGCATCTTCGGGTAGAGCATGTAGATGCGGTTCAGGATGCGCAACAGCGTGGACTTGCCGCAGCCGGACGGGCCGATGAGGGCCGAGACCTGACGCTCGGGAAAGCTCAGGGTGACGTCGCGGATCGCGTGGGCATCACCGTAATAGAAGTTGACGCCGGTCAGCGCCATCTTGTCGATTGTTGTGGCCGAGCGGGCCGGGCGAGGTTCGAAGGCTTTGTTCTCAAGCATCATTTCGCATTCCTGCGGTTGAGGATGGCGCGGGAGCCGACGCTGAGGAGAAGCACGATCGCCGTCATGACGAAGGCGCCTGCCCAGGCAAGATTCTGCCACTGCTCATAGGGGCTCATAGCGAACTGGAAGATGACGACGGGAATATTCGCCATCGGCTGCGACATGTCCAAACTCCAATACTGGTTGTTCAGAGCCGTAAAAAGGAGTGGCGCGGTTTCGCCCGAAATGCGGGCGATCGCAAGCAGGATACCCGTCAGGATGCCTGCGGAGGCGGCGCGGTAGAGTACGTTGACCGTTACCTTCCAGCGCGGGATGCCGAGCGAAAGTGCTGCCTCCCGCATGACGTCCGGAACCAGCCGCAACATTTCGTCGGTGGTGCGCACCACGACCGGCAGGAAGATGAAGGCGAGCGCGATGCCGCCGGCAAAGCCGGAAAAGCGTGACGTCGGGCGGACGACCAGTTCATAGACAAACAAGCCGATAATGATCGACGGCGCCGAAAGCAGGATATCGTTGACGAAGCGGATTGCCTCGCCAACCTTCTTGCCGCGGCTGAACTCCGACAAAAAGGTGCCGGCAAGCACGCCGATCGGCGTTCCGATGATGACAGCCAGAGCGACCATCAGCAGGCTGCCCATGAAGGCGTTGGCGAGACCGCCGCCATCTTCGCCGGGCGGCGGCGTCATTTCCGTGACGAGACTGGGGCTGAGCGCGGACAGGCCGTGTATCAGCGTCGTCCAGAGGATCCAAACCAGAAAGACCAGGCCGACCACGGTCGCGATGCCGCAGAGCGAAAGGGCGATCATGCTGCCGATCTGGCGGCGGCGGTAAATGGAACCCGAATGGGTGGCCATGACTACTCTCCCCTCTGTCTTGCCATGCGCACCAGCATGAGCTTGGCGGCCGCCAGAACGATGAAGGTGACAACGAAAAGGATGAGACCGAGCGCCGAGAGCGACGACCTGTAGAGGTCATCCGAAGCTTCGGCAAACTCGTTGGCGAGCGTCGCAGCGATCGACGTGCCGGGCTCCATCAGCGACACCGCGATGTTATGGGTGTTGCCGAGTACGAAGGTGACCGCCATGGTCTCTCCGAGCGCGCGGCCGAGACCAAGGAAGATGCCGCCGACGACAGCGGTGCGGGTGTGCGGGATGACGATGTCGCGCACCACTTCCCACTTGGTCGAACCAAGCGCATAGGCCGATTCCTTCAGCTGCGCCGGGACGACCAGGAAGACGTCGCGCATGACCGAGGAGACGAAGGGGATGATCATGATCGCCAGCACGATGCCTGACGTCAGCATGCCGATGCCAAGCGGAGCGCCGGAGAACAATGCGCCGACTACCGGGGTCGGGCCCAGCCAGTCGATCAGCACCGGCTGGACGTAATCCGACATGAAGGGAGCAAAAGTGAAGAGACCCCACATGCCGTAAATGATGCTGGGGATACCGGCGAGAAGCTCGATGGCGCCGCCGATTGGGCCGCGAATGGAGCGCGGCGCAACTTCGGTAATGAAAACGGCGATACCGAGGCTCACGGGAACGCCGATGACCATAGCGAGCGCCGAGGTGACCAGCGTGCCGTAAATCGGTACAAGGCCCGAGAACCGCTGGGCAACCGGATCCCATTCCATGCCGGTCAGGAAGCCAAAGCCGAAGGTCCGGAACGCGAGAAACCCGTCCCAGACCATGGAGAACGCCGCTGCAAACAGTGCGACCAAAACAAACAGGCCGCAGCCCAAAACCATCCAATAAAAAATGCGATCGCCTGCCGCGCCGTCGCGGCGCTTCACGCCCGCTGTTGTGGCGGGCAGTGATGCCATTGCTTCGCTCATTTCCGTACGCTCTGCTGCTTTGAGGGGGTGTCAAAGGCATTATGGGCGGAAAGCCAAACTTCCCGCCCCGACCGCAGTTTCGTCAGGATCAGCCCTTGAAGGAGGCTGTCCAGTAATCCTCGATCTGCTTCACGAGGGTCTGCGGCAGCGGAACGTAATCGAGGACAGAGGCTTCCTTCTGGCCGTTTTCGAGCGCCCACTTGAAGAAGGCGAAGGCAGCCTTGGAGCGCGCCGCATCCTTCGGCTCCTTGTACATGATCGCCCAGGTCGTGGCCGTCACCGGCCAGGCCTTTTCGCCCGGAGCATTGGTCATGATCAGGTAGAAGTCCTGAGCCTTGGCCCATTCGGCGCTGGCGGCAGCAGCCGAGAAGCTTTCCGCATTCGGCTTCGGATACTGGCCTGCGGCGTTCTGGATCAGAACGTAGGGCAGCTTGTTCTGCAGGGCGTAGGCGTATTCGACGTAGCCGATCGAATCCTTGACGCGGGTGACGTAAGCGGCAACGCCTTCATTGCCCTTGCCGCCGATGCCGACCGGCCAGTTGACGGCGGTTCCTTCGCCGACCTTGCTCTTCCAGTCTTCGTTGACCTTGGAGAAGTAGTTGGTCCAGTTGAAGGAGGTGCCCGAACCGTCCGAACGATGGACGACGGCGATCTGGCTGTCGGGCAGTTTCAGACCGGGATTCAGATCGGCGATGGCCTTGTCGTTCCACTTGGTGACATTGCCGAGATAGATGTCGGCGAGAACCTTGCCCGTGAGCTTCAGTTCGCCCGACTTGATGCCCTTGACGTTGATGACCGGCACGATGCCGCCGACGACGAGCGGGAACTGGCCGAAGCCGCCGGCCGTCAAATCTTCCGGCTTTAGCGGGGCGTCGGACGCGCCGAAGTCAACCGTTGCAGCCTTGATCTGGGCGATGCCGCCGCCCGAACCGATCGACTGGTAGTTCAGCTTGTCGCCGGTCTGCTTGTTGTAGTCCGCAGACCATTTGGACAGGACGGGGTAGACGAAGGTAGAGCCGGCGCCGGTGATATCGGCGGCGGACGCCGAAACCGCCAGAGCGGCAACCAGGCCGGCGCTGAGGCAGGCCGAAAGAAGTTTCTTGGTGAGCATATGAAGCGCTTCCCTAATGGATTTGAAAAACAACGAGACCAGCGCCATGGAGGGGGTGTCCATTGTCTGGGGCGCTGAAATTCCCGTCACAGCAGGCGGGCTAGGCGCGTTTTATTACAGTTTGATGACGGAATTTGACGGTCGCAACCGACCACGAGGCCGTGCCTCAAATGCTGCAGTTGCGGCCTTTTGATTGAATCGCGGACTTAACAAAGCCTTAGCAAAAACATTGGGATAGATTGACGCATGGCTGTGGTGGATTGCCGCAGCGATGCCTGGAAATGTCGCTTTCAGGATTTCGGAAATGCCGGGGCGCTCATGCTCGATACCGAATTCGTGCGATGGCCTTTACGAGATCACGCGGCCGACTCTTCTCGCAGCCTGCTGGATATGTCGCATGCCGACATGGGTTTTCCGAGCATATAGCCTTGAAGCTGGTCGCAGCCGGCGTCTCGCAAGATCGCCGCCTGACGGCTATTTTCAATGCCTTCCGCGGTCACGGGAATCTGCAGAGCAGTCGCCAAGGAGATGGTTGCCCGAAGAATATCGGCGCCGTTTGCGGTTACATCGAGAGCGGACACGAGCGAGCGGTCGATCTTCATGCGATCAAACCCAAACTGCCGCAATGCACCGATGCTGGCGTAGCCGCAGCCAAAATCATCAAGAGCAAACTTTATGCCGACGCGCTTGAGTTGGTCTATCGACCGACGGGCCTGATCCGGATTTGTCATCAGAACGCCTTCGGTGATTTCCAGTGTCAGGCGGTTTGGATCGAAATCCAACTCCTGCAGGACCGCGATCACCTGGGCAGCAAATTCCGGATTGCAGAGCTGGATCGGCGAAACGTTCACCGACAAAGTCAGACCGGGCCAACTCTTGGCATGCACGATCGACGTTCTCAGCATATGGGCGCCAAGGGCATCGATGAGGCCGCACCTTTCAGCAAGAGGGATGAATATCTCCGGGCTGACATTTCCCGTTGCAGTTTTCCAGCGCGCCAGTGCTTCAAGACCGGTGACAGCGCCGGTCGAAGCAGAAACGAGAGGCTGGAAAACAGCTTCGATTGCGCCGCTGCCGATGGCGTTTTTCAAGAGACCTTCCAGCTCGGCGACCCGTATGCGTTCCCGGTCCAGTTCGGGGTCGTATTCAATCGCCTGACCTTTGCCATTTGCCTTGGCACGATAGAGGGCCATGTCGGCTCTGCGAAGAAGCTCCAAAGGCGATATGGCTCCATCGCGCGCTGCAGCTCCGATGCTTGCGCCAACTTCGATCGTTCGCCCGTCAATTTTGAAGGGCTCGGCAAACAGCGCCAGAATCGCCTCTTCCATCTCTTCGCGTGCAGTGGCTCCAACGTGCACTAGCGCGAATTCGTCACCTCCCAGCCGGGCCACGGCCAGGACTTCGGGATGACTGGTCATCAGCGCGTTCGAGACAATCCGGATCAAATCATCCCCAACCGCATGCCCCCAAGCATCGTTGACCGCCTTGAAACCATCGAGATCCACCAAGTAAAGCCGCGGCGACGAAGGATCCGGGCTCTCCAGATCCTCCAGCAGGCGGAGAAGACCCTGTCTGTTCAACAAGCCACTCAAGCTGTCATGGCTCGCTTCGAAGCGAGCTGTTTGCGCCAGTTGGCGCAGGCGCCGCGCTTCGGATGCGCCAACCAACAGAACGCCGATCAAGAATAGCGAAAGAACGACGGTAGAAGCTGCAAGATAAGGATAGACCTGCTGAAACACGGCACTTCCGGGCGCTTTGCTCGGCCAAACGAGGTAGCCGATCACGCCTCCCTTGATGTCGGTGATCGGTGTGTTCAGGAATCCCGGCTTGGGCGTCGTCTCAAGGCTCAGCCCCTCGAGTTCATGTTCGTTGGAGAGAGTGTCGAGAACCTCCGACGTAAACGCCTTGTAGAAACTCAGCACGCTGAACTTCGGAACCTCGGCGGCGGCCTCGAATGGTTGGATCGCCTGCGAGGCGATGAGTGCCATACCGCTATCGGTCTTGATGAAATTGACCACCGGCGCCTTGGCCGGAGCTGCAGCCGCATTGATCTGCTGATAAAAGGCTTCTCCGAAAAACGTGCCCGGCTGGAAGGGCTTGCCTTTGGCGTAGGCGGAGACGATCGAAGACCCGTCAGGGCCGGTCACGATCGCGCCGTCATAAAGCGCATAATCCTCGCTGGTTTTTCCCCAATTCTCATAGGCCCAATCCGCAGCCGCCGGAGATGAGACAGCACTATAGGCATCGTCCCATATGGCATTGTCCGTCGTTGTCCCGCTCAAGCGAGCCACAAAGGCTGCGACCGCCGCGCGGGCGGCGCGACTGGCCCTGGCATCGTCGATCTCGTTCGCCGACCGGGTCATCGTGGCGACGACATGTGCCATAAGGCCGGTCAATACGAGAGCGACGACAATGAAGCAGACGGTTGTCGCAATGATGGAAGACGTTTGAGTCCGAACGTGCCTGGTTGCAAGATTCGACGACATGCAAATTCCGCAAAGATTAATTGCAAGGCCATGTCTGTGGGACGGCAGGAGACATCATGTCCGCAATGCGCTGCAGATAAGGTTTAGCATTTGGCGATGTAGGCCCGATTAATGGGTTTGGTTAAAAGCGTGCTATCGGGGAAAGAGGCGCTGTCATTCGCAGAAAGACGGGCCGTCATCGCCGCAAATCGGGACAGGCCCGCCATCGTCAGCGTCGGTCTGCTGGCCCGCTCAAACCTTGATCACATAGTCCTTGCGAGTCGTTTCAACGACTTCCCACGTTCCCTTGAAGCCAGGCCTGAGGATCATTCGGTCGCCCGCTTTCAGATGAACCGGCTCACCGCCCTCCTCCGTCACGATCGAATGGCCGGCCAGCAGGCTGAAATATTCCCATTCCTCGTAGACGATCCGCCACTTGCCCGGCGTCGCCTCCCAGATGCCGGAATAGAGGCCGCCTTCGGCCTCCTCCAGATTCCAGGCGCGGAAATGCGGGTCGCCGGAGATGATCCGGCCAGGCTCCGGAGCGCCGAACTCGGGTTCGACGCCGTCGATGGCGAAGGTGATGAAATTTGCCGTGGTCATCATGGATCCCTTGATCTCAGATGTGGTTCGTCACGTACGTCTGACAACATCACCATTGAAATGATTGAGCTTTAACGGAGACGGCTTCACGTACGTGTGGTTGTTTCTTCACATACCTTTGCTCAGGTATAGGCCTTACGCCAAATACCCTTGACCAACTCTGCAACCAAAAGATAGGTCATTGTTTTGTAGACTATTTTCGCAAACAGACCTTGCTCAGGACTGTTGCTACGGCTCTCCCCGCCCCAAGCGCTTTCATTCTGGATTGTAATGGCCAAAACGTACGAACAGCTTGTCCCGCGTGTCGAAAGAGAGAAGCTCGAGCAAGCGCTCAACATGGGCGAAGGCTACGTCCTTGATTTCTCGGACCGAACCTTCAACGACTTCTTTTATGAAGCTCTTGGTATCGACCCTGAGACTGAAAGCCGCATCTTCAATGGACGCGGAACGTCGAAGGCGAAGCGACTGAGGTCTTTCATTGAGCGCGCTCCTGCATCTTCCGTCGCGAAACTGTTGCGCGAACTGTGGGACTACCGCGGCTCGATGGTGACCGGCGGACGGACCACCCGCGAGGAGGAGCTGGAGACCAGCTTTTTCATTACCGTAGGCCGCTTCGAAGGGGTGAGCCAAGACATCGACACGTCTTTAATCGAGACGTTCGAACCGAATGAAACCCTGGACGAATTGGTGGCGTCTATCCGTCGTGACCTCGACGCGAAGAAGCCACACGCTGCCTTGGATCGGCTCCATACTTATTGCATGAAGCGTTTCGCGTCTTTGGTCAGAAAGCACGGAGGTGGGGAATGTGGGGTCGATGACCCGCTTCACTCCCGTGTTGGACGGTACGTCAAGCACCTCGGAGCACAGCGCAATCTTTCGCAGATGTCAGAACGGATCATCAAGAGTTCGATCAGCGTTTTCGAGGCAATGAACGATATCCGCAACAACAAGTCGCTAGCACACGACAATCCTGACCTGATTGATTCCGATGAGGCCCGGTTCATCTTCGACAGCGTGACGGCGATCCTCCGCTTCATCAAATCGGTCGATGGTCGGCAGTTCGAGGGCTGAGCCCCAGTATATCCGCACTGATGTCGCCGCGCCTTAGTTATCTTTGACTTCCGGTGACAACCATTCCGGGATAGCCTCCCGCTCTGACCCCGATTCAAGGCGCCGATGGCAAAGAAGATCACCATTGCGGATCTCTTCCCCGACGACGAAGGCATGATCCTCGTCGCCGAGCATGCCGTTGACGGATCGCTTCGGCATATATCCGAAGTCCCGAACGGCGCGGCATGCGGGTGTATCTGTTTCGGCTGCAAAAGAAGGCTGATCGCGAAGAATGGCGGCGATCCAGCCCGAATTGCCTATCACTTCGCGCACCGCGCAGAGGATATAGTCATCGACTGCACATCGGCGGGCGAGACCGCGCTACATATACGTGCGAAGGAAATCATCGCCAAGTATCGACGAGTGACGCTGCCCGCCACATCCATCTTGGGGCTCGACGGAAAGGAAGTAGAGGTCATCCCCGAGCGATCCGTCGATCTCACGGATGTCAGACTGGAGGCGGTTGCGGGGGAATTGATCCCCGACGTCACCGCGACGATGCCCGACGGTCGACGGATATTCATCGAGATTGCCAATACGCACCCGTGCTCGCAGCAGAAAATCGAGAAGCTGGATGCCATGGGCGTGGAGGTCCTTGAGATCATGGTGTCCGCATATCGCGACGTTGCGCTGGACGACCTCGACGAGATCATCCTCGACATCGCCCCTCGCAAGTTGATCCACAGCTCCGAGGTCAAGACCATGGCCGCCAAGCTCGCCGAAGATCGGAGGCGGCAGGAAGACGCAAAGCGGGCCGAGGCCGAGCGCCTCGTGGCGGTATACCGCAATCCAGTTATCCGAAATCACGTTAAGGCCCAGGCGTTGTCCGATGACCTCGCTCAGCTGGGCCTCGCAGAATTCCTGGAACTCGACGACCGGCCGTCAGCCTTTATTGTTTACCGCCGCCAGTGGCAGGCCGTGATCCTCGATCGCTTGTATAAAGCGAAATCAGCATTCCTCAGTCCGATGGACCTGCTCGAAAGCTTTTCCAAAGGAGGCTGGCCGAAGAAGGAAATCGCGTACACGAAGTCCGAGCATTCAAAATGGATAGCTGCCAACATCGACGACGATTTCAGGTCGCCTTATGAAGAGGTGTCAGCCTATCTATCACGACTGCGAGGGGAAGACGCGGTATACGAAGCCCGCGGTAAAGGGTTTGCAATGAACCGCGACCTCCGCCTCCGAATAGATGCAACTATCGAAAAGCGGACCCGGCCTCAACGCCGAATAGCGGAGCTGAAGATCGCCTTCCGAAACATCGGCGTTCTAATGGAACCCGACGACGGTCGACTACCAAAATTCGATCAATGGCTTCAAGGTCGGGCAACCGCCGTCAAACTGTCAGTTGAAGAACTACTTGTTGACGAGAGTGGATACTTCGAAGGCCTGACCGAGCGGATGGAAGCCGTCTACCGAATGGTCGCTGACATGAGGGCCTACAAGAAGGTCGAGCAGCCTGAAGACTTGGCAGGATTGCCAATGGACCGCCTGATCAATCGTCTAAGGACGGCACGGATCGCGGAGGAAAAGCGAGAACAGGCCGAATGGGCGGTCCTGAGGAGGCGACAAGAGGCCGAGGCGGCTGCGTTACAGCGCCAGGAAATCACCGATCGTGTGTTCCGATTGACGGAGGCAGCGATATTCGTTGTTCCTGACGTGGACATCTTTCTGGACACCCCGAGTTCAGAACATGATGGCAAGACACCTCGACAGCTCGCGTCGGAGAGCTATCGAGGATTCAACCAGGCTCAGGCCATCCTCTCGACCATCAGGGAAGCCAAACATGCAGTCCGGGCTGCGGAAAGCCTCAAACGGGATATGGTCGGAAAGCTTTGGGAGCGTGTTTATAGTCGTATTCCCCGCCGTGAAGTCGCGGACTTATGGCCGAAGCAAGGATGGCCAGAACTGGACGGCATGAAGCCTTTGGAGTACTGCAAAGACCAGAAGACTTTGGCCCGCTGCCTTGAGGTCCTGGAGGACTTCGTGGCCAGCGAGCGTAAACGGGGACGGCGTTGACGAGCTTGGTGATCGCTCGCCGACATAATCGACGAACACTATTAAGCACCACTCAATGGCAACAAAATCGAGAGTACCGACACGCATCCAACGGCTTGGCAATTTTTGCAGGTACCGTTCCGTTAATGGAACTCTGTCATCTTCGATACACTTCGTGATTTCGATATTCCCGAACCGTTTTCTAAAAGCACGTTCCGCATCAAGTGAACCCGGCACCGTTGCCAAGTGGCATTGAGAACCTTGGTGACGGCGGCTTTGAGACCTTCATGCGCATCGGAGACGACAAGCTTCACGCCACGCAATCCTCGGCATGTCAATCTGCGCAGAAATTCAGTCCAGATCGGCTCGGCCTCCGACGTGCCGACCTCCATACCCAGGACCTCGCGCCGACCATCGTTGTTGACGCCCACGGCGATGATGACGGCAACGGAAACGATGCGTCCGCCGCGCCGGACTTTGAGATAAGTGGCGTCGACCCATAGGTACGGCCACTCACCTTCAATCGGCCTGTCGAGGAAGGCCTTCACCTTGACGTCGATCTCTTCGCACAGGCGGCTCACCTGGCTTTTGGAGATGCCGCTCATACCCATGGCCTTGACCAGATCGTCGACAGAACGGGTCGAGATTCCCTGGATATACGCTTCCTGGATAACCGCCGAGCCTTTTCCGCCATACGACGCGGTTCCAGAAAGCCTGGAAAAATAGCTGCCCTTGCGCAGCTTGGGAATGCGAAGCTCGACCGTTCCGGCTCGCGTCTCCCAATCCCGATCACGGTAGCCGTTGCGTTGAGCAAATCGCATCGGGCTCTTCTCGCCGAAGTCAGCACCCGTGGCTGAGCCGACCTCCAGCTCCATCAGCGGTTCGGCGGCAAAGCCGATCATCTCGCGCAATAAATCTGCATCCGCGCTCCTCTCAACAAGCGAGCGCACGTTCATCATGTCATTGGTCATCGGTGGTCTTTCCGTCAGGTTGGTCTTCAACAAACCGACTCCTATCGGAAAACACTGATAGCCGCCGCAAACCCGATCACCCGCTACAGCGCTATGAAAAGCCCGCGGGCGCTCGGCTTTGCTACCTCCCGCCACCTACACCACGTGCCGGGACACGATCTACCGACGGGCCGCGTGGATGCTGGACGCGAAGCCTTGACGAGCTTCCAGTCGTTTTCTGACGACACTTTGCCAGTCACGTGAGCCTGGCGCGCCGGGGAAGATTGAGTACATGGAATCAAAGACGCCAATCGGATCTTTATTTTCCTTCAGAAGCCAAGTCTTCGAAAAGCGGTGCTCTTTCGCTGGGGCCAGGCCGTCGTTTGAGCGGCGTCCGCCTGCCCCATCGCTACCGCGAGTTCTACCATTTTTTGAAGCCATGTTTTGAGGTGGTCCCGTAGGAGCCACGAGTGTACTTGCCACTCAATCGGGCTTCTGAGCCGCCATCCCGAGACCGCTGTCGTGCGGCAAGAAGTTAACAAAACGGCCTTCGAGCACAACCAAAAAGATTCAAAAATCTGCTTTTTTTTCAAAGTTCGACCGCCGAAAACGCACTGTTTCCAAGGGTTTCGCGGCGGCCGACTCAATACAACCTGTTCAAAAAAGTTGTCAAAAGGTACTGACGTAGGTGTCAAAGGTATGTGACGAACTACATCAGATCTTCGAAAGCGCCTGTTCAAGATCGGCGATGATGTCCTTGACGTCCTCGATGCCGACGGAGAGGCGCACCACGTCAGGGCCTGCACCGGCAGCGATCCTCTGCTCGTCGGTCAACTGCCGGTGCGTCGTCGAGGCCGGATGGATGACGAGCGAACGGGTGTCGCCGATATTGGCAAGATGGGAGAAGAGCTCCAGCCCCTCGACCAGTGTCTTGCCCGCCTCATAGCCGCCCTTGACGCCGAAGGTGAAGACGGAGCCGGCGCCCTTCGGCGAGTAGCGTTGTTGCAGGGCGTGGTTCGGGTCGTCGTCGAGGCCGGCATAATTCACCCAGGCGATCTTGCTGTGCGCCTTCAGCCACTTGGCGACGGCGATCGCATTATCGCTGTGGCGCTGCATCCTGAGCGGCAGCGTCTCGATGCCGGTCAGGATCAGGAAAGCATTGAAGGGCGAGATCGCCGGCCCGAGATCGCGCAGGCCGAGCACGCGGGCAGCGATCGCAAAGGCGAAATTGCCGAAAGTGGCATGCAGCACCATGCCGTTATATTCCGGCCGCGGGCTCGACAGCATCGGGTAATTGCCGGATTTCGACCAGTCGAAGGTGCCGCCGTCGACGATGAGGCCGCCCATGGAGTTACCGTGGCCGCCGAGAAATTTTGTCAGTGAATGCACGACGATGTCGGCGCCGTGCTCGATCGGGCGGATGAAATAGGGTGTCGCCATCGTATTGTCGACGATCAGCGGCAGGCCGTGGCGATGCGCAACGTCGGCAATCGCGGCGATATCGACGAAGGTACCGCCGGGATTGGCCAGGCTTTCGATGAAGATGCCGCGCGTCTTGTCGTCGATCTGGCTTTCGAAGCTTGCCGGATCGGCGGCATCGGCCCAGCGCACCTGCCAGCCGAAATTCTCGAAGGCGTGGCCGAACTGGTTGACCGAGCCGCCGTAGAGCTGGCGGGCAGAGATGAAATTCTCGCCAGGACGCATGATATTGTGGAAGACGATCACCTGCGCCGCATGGCCGGAGGCGACGGCAAGGGCTGCGGTGCCGCCCTCGAGCGCTGCGACACGCTCCTCGAGTACCGCCTGTGTCGGGTTCATGATTCGGGTGTAGATGTTGCCGAAAGCCTGCAGACCGAAGAGGGCGGCGGCATGATCGGAATCATTGAAGACGAAAGCGGTCGTCTGGTAGATCGGCGTTACCCGCGCGCCCGTCGTGGGGTCGGGCTGCGCACCGGCATGGATCGCCAACGTGTTGAATCCCGGATCGTTCTTGGCCATATCGTCCTCCAGTTGTTGCTGACGGGCAGGATCATAGCCTGTCGCTTGCGAAAGTTAATCGCGATCCGTTTCCACCGATGGGCGTTCGGTGGAAAATCCGTCTCAGCGGATCGCAACTCAGGCAATAAGACGAGGATACTCGATCGCCGGGCAGCGGTTCATCACCACCTGCATGCCGGCGGCCTCCGCCCTTGCCGCAGCCGCATCGTCGCGCACACCAAGTTGAGACCAGATGATCTTCGGCAGCGGCCTCAGCGCCAGCGCCTCCTCGACGACGCCATCCAGATATTCGGAAGCGCGAAAGACGTCGACCATGTCGATCCGCACGGGAATGTCGGCAAGCCGGGCATAGACGGTGCGGCCCTGGATCTGTTTACCCGCCTGCCCCGGATTGACAGGAATGACCTCGTAGCCGCGCGACAGCAGATAGCCCATGACGCCGTTGCTCGGCCGGGCTGGATTGGGCGAAGCGCCGGTCAGCGCGATGGTCTTTACCGAATGCAGGATGCCGGCGAGGTAATCATCCGTATAGGCGTCGTGATTCATATCGACTTCTCCACTCCCGAAAGCCCTTCTGCACGGCCGGCATGTTTTTTTTGCGTTTCCGTGAAACCGGCTGCGTGTCTTTCCCGTATATATGAATTGGCCCGTATATATGAACTGGATACTCCTTGAGGATGATTCGATGAAAAAAATCGCTCTTGCCCTCATGCTCGTGCTCGCCGCATCGCCGGCGCTGGCGATCTCGCGTTACAATCCGCTCACCATGAGCTGTGCCAGCGTGCGCGCCGCCATCCACAATCAAGGCGCCGTCATCTTCCGCTACCAGTCCCCGCGTGGCTTGCCGCTCTATGATCGCTATGTCCGCAACAGCAATTATTGCGACGCGACCGATTATGCGGAATGGACATATATCCCTTCGAAAGACACTCCCCGCTGCCAGGTACTGAACTGCCAGAGCATAGACAACCTTGACGGGATGCTCTTCGTTCCGCATCATCAGCTCTGATGTTTTCGCCGTCGTGGCGGACGCAGGAACTGCACGCCTTTCGCGCTTGCGAAAGGTTTGAGCTCAATTCCGCGCTGCGATTTTCCTGAAGATTACACAACCAAAAGCTTTAACTTTCCCGTATGTCAAAGCTATAGAATAATATCTATATTTCAGCAGCATAGAATAATCACTTCCCGAATTCCCGTAGATATTTTCTCTTTTTGTTCGCGATAATGCCGCCGTTTGTTCCCGCGTCCATTAGAAGCATCTCATAGTTGAAAACGTCGCGTGGATTGAACGTATGTCGCGCGCACGTAAAAATTGCTCCAATGCCCCACCATTGTTCACATACTGAAAGGATGCTATTCGACATATGAACGCATAAGCGACCACAGCCGTACGTTTTCGTGCAAATCCCAGTTGTCTTTTCAGGAATTTGAAACGCCGAAGGCGAGGCGTGTTCCGCTTCCTCTCATCCTTTCCGGATTACTCCCTTGCCTCTCGACGTCATCCTGCTCGTTCTCTTCGGCGCACTGCTGCACGCGACATGGAACGCCATCATCAAGGCGGGGAGCGATAAGTCCCTCGATGCGGCGCTGATCTCGGCCGGCGGCGCGGTTTCGGCACTGCCGTTCCTGCCATTCCTGCCGTTGCCGCACGCCTCGGCTTGGCCCTTCATCGGCGCCTCTGCCATCCTGCAGTTTGCCTACTTTCAGCTGGTCGCCGCCGCCTACCGGGCTGGCGATATCGGCCTCGTCTATCCGCTGATGCGTGGCTGCGCGCCACTCCTGATCGCCGCGACAAGCGGTTTCATCCTGAAGGAAAATCTTTCCGGCGGCGCCCTTGCCGGTACGATGACGATCTCGGCCGGCGTGCTGACACTCGCCCTCGAGGCGCGGCGCGGCAGCAGCCGCGCCGTCATCCTCTCGCTTGCCAATGCCTGCGTCATCGCCAGCTACACCTATGTCGACGGAATCGGCGCGCGCATCTCCGGCAATGCGATTTCCTACACTTTGTGGATGTCGCTGCTGCCGCCGGTGCTGCTGTTTTCCTGGGCAGCGTCCCAGCGCGGCGCTTTCGCCGTGGTGCGTCACGTTCGCCGCAACTGGTGGCGCGGCCTCATCGGCGGCGCCGGCTCGATCGCTTCCTACGGACTGGCGCTCTGGGCGATGACGAAAGCGCCGGTCGCGACCGTCGCAGCCTTGCGCGAAACCGCGATCCTGTTTGCGCTGGTGATCTCGATCACCGTCTTCAAGGAAAAAGCCAGCATCTGGCGCTACGTCGCCGGCGTCGTCATCGCGATCGGCGGGCTGCTTCTGAAACTGGCGTGATCGCTAGAGCCTTTCCTGGTCAGATTGCAGCATTCTGACCAGGAAAGGCTCTAACCCTTCCATTCCGGCTTGCGCTTGCCGAGGAAGGCGCCGATCCCTTCCTGCGCATCCTCAGTCA
Source organism: Rhizobium acaciae (assembly GCF_025941625.1). Taxonomy (NCBI): domain Bacteria; kingdom Pseudomonadati; phylum Pseudomonadota; class Alphaproteobacteria; order Hyphomicrobiales; family Rhizobiaceae; genus Rhizobium; species Rhizobium acaciae. The sequence goes on from NZ_JAPCZO010000011.1 coordinate 166,710, forward strand.
GCATGTTCTCGACCATCACCCTGGCGGTATAATCATATGCCGCCTCCACCGGCAGTTCGAGCTGCCGGTTGAAGGCTTCCTTGCCGATCTTCAGCGTCAGCGGCGACTTGCTGGCGATCACTGCCGCATATTTGGAAACCACCTGCGCCAGATACTGCTTCGGCACGATACGGTTGACGAGGCCGAAATCCTTGGCGGTCGAGGCGTCGATCGTCTCACCGGTCAGCAGCATCTCCATCGCCTGCTTGCGGTGCGCGGCACGGGAAACGGCCACCATCGGCGTCGAACAGAACAGGCCGATGTTGACGCCCGGGGTGCAGAATGTCGAACTGTCCGTGCAAATCGCCAGATCGCAGGAAGCAACGAGCTGGCAGCCCGCAGCCGTTGCAAGCCCGTCGATCTCGGCGATGACAGGCTTCGGCAGATGCGTGATCTTCAGCATCAGATCGGCAGCGAGCCGAAAGGTCTTTTCGAAGAAACCGGCACCCTGATCTTCATCGGCGCGATGGCCCGTCAGTTCCTTGAGATCATGCCCGGCGGAAAAGACATTGCCCGTCGAGGCGATGACGACGACGCGCACATCCGGCTCCGCCCCGGCCGTCTCGAGTTCTTGCAGCAGCGCTTCGAGAAGCGCGATCGAAAGCACATTGGCCGGTGGGTTGTTGAGCACGAGCCGCAGCACGCCGTCGTGCAGCGAGCGGGTCAGCAAGCCGCCCTCTTCCGCTCCGGCGGCGTCCTTCCGGAAGGATACGATTTCGGCCATGATGCTGCTCCCTGCGCTCGATTCCAAGCAGACGTTTTGCCACAAGGCGCCGGAAATTTCGAGCGGGATCCGCACTCCCCGCAGAGGCCACTGCCGTCAGGACCAGAACCAGGACTTCGATGTCTCGGCGCTTGCCTGCGCACGGGTCAGACCGACATCGCAAAGCTCGTCGTCGGTGAGTTCCAAAAGCGTGCGGCGGCTGCGGCGCTTTTCGAGGTGATGTTCGATCGTCATCAGCAGCCGCAGGCTCCAGCGCGCCATGCCGTGAAGTCTCGACCGAACGATATCGCGAGGTGTGTCAAGGATCCCGCTTAATTCCAGGGCCATCTCTTCTTCCTTTCTTCAACGGATGAAAGATGCGCTGGAAGATGCCACGAAAAAAGCTTATGAATATTATGATATGCATAAGGATCTCTTTTGTATGCCTCTCCACCTCGATCAGCTTGCCGCCTTCGTCAATGTCGCCGATCTCGGAAGCTTTACGGCTGCGGCCGACAAGGAGGGCCTGACGCAGCCGGCCGTCAGCCTGCAGGTGAAGGGGCTCGAACAGCGGCTCGGTGTCCGGCTGATCGAGCGTGTCGGGCGGCGGGCGCAGCCGACCGCGGCAGGCCTCGACCTGCTCGTGCATGCAAGGCGACTGCTTCAGGAATCGACCGCCGCGGAAGAAGCGATGATGCCGTATAGAGATGGCGCCAGCGGCCGTGTGCGCATCGGCAGCGGCGGCACGGCGTCGATCCATCTGCTTCCGCGTGCCATCGCCGTCGCCAGAAAATCCATGCCCGGCCTCGAAATCACTGTGCGCATCGGCGATGCCGACGACATTCTGCGCGATCTGGAGGCCAACAGCCTCGATATCGCCGTCGTCGCCCTGCCGGCATCCGGACGCAACTTCGAGATCGAACCGTTCTACGAGGAGGAATTGCTGGCGGTCGCGCCTGCGGGCAGCCTGATGCCCGAAGGCGGACCGGACGCGACCTTCATGCGCGACAGGACGCTGCTGCTTTATGAGGGCGGCAATACCAGGCGGGCAATCGACGCGTGGCTGGCTGCACCGGAAACCGGGATCCGGCCTGCGATGGAGTTCGGCAGCATAGAGGCGATCAAGGAGTTGGTGGCCGTGGGGCTCGGCTGGTCGATCCTGCCGGGGCTGGCGCTGAAGCGCGACCGCACCGGCCTGGTGACGACTTCATCGCTGAACCCGCGGCTCACGCGCCGCCTCGGCATGGTGCTGCGCCGGGACAAACATCTGACACGCGGCCTTCGCGAAATAATGAAATGCCTGCGCGCGTTCAAAGGTTGAGAGTTGCTTTCGACCGTCGTACGCGATTTCAAACCGGCAGAAACGACATGAAAAACGTCGGGCGCAGCAGTTCGCGACCGCCGAAATATGAGGTATCAAAATACCACATATCTAAGTATTTGTTTTTACTTCAAAATTTTTCAGATCCTTCGGGATATCGATATTGACCCAATGTCACATTGCCTTTATACACCGCCCCAGAACGCAGCCTGTCCGGGCTGCTTTCTTTTTGGCATGCCTAAAGCCTGCCAATCCAAGCAACAAGAAACGCCCTTCAAGCCCTCGGGCCAAGGGTCCCAAAAGAGAGTATTCACTATGGCAACCTTCTCCCAGAAGCCTGCAGAGGTGGAGAAGAAGTGGGTGATCATCGACGCCGAAGGGCTGGTCGTTGGCCGTCTCGCTTCCATCATCGCTATGCGCCTGCGCGGCAAGCACAAGGCAACCTTCACGCCTCACGTTGACGACGGCGACAACGTCATCGTCATCAATGCCGAAAAGGTCGTTTTCACCGGCAAGAAGTATTCCGACAAGGTCTACTACTGGCACACCGGTTATGCCGGCGGCATCAAGGAACGTAGCGCACGCCAGATCATCGAAGGCCGCTTCCCGGAGCGCGTCCTCGAAAAGGCCGTCGAACGCATGGTTCCGCGTGGCCCGCTCGGCCGTCGCCAGATGAAGAACCTGCGCGTTTACGCCGGCTCCAACCATCCCCATGAAGCCCAGCAGCCGGTCGCCCTCGACGTTGCCGCGCTCAACAAAAAGAACGTAAGGAGCGCCTGATATGGCTGACCTCTCCTCCCTGAAGGATCTCGGCACGGTTTCCGAAGCTGCTGCTCCGGCCCACGTCCGCAAGGTCGATTCGCTCGGCCGCTCCTACGCGACCGGCAAGCGCAAGAACGCTGTCGCCCGCGTCTGGGTCAAGCCGGGCTCCGGCAAGATCATCGTCAACGGCAAGGAATTTGCGGAATATTTCGCCCGTCCGGTGCTGCAGATGATTTTGCGTCAGCCGATCGTTGCGGCTGCCCGCGACGGCCAGTTCGACATCGTCGCAACCGTTGCCGGCGGCGGCCTCTCCGGCCAGGCCGGTGCCGTTCGCCATGGCGTGTCCAAGGCGCTCACCTACTTCGAACCGGGCCTGCGCGCGGTACTGAAGAAGGGCGGCTTCCTGACCCGCGACAGCCGCGTCGTCGAACGCAAGAAGTACGGCAAGGCAAAGGCCCGCCGCTCGTTCCAGTTCTCCAAGCGTTAATCGCTTCGGACAGACGGAATTTACGAAGGCCGGGGCAACCCGGCCTTTTTGTTTTGCGCTGTCTAAATCAATCGGAAGCGTGCCGGCATGCCATTGTCGCATTCCAGCGCCGCTGGTAGAAACTTGGCAAAACGCTTCGGAAATGAGCGAAGCCACAGTCAGGGTCACATCACGGGAATAACCAAGTCCGCAGACAAATAAGCCGCAACAACTCTGCCCTGTTGTTGCGGCGTCTGTCCGGTCAATCCCGATACTGATGAAGAGACAGATCGCCGCCGAATGAAATCATTTGAGCGGGTTCTTTCCCATGTCTTATCCCAAAATCCAGCAATGGACCTATTCCCTGCCGGCAGCCTTGCTGCTGATGGCACCCTTCGACATCCTGGCCTCGCTCGCCATGGATATCTATCTGCCGATCGTGCCGGTCATGCCGGAGGCGCTCGGCACTTCGCCGGCGGTCGTCCAACTGACCCTCAGCCTCTACATGCTCGTGCTCGGTGTCGGCCAGATCGTCTTCGGCCCAATTTCCGATATGGTCGGACGACGGCCTGTCCTGCTTGGCGGTGCCGCACTCTTTGCCGCTTCATCCTTCCTGCTTGCCGGCTCCTCGTCGGCGCCGATCTTCGTGGCCTTGAGATTGCTGCAGGCCGTCGGCGCGTCGGCGACCCTCGTCGCAACTTTCGCAACGGTGCGTGACGTCTACGCCGGGCGTCCCGAAAGCAGTACGATCTATAGCCTTCTCGGCTCCATCCTCTCTTTCGTGCCAGCACTCGGCCCGATCATCGGAGCCTTGATCGCGGATCGCTTCGGCTGGCGCGCCATCTTCCTCGTCATCGGCCTCCTTTCGGTTGCCACCCTTTTCAGCGCCGGCATGCGGTGGCGCGAAACCCGCCCTACCGTCACCGCGAAGATCGCTCTCCGCCCGATTCTGACAAGCCTTCCCTTCTGGGTTTATACGGGCGGCTTCAGCACGGCGATGGGCGCCTTCTTCGTCTTCTTCTCGACGGCACCCCGTATCCTGATCGGCAATGCCGGTTTTTCCGGCATCGCCTTCAGCTTCATCTTTGCCTCGGTGGCGCTGGTGATGATCGTGACGACACGTTTTGCCAAACGTTTCGTCATGCGTTGGGGCATTGCAGGCAGCCTTGCCAGAGGCATGGCAATGCTGCTTCTCGGCGCCGTGCTGCTTGCCTTTGGACAGCTGTTTCTGCAGCCTTCCCTCGTCAGCTTCGTCGTGCCGATGTGGATCGTTGCAATCGGCATCGTCGTTGCGACGGCGGTCACCGCCAACGGCGCGCTCGACGCCTTTGGCGACACGGCAGGAACGGCGGTCGCGCTCTATTTCTGCGTCCAGAGCATCATCGTCGGCTTTGCCGGAACCTTCTTCGTGATTCTGCTCGGCGGCGACAGTGCCTGGCCGCTTGTGGGCTATGTCTCAGCGACCGCGCTGACGACGCTGGCTGGATTGTGGTGCCTGCGGGAGCCGGCCAGATAGGCAGCGGACAAATGACGGTCGCTCGACGATAACGAGCGGCCGTCGCCCGGAACGATTGCTTGAAATCCGTCCGCACCTCGCCTACCCCTTTCTGCGCGCGGGGGATCGGCCAATTCCTTCGCGAGAGACCCGCCGCCCAACGCTCGGCGTCGAGCGGGGATCCTGCAATGCAGTGTCCGTATCGAACGCGACTATGATTTGCGACCGAAAAAGGAGCATGATTTGGCGAACAGATCGATTGACCACGCCTTCACGGCGACCAGCCTCACCTCAGCTGCCAGCGACCCGACCTTTGCCGGCGCGCTGTCCTTCATGCGCCGCCGCTTCACCAAGGAGCTCGCCGGCGTCGACGTCGCCGTCTGGGGCATTCCCTTCGATGCCGCCACATCGAACAGGCCGGGCACACGCTTCGGGCCGCAGGCGATCCGGCGCGCTTCGGCGATCTTCGACAATGATGCGCAATACCCCTTCAACCGCGAACTCTTCGCCGAAATGGCCGTGATCGACTACGGCGATTGCCTGCTCGACTATGGCAATCATCAGGACACGCCAGCCGCTATCGAACGCCAGGCAAATGTCATCCTCGACAGCGGCGCCTTCCTGCTGACGCTCGGCGGCGATCATTACGTCACCTGGCCGTTGCTGAAAGCCCATGTGGCAAAACATGGGCCGCTGGCGCTCGTACAGTTCGACGCGCATCAGGATACCTGGTTCGACGAGGAACGCCGCATCGACCACGGTTCTTTCGTGGCGCGGGCCGCCCGCGAAGGCATTATCGATCCCGACCGCTCCATTCAGATCGGCATCCGCACCCATGCGCCTGAGGATTGCGGCGTCAATATTCTCTACGGTCATCAGGTCGAGGAGATGAGCGCCAGCGATATCGCCTCGGCGATCATCTCCCATACGCGCGGGGCGCCGGCCTATCTCACCTTCGATATCGATTGCCTCGATCCGGCCTTTGCGCCGGGCACCGGCACACCGGTTTCAGGCGGACCATCGAGCGCCAAGATCCTCTCGGTGCTGCAGCGCCTGCACCAGCTCGATATCCGCGGCGCCGACGTCGTCGAGGTATCGCCGCCCTACGATCATGCCGATATCACCGCCATTGCGGGGGCAACGGTGGCGATGTATATGCTGGGGCTTCATGCCGAGCGACGCGCCATCGCCGTGTCACAAGGCTGACCTATCATCCTCAAACTGAATCCGGAAACCTTCAGAACCCATTGAAAGCGCAGGTTTAACATGGCACCGAAAATCTTCATCGACGGCGAACACGGCACGACGGGTCTGCAGATCCGCACGCGCATGGCCGGCCGCCGCGATGTCGAGCTTCTGTCCATACCCGAAGCCGAGCGGCGCAACGCCGCCATGCGCGAGGACATGCTGAACGGCGCCGACATCGCCATTCTCTGCCTGCCCGACGACGCGTCGAAGGAAGCGGTTCAGATGGTTTCGGCCAACAACAATGTGCGCGTCATCGACACCTCGACCGCCTTCCGCATCAATCCCGGCTGGGCCTATGGTTTTGCCGAAATGGACAATCAGCAGGCCGACAAGATCGCTGCCGCCCGTTTCGTCGCCAATCCCGGCTGCTATCCCACCGGAGCGATCGGCCTCATCCGGCCGCTGCGCGCCGCCGGCATTCTGCCGGACGGCTATCCGATTACGGTCAACGCGGTCTCCGGCTATACCGGCGGCGGCAAGCAGATGATCGCCCAGATGGAGAACCCGGATCACCCGGATGCGATCACCGCGCCGCATTTTCTCTACGGCCTGCCGCTCACTCACAAACACGTGCCCGAGATGACCGTGCACGGCCTACTCGAGCGCGCGCCGATCTTCTCGCCGTCCGTCGGCAAGTTTGCTCAAGGCATGATCGTGCAGGTGCCGCTGCATCTCGACGATCTCGCCGAGGGCACGACGATGGAAAGCATCCATGCCGCCCTCGTCGCCCATTATGCCGGCCAGGATATCGTCAGTGTCGTGCCGTTGGCCGAAAGCAAGGCCCTGCCCCGCGTCAATGCCATCGAGCTCGAAGGCAAGGACACGATGAAGCTCTTCGTTTTCGGCACGCCAGGCGCGTCGCAGGTCAATTTGGTGGCGCTGCTCGACAATCTCGGCAAGGGGGCGTCGGGCGCCGCCGTCCAGAACATGGATCTGATGCTCGCTTCGTAAGGCGCGAAGGGCAGCATCGACATGATATCGCTCGGGGCTTTGTGTCGATCTCCTCATGATCTTTCTCGCGGCCGCTTGCCTCGGCGGCCGTCGCATGGCTTTCGGCTCGATCATCGATGATGATTGGGCTATGAGGAGCGAGACCCTCCTCGCTGCCAATTCCGAATCACGGAGCCTGATGTCATGACGCTCGATGCGCTTATCGCTGGCGTAGGCGCATGGTTTGCCACTGCCGTGCCCGATCATGGCATCTATGCGCTGATGGCGTTTGCCTTCATCGCCGGGCTTGCCCGCGGCTTTTCGGGTTTCGGCGCCGCATTGATCTTGATTCCGCTCGGCGGCGCGATCGTCGGGCCGAAGCTGATCTCACCGATCCTGCTCGTCATCGACGGCATTGCCACACTCGGGATGATTCCACCGGCCTGGCGCGGCGCCAACCGACCCGAGGTTTTCGTCATGGCAGCGGGCGCCGCGCTCGGCGTCCCGGCCGGCACGGCGATACTGGCTCTGCTCGACCCGATGCTGCTGCGCTGGAGCATCACGATCATCGCCATCTCCTTGCTCGCGCTTCTCGTATCGGGATGGCGTTACCACGGCGCACCTTCGGCGCCAATCAGCAGCGGCGTCGGTCTTATCGCCGGGCTTTTCAGCGGCGCCGCACAGCTGGGCGGGCCGCCGGTCGTCGCCTACTGGCTCGGCGGCAAGAGCGACTTCACCCGCGTCAGGGCGAATGTCGTGCTCTACTTCTCGATCTCGTCGGTCTTCAGCGCCATCAGCTATTATATCGGCGGACTGTTCGTGCCTGCTGTCTTTGCGCTCACCGTCGTCATCCTGCCGAGTTATGTGGTCGGGCTCTACGGCGGCTCGAAACTGTTCGGGCTTGCTAAGGAACGGACCTTCCGCATCGCCTGCTATGTCCTGATCGCCGCCGCCGCAATCATCGGCATGCCGCTGCTCGACGGCGTGCTGCGCTAGAACCGCCGGCGAAGCCTAAGGACGCTCGCTTCAATCGCGTTCGGCGATCATCGTCCCGTGCGGATATTCGCCGTAAAAGCCGCGCCAGTTGGCGACGGCGAAGCCGAAAACCACAAGCGCGCCGGCCTGATGCAGCAGGCCCCAGTGAAGCGGCACCTGCATCAGCAGCGTCGCTATGCCGATTGCCGCCTGCAGCGTCACCAGCGCGAAAAGTACGATGGCGCGGCGTGCATGGGTGGTCCATGGCGCTGCGCGCAGAGCGATCACCATGTTGATCAGTGTCAATGCGAAGAGCGTATAGGCGCCGATGCGGTGAATGAACTGCACCGTCTTCGGGTTCTCGAAGGCATTGATCCAGAAGGGCTGCTGGATCAGCAGATCGGAAGGGATGACGGCGCCGTCCATCAGCGGCCAGGTATTGTAGGAAAAACCGGCGTCGAGCCCCGCCACCAGCGCGCCGAGATAGATCTGGAACAGTGAGAAAATAGCGATCGCGGCGGCAAAACCGCGCGAGCTTCTTGTCGGCGCCGGATCGTCGGAATGCCTGGAGAGCCCGCGCATGATCCACATGCAGCCGGCAAAGATCAGGCAGGCCATGACGAGATGCGTCGCCAGCCTGTACTGGCTGACGTCGGTGCGGACGGAAAGGCCCGAGGACACCATCCACCAACCGATAAACCCTTGCAGGCCGCCGAGCGCCAGGATGCCGACGAGCGGCCAGCGCAAACGCTTTTCGATCCGCCCCGTCAGCCAGAAATAGATAAGCGGCAGTGCGAAGATCACGCCGATGGCGCGCGCGATCAGCCGGTGCGCCCATTCCCACCAGAAGATGCCCTTGAACTCATCGACGGTCATGGAACTGTTCAGCTGCTGAAATTCGGGAATGCGCTGGTAGAGGCGGAATTCCTCCTCCCATTCGGCGGCCGACAGCGGTGGGATGACGCCGTGGATCGGCTTCCACTCGGTGATCGACAGGCCGGAATTGGTCAGCCGCGTGGCGCCGCCGACGAGCACGAGACAGAAGAGCGCCAAAAGCACGAAGCCGAGCCAGAAGCGCAAGGCGCGGCGGTCGCGATTCTGCTTGCGCATTTCGCTCAGGATCGCCTGTTCCGTGGTCGGGTTTGCGACGGCCATGATGTCTCCTTCTATCCGGCAGTTGATTTGCCCCACCGGCTCATGCAAAACAAGCCCCGAACCTTTGCGGCATGCCGTCGCGCCGGTTCGTCCCCTCCATGCCGAGAGATAACCGATGCCCGTCCGCCTCCGCAAATTCATCGGCACGATCCTCATCATCGTGCTCGTGGTCGTCTATGCGCTGGTGGCCAATACGATCGCGGTGGCGACACTCGGCAACGCGCCCTGGTGGGGACATCTGCTCTATTTCCTGCTCACCGGCCTGCTCTGGGTATTGCCGGCGATGGTGATCATCAAATGGATGGCCGGACCGCCGCAGCGCTAAAGCGCGTCGCGATCTTTCAGATTCGCTTGTCGCGTTTTAGGTCTTTGTTTTGACGCATGTCGTTGTCGCAAAACCGCGGCACACTTTTGCGCGACATGCTTTAGGGCCATTAACGGCCGAATAACCGTGATCTGCGGAAAACCTCGCCCATCGCCTGCGGTTAAACCAAATATACGTCTGGCATACCTACCTTCCGGTTCAGCATTCTTGACCGGAGAAAACCGTGCAGACGCAACAGCTCGATGTCCATGAACAGCCGTCCGACGACGTGGCGCTGGCCGATACGGCCATTTCGCGCCTGCGCCAGCTGAGCATGAAACTCGCCATGGCCCAACTCGACATCGAAGTCTTCGACGCAATGCAGCCGCTGGAGGATGACTGGCGGGCGCTGGAGCGCGACAACCTCCAGTCCCTGCATCAGAGCTACGACTGGTGCGCCGTCTGGGTGAGCGCATTCCAGCGGCCGCTTGCGATCCTCAAAGCCACTCATGCGGGTCAGACCGCCTTCATTCTGCCGGTCGAGATCGTCAAGTCCCGCGGGCTCCGGACGGCGAGATTCATTGCCGCCGATCACAGCAATATCAATACCGGCCTGTTCGCAGAGAGCTTTGCCGAAGCCGGCAGGACCATCGCCCCCCATGAGTTCGCCGGCCAGCTCCGGCATGCGCTGAAGGGCCGCGCCGATCTGCTGCTGCTGCAGAACATTCCGCTGGAATGGCGCGGGCGAGAGAGCCCGCTCGCCGGGCTGCCGATGGTGCAGAACCAGAATCACGCCTATCAGCTACCGTTCCTTCCCGCTTTCGAGGACACGCTGAAGCAGCTCAACGCCAAGAACCGGCGCAAGAAATTCCGTGTTCAGTCAAAGCGTCTCGAGGCGGCCGGCGGCTTCGAATACGTCATTCCCGAGACATCGGCAGAACAGCACGGCCTGCTCGATATCTTCTTCCGCCTGAAAAGTGCCCGCTTCGCCAGCCTCGGCCTGCCCGACGTCTTTGCCGACAGGGAAACGCAGGCCTTCCTGCGCGGTCTCATCGACAAGCAGGACGACAGCAGGCAGTACTTCGGGCTGCAGATGCATATGCTCCGGCTCAAGGGCGAGCATGAGGGTAAGGTAGCCGCGATTTCAGGGATTTCGCGCAAGGGCGACCATATCATCTGCCAGTTCGGCGCGATCGATGAAGAGCTCCTGCCGGATACGAGCCCCGGCGAATTTCTCTATTGGCAGACCATCTCGGGACTGCATGGCAAGGGTGTCGCGCTGTTCGATTTCGGCCTCGGCGACCAGACCTACAAGCGTTCCTGGGCGCCGGTCGAGACCGCGCATTACGACGTGGTGCTGCCGGTATCGCCGTTCGGCGTCGTCGCCGGCGCCGCCCACCGGCTCGTCACCCGCGGCAAGGCGCATATCAAGGTGCGCCCGAAGCTCTATAAATTCGCCCAGGGCATCCGGGCACGGATCGGCTGACTGTCAAAAAGCGCGTCGCATCAAATTTGATTCATGCGATGCGCTTTTAGCTCTTTCTTATGCATGTCGTCTTCCCAAAACCGCTGTACACCTTTGGGCGACATGCATTAGGCGGCCCGGCCGAGTGTCTGCTCGGCCCCTTCGCCGCCCGACATCAGCACGACGCGCTCATAGCCGGCAGCCTGGAATTCCGTCATCAGTGCAACGAAAATGGTCTCCTCGACCTCAGGCAGCGAGAGGATGATCTCGACGTCGCGGCTGCGCGTCAGCCGCGAGACGCCGGCGACATCGGCCGAACCGCATTCGACCACCACGAGGTCGTAAGCGGCGGCGAGCGCATCGAGCAGCAACGACAGCCGATCGACACCGCGCATGGCGCGGCGCACGTCACTCTGGCCTTGAGGGATGAGATGGGCGTCGGAAAAGCGGTCGCCGTGGATTGTGTCGCCAAAGGCTGCCTCACCGCAAAGCAGATCGGTGACGCCGAGGGCAGCCTGGTCCTCGGCCATCAGTTCGGTGGGGTAGCCGGAACCGGTCATGTCGATCAGGATGACGCGGCGGCCGGCATCGGCGAGCATGCGGGTCAACGAAACCGTCGCCGCCGAGCCGCCGTCACCAGTCGGAGATATGGCGATTGCCAGCGGCGCGCGGCTACCGGTGAGATAATCCGCAACTGAGGTGACGGAGAATTCATTGTCATCCTCCGGCTCGTCCTCTGGCGCCTCATCGGCAACCTTCACGTCCTCGATCGTATCCTCTTCGTCCGCGACGACGGCGAGCATGCTCGGCTGAACGGGTTTTCCGGCGGCAGCGGCGATCGGAGCGGCCTGCGGCACAAGTTTGTCCTCGACGACTGCTTCTGCGTCGATTGTCTCTGAAGCCGCATCTGTCGGGCGGAGTGCCCGGCCACTGAAGAGTTCGGCCAGCATGATGACGATGGCGCTCATGATCAGCGTCGCGACGGCAGCGACGACGACGATCGGCACCACCTTCGGGAAATAGGGATCGACCGGCTCGACGGCCTTGGAAACGATCCGGGCATCGGCTGGGCTCGAATTGCTGTCGGCGCGGGAGGCGGCCTCGCGATAGCGCACCAGATAGGTTTCGAGCAGTTGGCGCTGGGCGTTCGCCTCGCGCTCCAGCGCATTGAGACCGACCTCGTCCTCACCGGCGCGGGCGCTGTTTGCCTGCACAGTCTCGGACTGGCGCTCCAGCTCGCTCGCGCGGAGATCCGCGACCGTCGACTCGTTTTCGATGCTCGCCAGGATCTTCTGCGTCTCCTGGCGGATCTGGGTGCGGATATCGGAGAGCTGGGCACGCAGGCTTTTCAGCCGCGGATGGTTGTTGAGAAGGCTGGTCTGCAGATCGGAGATCTGCGACTGCAGGCCGGATTCCGTCCCCTTCAGCCGCTGGATCGCCTGGGAGGACATGATGTCAGGCAGCGTATCGGAGGCTTCGCCCGACGACAGTGCATTGCGCACCGCCTGCGCCCGTGCCTCGGCATTGGCCTTGTCGCCCCGCACGCGGGTCAGCTCAGCGGAGATGTCGTTCAATTGCTGGGCCGGAAAAGTGGTCGTACCGTTCGTCTGCAGCAGCCCGTGCGAGGTGCGGTACTCGGCGACCTTCTTCTCGGCTTCGCTGACCTTCTGGCGCAGACCTTCGATCTCCGGCTCCAGCCAGCGGGTCGCCTCGGAGTTGGAATCGAGCTTGGCGCCGCTCTGGGTCGAAAGATAGACATTCGCCATAGCATTCGGGATGGCGGCGGCGAGCTTCGGATCCTTCGAGGTGAAAGTGATGCCGATGACGCGTGAACCCGGCACCTGATAGACCTGCAGGCGCTCGACGAAGGCGTCGATGACGCGCTCTTCCGGCGGATTTTCCAGCGGGTTCTTCTTCAGGTGCAGCTTCACCAGGATACTGCTCATGGCCGAGCCGCTGGCGGCATCGTCGAATTCCGGCAGGTTATAAAGCTTCAGATCGTTGATGACCTTCTTGAGGAGATCGGCCGATTGCAGAAGCTGCACCTGGCTGGCGATGTTCAGTTCATCCATCAGCGGACCGGCGCTGGCGTCATTGGCCTGCTGCGTGCTGGCAAAGGCCGGCGCACGGGGTTCGATGAGGATGCGCGTTTCGCTGCGATATTGCGGCGACATGATTTTGGCGCCGGCAAAGGCGACGCCCGCCCCCACGAGGGTGATTGTCAAAATCCGCAGACGGCGTGCCCAGACCGCACGGACCAACTGGCCGAGGTCGATGTCCACATCCTGATCACGAGCTACGCCGGACATGCTCTTACTCCACAACAAAGGTGCCGTAAGCGTAAACGACCATGGTAACTCAACGGTTAATGGTGGTCTCGCCGGGATGAGCAACGATCGATGAAGGAAACAGGGAAATTGCAGGCGTCCTTTACCGGGCATTAACCCTAACGGATCGATAACGACTGCACCGAGTTCATTTTTGTGAGCACAAGCGGATGTCTGTCGTCCAGCCCAAGATCCTTTTGGCCCTGAGCCTTGCAGCCATGACGGCAGCATTGGGCGGCTGCACGACGTACAGGCCGGCGCCGAAGGCCTTCAACGAGGCCACCATCCAGCCCTATACGTTGGACAGCGGCGATCGGCTGCGCATCACCGTCTTCGACCAGCAGAGCCTGACCAATACCTATACGGTGGATCAGGCCGGCTATGTCGCCTTCCCGCTCATCGGCCAGGTCCCTGCCCGCGGCCGAACCCTGCAGCAACTCTCGGGACAGATCGCCCAGAAACTGCAGCAAGGCTATCTTCGCGATCCCGACGTCACCATCGATGTCGATCGCTACCGTTCGGTCTTCATCATGGGTGAAGTGGGCCAGCCCGGCCAGTATGCCTATGTTCCCGGCATGACGGTGCAGAATGCCATCGCGGTTGCCGGCGGTTTCACCAGTCGCGCCAACCAGCGCATGGTCGATGTCACCCGCAAGATCAACGGACAGGTGCTGACCGGCCGCATCAACATATCGGGGCCGATCATCGCAGGTGACACGATCTACGTTCGCGAACGGCTTTTCTGAGCGATGGCAAAACAGCAGCCGCTCCGCATCCTTCATTGCTTCAGATCGCCGATCGGCGGAATTTTCCGCCATGTCCGCGATCTCGTCGAGGAGCACAGCAAGGCCGGCCATGAAATCGGCATCCTCTGCGACAGCTCGACCGGAGGCGAGTACGAGGACAGCCTGTTCGACGATATCCGTCCCTATCTCTCGCTCGGCCTGACGCGCGTGCCGATCCGGCGCTCGATCAGCCCGTCCGATATTGCGACGATGTGGGATACATACAAGAAAATCAAAAGTTTGCGGCCGGATGTGCTGCACGGACACGGCGCCAAGGGCGGCGTGCTCGCGCGACTTGCCGGCTCAGCGTTGCGGGTGAACAGGTATCGCGTAGCCCGCCTCTATACCGCGCATGGCGGAAGCCTGCATTATTCGCGCTCTTCGCTCAGCGGACAGTTCGTCCTCCGGATGGAGCGCCTGCAGGAATATTTCACCGATGCGCTGGTCTTCATCTGCGAGTATGAGCGCGACACCTATGCGCGCAAGGTGGGTAAGCCGCGGACGAAGACGAGACTGATCTACAACGGCATCGGCGAGCGCGATTTCGAACCGATCCCGACCCGCTCGGATGCCGTGCATTTCATCTATGTGGGAATGCTGCGGGACCTCAAGGGTCCCGATCTGTTTGTCGATGCCTTCGCCAAGACCGAACGGCTGCTCGGCAGGCCGCTGTCGGCGCTGATGATCGGCGACGGGCCGGATCGCGACCGCTACCGTGAGATGATGGTCGAACGCGGCCTTGGTAAACGCATCGGCATGCTGCCGGCAATGCGGGTCCACGAAGCCTTCTCCATGGCGCAGAACCTCGTCGTTCCCTCCCGCGCCGAAGCCATGCCCTATATCGTGCTCGAGGGGCTCGGCGCCGGCAAGACGATCATCGCAAGCCGTGTCGGCGGCATTCCCGAGGTGCTCGGCGCCGACAGCGCAGCACTGGTGGAGCCCGGCAATTCCGACGATCTCGCCCGCGTCATGGCGGAAACGCTGAGCACGCCCGACTGGCACGCCAGGACGATGCCGAAGCCGGAGGCGGTGAAGGCGGTGTTTTCTTCCGCCGTCATGGCACGTGATGTCCTGAAACTGTACCATGAACTCGTCAATCCCGCTGCCGGCCAAGCAATGCCCGTCGCCTCGTAAATATTTCTTAGGGGCTTTCTGGTATTTCGCTTGCTGACAACGAGCGAAAAGCCCCATGAACAAGCTGGAAAAAGGCGATCAATTCGACGTGGAAGCACTGCGCAAGCAGGTCTCCGACATCGAGGCGCGCGGCGATGCGGGTCAGGAAAAGCCTTCCGACCCGACCGAAATCAATCCCTATGCCCGGCAGATCGCCGAACAGTTCCGCGACGGAACCAATTCGCCTGTGATCATCATCGGCCAATTGCGGCTGCTGGAATTCCTGGCGCTCTTCGCGATCGCCCTGATTGTCCACTATTTCTGGCCCGGTGACGGCAGCGATTCCACCTGGATGCGGACGGGCATGGCAGCGATCGCTTCGGCCCTGACCGTCATCGGCCTGCAGCTTGCCGACACCTACACCATTCCCGCCCTTCGGGCGAAGCTGCGGCTGATGCCACGCATCGTCGCCACGTGGACGATCGCGCTTCTCCTGACCGTCGGCCTGTTCGCTCTCATTCGCGGCACCACATGGGCGATGGTCGATGCCTATATCCCATGGTTCGCCGCAGGCGCGCTCTTCCTTGCGGCCGAGCGTTTCCTCGTCGCCTACGGCATCCGCAACTGGGCGCGCAACGGCATCATGGAACGCCGCGCCGTCATCGTCGGCGGCGGCGAGCCGGCCAAGGACCTGATCCGCATCCTCGAACAGCAGGCCGACAACGACATCCGCATCTGCGGCATCTTCGACGACCGCGGCGAGAAACGCTCGCCGATGATGGTCGCCGGTTATCCGAAGCTCGGCACTGTCGCCGAACTCGTCGAATTCGTGCGGCTGACGCGCATCGACATGCTGATCATCGCCCTGCCGCTGTCGGCTGAGGCCCGTATCTACGACCTTTTGAAGAAGCTCTGGGTTCTGCCGGTCGATATCCGTCTTGCCGCCCATGCCAACCGGCTGCGCTTCCGGCCGCGCGCCTATTCGCATGTCGGCTCGGTGCCGATGCTCGATATTTTCAAGAAGCCGATCCGCGACTGGGATTCCGTCGCCAAGCGCGGCTTCGACCTCTTCTTCACGATAGTCGCACTTGCGCTGCTCTGGCCGATCATGGTCGCGACCGCGATCGCCATCAAGGCCACCTCCGAAGGTCCGGTCTTCTTCATGCAGAAGCGCCACGGCTTCAACAACGAAATCATCAACGTCTTCAAGTTCCGCTCGATGTACACCAACATGGCCGACCCCACAGGCAAGGCCGCGGTGACCAAGGGCGATCCGCGCGTCACCCGCGTCGGCCGCTTCATCCGAAAGACCTCGATCGACGAATTGCCACAGCTTTTCAACGTTTTGAGAGGCGAGCTCTCGCTGGTTGGCCCACGCCCGCATGCCGTTCTCGCCCAGGCGCGCGACCGCGCCTTCGGCGATGTCGTCGAGGGTTATTTCGCCCGCCACCGCGTCAAGCCCGGTGTCACCGGCTGGGCGCAGATCAACGGCTGGCGCGGCGAAGTGGACAATGACGAGAAGATCAAGTTCCGCACGGCCTACGACCTCTACTACATCGAGAACTGGTCGCTCTGGTTCGATCTCAAGATCCTGTTCCTGACGCCGATCCGACTGCTCAACACGGAAAACGCCTATTGAGCGCGATCGAGGCGACATATCCCCGTGTCGCCCAACCGCAGCGGATGACGCTGCGCCTGATCGGCTCGGCCTTCGTCGCCTTCGGCGTCTTCCTTTCCGGTTTCGTGATCGACGAGCCGGCACCCTATGAACTCTGGATGGCGGGCCTGATCGGCCTCTGGTTCATCCTGGGCCTCAGGATTTCGCGCAGCGTGGCGCCGCTGCTTGCCCTGCTGTTGACCTTCAATATCGGCGGCATGCTGTCGCTGACGCAGATGAAGGACCTGGCAACGGCGCCGATGTATATCGCGGTGTCGACCTTCCTGGCGCTGACGGCGGTCTTCTACGCGGCAATCATCGAGGACAGCCACAAGCGGCTGCCGCTGATCTTCAATGCCTGGACCTTTGCCGCCGTCGCCACCTCCGCGCTCGGCATACTCGGCTATTTCCACGCCTTCCCGGGCGCGGAAATCTTCACGCTCTACGACCGCGCCAAAGGCGCCTTCCAGGATCCGAATGTTTTCGGCCCCTTCCTGGTGCCGCCATCGCTCTATCTCGTCCACGGCATCCTGGTCGGCGACCTGAAGAGATCGCCGCTGAAGGCCGCCGCCCTGCTCGTGCTTGCGCTCGGCATTTTCCTCTCCTTCTCCCGCGCCGCCTGGGGGCTCTTCGCGCTCGGCGTGGTGCTGCTGATCTTCATCATGCTGCTGAAGGAGCGCAGCGGCGCCTTTCGCTTGCGCGTCCTGGTCCTGTCGCTGGCGGCGATCATCATGCTGATCGCGTCGCTGCTGGTGGCGCTGCAGATCCCGAAGGTCGCCGAACTGTTTTCGGCGCGCGCCCAGCTGGTACAGCAATATGACGGCGAACATCTCGGCCGCTTCGAGCGCCACCGGATCGGCTTCACCATGATGATGGAGCGTCCGCTCGGCATCGGCCCGCTGGTGTTCGGCACGATGTTTCCCGAGGACGAGCACAATATCTGGCTGAAATCGCTCACCTCCTATGGCTGGCTCGGCTTCGTCAGCTATGTCGGCATGCTTGCCTGGACGCTGGCTCTCGGTTTCCGAAACCTGCTGCTCGACCGGCCGTGGCAGCCCTTCCTGATGATCGCCTGGATCTCGGTTCTCGGCCATGCGACAATCGGCAACGTCATCGATATCGACCACTGGCGCCATGTCTATCTGCTGCTTGGCACGGTCTGGGGCTGCGCGGCGCTGGAAGTGCGCCACAAGCGCGAGCGAAGACTGAGGGCCACGGCGTGAGGTCTTGCCGCCGACCGCATCGGCTGTCTATTTCGTCGCTCCTGCCGTCAAGCCAGCAATAAACCGCCGCTGGAAAATGAGATAAGTCACGATGAGCGGGAAAATGACAATCACCGCGCCGGCGGTCAGAACCGGCGTGTTGACGGTATAACGCCCTTGGAAAAACAGCATGCCGAGGGGCAGCGTCCGATAGTCGTCGTCGTTGACCAGGATGAACGGAATCAGAAACTCGTTCCAGGTCCATATGAACAGGAACAGCGCCAGTGTCGACATTGCCGGCACCATGAGCGGGATAACGATCTTGCGCAGGATATGGAAGCGTCCGGCGCCATCGAGAACCGCCGCTTCGAGAACTTCTTCCGGCAGTTGCTGCATCGCGCTGGCGAGGAAGATCGTCGAGAACGGTATCGACATCGCGATCTGCGGCAAAATCAGAGCCGCATAGGTATTGATCAATCCCAGATACCGCATTTCGTAATAAAGCGGGATGATGAAGGCTTCCGCCGGCACCATCATGCCGAGCGTCAGGATAGCGAACAGCGTGCGCCGGAATGGAAACGACAGGTAGGCGAAGGCAAAACCAGTCAGCAGGCCTAAAAAGACGCTTGCAGCAACGACGGGTATGACGACGATGATCGAATTCCAGAAGTAAATGTTGAAATGTCCGGCATTCCAAGCATCGACGTAATTTTCGAAATGCGGATATGCCGGCAGCGCGAATGCACCCTGCAGAACGTCGGCCTTGCTCTTTATCGAGGTTAGAAGCAGAAGCAGGAACGGCGTGATCGTTACGAAAGCAAGAAGCCACAGAACAAGGCGAAGGAATAGCGTACCGGGGGAGATGTTAGACCAACGGCTCATCAAGCCCTTCCTTTGTTCTGCGATCCCACAAATCGGTGAATTGCATAGTTGATGACAAATGTGAGGACCGCGCCGACAATGGCGATGGCCGCTGCGGCGCCGAACCGATTAAGCTCGAAGCCGAGCTGATACATGTAGATGTTCGGCACGAGCGTCGCGTTGGCGGGTCCGCCCCTGGTCATTGTAAAAATCAGGTCGAAGCTTTTGATGGACGCTATGACCGTCAGCAGCAAAACCACCCTTATTTCAGGCAAGAGAAGCGGCAGCGTTATCCAGAAAAAGGTTTTTCGCGCCGAAGCGCCATCGACCTTGGCAGCGTCGAAAAGAGACGGGTCGATGCGCTGAATTCCGGTCAGGAAGATGACCATGCAAAAACCGAAGAAATACCAGGTGGCAACGATCCCGACCGCGGGAAGCACAAAATTGAAATCTCCCAGCCACGGGAGTGCGAAGGCGCCTAACCCCACTGCTCTCAGAAACTGATTGAACGGGCCAAATGCAGGATTGTAGAGCCATGCCCAGATGATGCCCAACACGGCGGTCGGCATGATGTAAGGCAGGAACAGGAAGGTGCGCAGGGCGAGCTGTTCGCGTTGCTTCAGATTCCAGACGCACGCAGCAAGAGTTATGCCGAGCACGAGCGGCAGAACACAGTAGAAGATCATGAGCTCGGCATTGTTACGCAAGGCAATATAAAAACGGCTGTCAGAAAAGAGATCGACGTAATTGCCGAGACCAACCCACTTGGGCATGCTCAGGCCGTCCCAGCTGGTCAGGCTCAAACCCAAAGCCGCGATGATCGGTCCAAAGACAAAAGCCGCGTAGAACAGCAATCCAGGCAATAAATAGATAAAATTGGTCTGTTGCGAGCCATCAAGTGCGGAGCGTTTCATCCATTACTCCATAAAGCTAAAGCTGTGGTCGTCGCGCAGCAAGCCGATCGCAGTGCTCATTTATTTGGATCGACGACACTGAGGTCACGACCGCAGAGGACGGCCGTGACCAGCGCCCGCAATCTTTATTTCTTATCCTTCAGGTACGCCTGATAATCCTTGTCCATAGCATCGACAAAGGCTTCGGGCGTGATATTGCCGGACAGAAGAAGCGGCGTGTTGTCGTCTATTGTCTTCAGCATCGTTGGGCTCGACCAATCGGGGTAATGGCCGAGAGCGTCGTTTGCGTTGAGTGTCTTCCACATTTCGATGCCGGAGCTGAGGAGCGGCGTGAGCTTTGGCTTTGCGTCAGCCGCGAGCGACGTTGCCGGAAGATAGCCGGCATTGGCCCAGGTTTCAGCAGCCTTTTCCGAGACCATATAATCGATGTATGCGCCGGCTACGTCCTGTGTCGGCTTCGTTTTGGCAAGGCTCGTTATCGCCCAGGCAAGATCCACGCCCCCAACACTCATGGGCTTGGCAATACCTTTCGGGGCGGGAATTGCCATGAAGCCGATATCCGGATTGTGTTGCATGTCACCGAAATACCAGGTTCCGGAGATCAGGAACGCGCCCTGCCCGGAAATGAAGAGCTGGACGGCGTCGTCACCCGAGATGCCTTCGAAACCGGGGAAAAAATAACCGCCCTGTGCCCATTGCTGTACGAGTTTGGCGGATTCGATGTTCCCCTTGGTGTTCCAGGAGCCGCCCCGGCCGTAAATCAGATCGTCAAGCTCGGCGCGATTGCTGGCGTCGATATGCGCCTGCTCGATGGCGCCGATCATGTGCAGGGCCAGGTGCTGCTTTGCCGAGCCCATCATGAAGGGCGCAACGCCCTTTTCCTTCAGCTTATCAAGACCGGCCAACAGCTCCTCGAAGGTTTGCGGCAGCGCTACTCCCGCATCGCCGAGGATCTTTTTATTGTAGTAGAGGCCAACGATCTCGCCGAGGCCTGATATGCCGTAGGTCTTACCAACCCCAAATTTTCCATCTTCCCAGCGGTCTCGAGCAAGCACGGAATCCGACTGGCGCTTATCCCAGCCATAGTTTTTGATGTAGTCGTCGACCGGCAGGAGCAATCCTTCCTTGACCATCGCCCCCATGTCACCGGCACCTTGGTTGACCTTCGTGATGACAGGGCCATCACCTGCCGAAACCGCAAGCTTCAGCGTCAACTTCATGTCGTCAAAGGTGCGGGCGGTGCGCTTGATCGTGACGCCGGGATGGGCAGCTTCGAACTCCTTGTTGAGCTGCTCTATGACCGCACTCTGACCTTCATAGGTTTGGTCATCCCACACAGCCAGGTCGTCGGCGCGCGTGGCTGTCGAAAGGCCAAAACTCAAAAGCGCCGCGCCAGCAAGCGCGACAGCTGCTTTCAATCGGTATGCCGACAGTATGCTGATCGATTTCACGGTTCTTTTCATCTGCTCCACCTCATCTGGTTTATTCTCCACTCCCGTTCAGGCCTTGCGCCTAGCAGCGGCCCAACGTTTTCTTCCCCCAGAGCTTTGCCTGGCTGGCGAATCTGAGGTAATCGTCAATGCATCAGCTCCTCTCGCGACCCAAAATGACAAAGCGCCACGCAGGAGGTGGCAAAGTGATGGACAACAGCTGCTTCATCCGCCCCGCGATTGAAGCGGATATCGACGCCCTTTTCGACATCTGCCTGAAAACCGCGAATGGCGGTGAGGATGCCAGCGCGCTTTATAGCGACCCGCATCTGCCCGGCTACGTGTGGTCGGTACCCTACCTCAAATTCGCCAAGGACTTTGCCTTTGTTCTCGTTCAGGACGGCCGGCCGGTCGGCTATGTCGTCGGGGTGCCGGACACCAGCAGGTTCGACAGAGACTTGCAGACAAACTGGTGGCCGTTCGTCCGCCAACAGATTGCGGGACTGGCACCCACCCGTCCGCGCGACGCCGACTTGATGGAACGAATTCAAAATCCGCGCAGCGGAACGGCGTGGCTTCAAGACCAGTATCCCGCGCATCTCCACATCAACATCCTTCCCGGACTTCAGGCAAGCGGTTGGGGGCGCAGGATGATCGCCACGGAGCTTCAAGCGCTTCGAAACCACGAGGTCGGAGCCGTGCATCTCGGGGTCGACCCAAACAACGAACGCGCCAGGGGTTTCTACCGTCGCCTCGGCTTTTCCGAGTTCGAGCAGGATGGCTCCGTCGCCTTCGCAATGCGGATCGATGAGGGATCGGGTTGAAGCATTTCCCGGTTTCTCCGAGCCATGGAAAGGCCCTGTCTCCCGGGTATGAACGTCCGCCTGAAGGCATGATATCATTATCGGCAGTAAAACAGGCTGCTTCGCGAAAAGCTGTCCATCAGTCGAGGGCTTCGTCATGAGCAAATCCTCGGCAGCCAGGTTCAAGGAGTAGGCAGCACGCAAAAAAGGAAATAGCCGGTCAAGACCAGGCCAGTTCCTCTTTGGGCGATCTTGGCGGGCGCACTGCTAACCCGACGATAGGTATGGCGCATACTTCTCATCGACCCTCTTTATTTCATCGCGCATTTTCATCGCACGTTAATTCAAGCCTACAGCTGACCTCCCATTTGTCAAGGACATAGACAAATTGCCTGCTTCGATGTATTGAATTCCGCTTAGCCGTAATAGTTGTGACTTAATATCGCGTCCATTAAGTATGCGCTCCGAACTAATTGGACTGAGCTAGCCGGATGGCAATGGCATCTTCTGTCGCACAGACCCCGATCGCACGAAAAATTTCAACCAATGCCGTCATCCGAACCGTGTTCGCGAACGGATCGATCTCTCGCGCCGATATTGCCAAGCTAACCGGCTTGTCAAAGCAGACGATTTCCGATGTCGTGCGCGACCTTGAGGATGATGGATGGCTAAAACCAGTCGGGCAGACTGATGGTCGCCCGGGCCGAAATGCGATCACCTATGAAATCAATGCCAGGGCGGGACTGGCCGTCTCTATCGACCTCGGGAGCACCAAGATTGCTGCGGCTATTTGCGATCTGTTGGGGAACGTGGTTGCTGAAACCAAAGTATCCACCGACCCGCGCGGCGGAATGCATCTCGTCAATCAGTTCAGCGATCTTATCGTAGAACTCGCGTTTGCAGCCGGGACGACTGCCGACAAACTCCGTCTCGTCGTTCTGGGCAGTCCCGGTGTGCTCGATCCGGCCACCGGGCATATCAACGTAGCGCCAAGCATCCCCGGCATCGACGCCATAAATCTGCGGCAAGTCTTCAGCGACAGAGTGGCTATACCGGTGATCGTTGAAAATGACGTCAACCTGGCCGCGCAAGGGGAGAGATGGCGGGGACACGGTATCGAAACCAGCAATTTTGCCTTCGTTGCTCTGGGAACGGGCGTCGGCATGGGCATCATCGCCAACGGAACTCTGTTGCGCGGCGCGCGTGGGGCGGCTGGTGAAATCGCCTATCTTCCGATCGGCGGAGATGCTTTTGATCCTGGCGGATTTACGCTTGGAACCTTTGAGAGTGCGGTCGGCAGCGTCGCGATGTTGCGCCGCTACGTCGGTTTCGGCGGGCGTAACGCATCCACTGTGGCTGATCTCTTCGCCGCGTTTAATGCAGGAGAAACAAGCGCCGTGGCTGCCATCGAAGAGACGGCAAGGCTGGTCGCAGTCGCTATTGCTGCAATCGGAGCGGCTCTCGATCCTGAATTGGTGATTACCGGTGGCAGCATCGGCGCAAGACCGGAACTCGTAAACGCCATCCGCGGTTTCCTGCCGCGTTGTACGCCTTATCCGCCGCGCATCGAGATCAGTCGCTTTGGGAACCGCGCCGCCCTGATGGGAGGAATGGGGATCGCGGTCGAGCGCATGCATGACGATCTATTTGGGGTCAAATTGAGGGAAGTTTGAAGAGCGCATGCCTTAGGGCCAACGTGCAGTTTCGCCACTTGAGAAGCGCTGGAAATGCGCTAGATTTTCCATCATGATAACAGCAACGCAGATACGCGGCGCGCGCGCCATGATTGGAATGAGCATCGAAGAGCTCGCCGCCGCCAGCGGCCTGCCGGTCGAGACTGTGATGGCGCTGGAAAATGGCGAATTCGCCGGCGAGCCGCACGCGCTGTTCGACGTACGCAGCACGCTCGAGGCGAACGGCATCATCTTCCTTTCCAGCGGCAATCAGGATGAAGGTGGCCCCGGCATCCGGTTACGCGCACGCACCTCCAGCGATGACGGCATCCGGCCGGAAAACCTCAACGCCGCCAACGACGACTGACGGAACCAATCGGTCGCTCGGACGTTTCGCTGTCCCATAATATCCGAGCCCAGAACATATCGGGGGCCATAACATATCGAGGGCAGTCTCTTGAACCGCAGCAATGGTCTCTACCTTATCATCGGCGTTCTTGTCGTCGCCGTCATCGGCCTCGGCGCCTATATCTTCCACGAGGAAAGCAAGCCGCAAGGCATCGAGATGAGCATCGGCAAGAACGGTGTCTCGATCGAGCAGAACTGATCTTTAAAGATAGGTTTTTGCAAGGTCGGCGAGTTTGCCGCCGTCCTTCACGCCCTGTCTGTAGAGCTGAATGATGACCGCACCAATCCGCTCGGCCTCCGGCGTCGTCCTAGCGAGGCCGCGTTCCTCGCAGACCTTGTCGAGGACCTGCGAAAGCAGATCGAGATCTTCCGAAAACAGCGGTAAATCATGCGGATGAATTGATGATCGTAGCATCACGCCGCATTCCCTCCGAGGGCAAACGCATCCACGCTTGCATCGCCGGCCGCCCTCCGCAACCGACCATAAAGCATTATGCGCGAGGGTCTGAACTTTAGCAACTACGCAAATTTCTATGGAATAAAATTATGGAACAAAATTTTATCCCGCGCGTTCTGGCCGCGTTTGGTAGCAGGAATCAGTGAGTGCAGACGTGAGTGAAAAACGCTTTCCCTCCCCCGTCCGGGTCGTTTCTCCAAACAGCAGCCTGATCGTTTCCACCGTCTGGGAGGCCGTCGAATATCTGAAGCGGTGGCCGAGCAAGCGTGGGCGCGATTATCGCGTTGCGCGCCAGCACTGCCTGGATGCGCTCGATGGACTGCGCAGCCCGCGTGCGGCACAGGCTTCCTTCATCACGGCAGCGAAAACGGCGGGATTGCTGGTGTAAGATTGTTAGCTGTTGCGTCCACCGCCGGCAGCGATGAGCTGAGGATGGACTGAGCCTTCCATGATCACCTTGGCGGTAACCTCAATCACCCGCTCCTCGGCGAGCTCGGCAAGCGCGAGGGCGACATCGCCTTCCGACCAACCGGCTTTGACGGCCTCGTCCGACAGAGCCTGGAACGCGCTGGCGAGGCTCTGCCTGCAAGTTAGATTGTGCTTCATATCCGCCATGCTCGACTAGGCTATCTGTGACAGGGATAATGTTAATCTACACATATTCTCGAGAATGCGAAGAGGCTTCAGGTTTTTTTCAATCCAAAATTGGGTTGTTAACCTCTAAACTGGGTATAACCTTAACAAAAGGCAACAAATACCACCTCTCCCAACTGAGGCAGTACCAAAAAGAACTAAAGGATTTATTTGCGATGCACTTTCAAAGGGTATTTCACCGCGTTATTTAGTTTAAATGGTCGAGCCGGGCGGAGCCGGATGCAGCGGCGCTTTGAACCACAAGAATGCGGCAAACCTGAACGCGGGCCGTTTTCAGCATCTTCTGGGCACCCTGTCAATCAGCTTCGGGATCCGGCGGGCGAGCGTCAGGCGTGCTGGAGAATGTCTCGCGCTGTCGGTGCTGCCAATCGGCAGTGAAGCTTAGTCGCCACGAACGCCTTCGGCGTTAATCACCGTAATACCACAACGACACCACACTCCCGTCAAAGTCCGCCGTACCATTGGCGGCTCACTTCTTCAGATATTCAGGAGGTAAAATGTCTATCGAACTGGACGCTACTACCTATATACACGCCAAACCGGCGACCGCCCATTCCTATATTCTGCCAGCCGTTGTCGATGTTCTCGAGAACAGTTTCCAGGAGGCAAAAGAAACGGCGGTCTTCGACCTCGGTTGCGGCACCGGCGGTGCCGCCGCCGTGCTTGCGGAAAAAGGGTATGACGTCGTCGGCGTCGATCCTTCGAAGGACGGCATCGCGAAAGCGAGAACGGCCCACCCCGATCTTCCGCTGGAAATCGGTTCCGGCTACGAGGATCTTTCCAGCCGGTATGGGACCTTCGATGCGGTGATCAGCCTTGAAGTGGTTGAACATGTTTATGATCCCAAGGCTTTTTCGACGACCATTTACGACTTGGTGAAGCCTGGCGGCATTGCGGTCGTATCGACGCCTTTCCACGGCTACTGGAAAAATCTGGCTTTGGCCGTGAGCGGAAAGATGGACGACCATTTTATGCCTCTGAAAGACCATGGCCATATCAAATTCTGGTCTCCCGAAACGCTCAGCACGCTGCTCGTCGAAACAGGCTTCGAAGACGTCGACTTCGAATATGTCGGGAGAATTCCGCTGCTGGCGAAATCGATGATCGCGATCGCTCAAAAACCGCATTGAAAGCGGTCGAAGGTCCACCACCCTTTACAATGGCGGCGCTATAGCTCGCCTGCAACATGAACAAATGACATTTTCGTTCGGGGCGTTCGGCTCCCGTTTCAGCATTTCTGCCAATGCCTCGTTCCGTCTTCCGCCGCAAGTGGGACGAAGAAAACTGACGTTCTGACTGGGATTTCAAGGGGATAAATGGTCGGGGCGACTGGACTCGAACCAGCGACCCCTTGACCCCCAGTCAAGTGCGCTACCGGGCTGCGCTACGCCCCGACCTGCCGAAACGGCTTGCTTCGTTTAGTTTTTCAGCGCGTGCAATGCAAGCGGAAAAACCTTGCCTCCAACAAAAAGGAGGCGGTTTGCGCGAATGGTCAGATCGCCGCGAGCTTCAGCCGGCCTTCGGCGGTCTGACGAGGCAGCCATGCCTGGTAGTTGGCGATCGAAAAATGCGGTGTTTCGAAGGGCGTGGCGTGGGTTTCGGTGATGACGGTGACGTCGGCGCCGGCGGCCTCGCCGGCGAGGATGCCGGCGACCGCATCTTCGAAGACCAGGCAATTTTTCGGATCGACACCGAGGCGGCTTGCGCCGAGCAGATATCCTTCGGGGCTGGGCTTGCCTGATTTGACCTCCTGGCCGCTGACGATGACCCTCGGCATCGGGATGCCGGCGGCGGCCATGCGGCGCCTGGCGAGCTCGATCGGCGCCGAAGTGACGATTGCCCATCGGCCCTCAGCGATGGCGGAGAGGAAGCGGACGGCGCCGGGGATCTCGACGATGCCGGAGACATCCTCCATTTCCTCGGCGAGCAGCAGATCCGCCTCATGGGCAGGATCGACGCCGGGCAGGCCGAGCCCGCGGATCACATCGGAGGCGCGAATGCCGTGGATCGTCTTCAGGAAGACCTCGGGCTCGAAGCCGTGGCGTCTTGCCCATTCACTCCAGACGCGTTCGACGACCGCAATGGAATTCAAGAGCGTTCCGTCCATGTCGAAAAGGAAGGCGTCATAGGACCTGTCGAGGATGTCGTGGAGAGCGGGCACGGGCGTTTCCTTGCAAGCATGAGGCCGGGGCGGCCCCTGCGCAGGCGAGTAGCGGAGAGCGGAAGCGGCGTCAACGTCAGTTGTTGGTGTCCGGGTGGGTGACGTTACGGACGTCGGCCAGACCGCGGGCGGCGTCGCGGCTGCCGGTCGCGGCAGCGGCTTCGAAGATACGGGTCGCATCGCCGTACATTTTGAGATTGAGGTAGCAGTAGCCGCGCAGAACCATCAGATCGATGCGCTCCTGCTGCAGCTCGGCGCGCTGATCGAGATAGATGAGGGTTTCGCGGTAACGCCCGGCGTCGAAGGCTGAAAGCGCACGGTCGGCGAGGATCGCCACCTGAAGCTCGGCGGCCCGCTGGCGGTTCTGCGGCGCCTTGGTGGCCGCGACGGCGGCATTGCCGGAGAGGCCGGCGCGCAGATAAGCAAGGCTCTGGCCGTAGGCTGCATCTTCACGGACCTTGCGGGCCGGGCTCTGCAATGCCGCCTCGAAGGCCGAGATTGCCTCCATCGGCCGGTTGATATCCATCAGGCACCAGCCGCGCGACAGCGCGTCGGCCGGCTTAAGCTGCCCCGCATCGATTGTCGTCGAGCAGCCGCGCGTCTGACGCGGACCGCGTGGGACGTTCACTGTCTCCATAGATGGTCTTGCCGCGCGAACGACCACTTCCGACCCCGGCTGCAGGATCACGCGGCGCTCGGCCGGAAGCGGCTCGGCCGGGGGACGCTGCGTCGGCTGAGCCGGTTGCTGTGCGGCAAGCGTCCCCTTTTCCGGCGGCGGCGTGACGGCATTCGGCATCAAGGAGGACGTGTCTTCGAGATTGGTGATCCGGCTCGACCGGCCGGCCCAGGCGCGCTGGAGGTCGAGCACGCCCTTGCGGTCGCTCAGTTGCTCGCGGGTGATGACAAGGCCATAGGCGGACGGTTCGTCATCGGGTTTCCAGGCAAGTGCCGTCTCGAACCAGCGCGCGGCGGTCTGGAACTGGTTGAGGGAGCGGGCATACCAGCCGAATTGCTGCGCCGTCGGCACATATTTGCGGGCGATGACCTCGGTGGCGATGCGGTGCAGTACGTCTTCGGCCAGATCGGCCGGCGGCTGCAGCGCCATCAGGTTAGCGGTGGCGGCGAGATAGGTCGATGTCGCATCCTCGGAATCGGTGCGCCAGCGGAACATCACCTCTTCGGCTTCCTCAGGCGCCTTGCGGGCGATCAGCGCCAGCGCCAGCCCCTGCGAAGCGGCCGCCGAATCTTGCTTGGCTCGGGCGGCGCGGAACCATTTCTCGGCATCGGCATCATTGTTGCGGCGAAGCTGGTACCAGCCGAGCAGCAGCGCATCGGAGGCAAGCCCGTCCGTCTCGGCGAGTTTTTCGAGGCGGGCGATATAATCGGGCGCGATGGCAAGATTCGGATCGTCATCGCCCTCGGCCATGAAGCGTCGGGCGAGGTTGTCGCGGATTGCGTCGAATTCCTTGCTGCCGTCTGCGGCAGGCCTTTCCAGCGCCAGCAGCGCCTGCATCGGCTGGTAGGCAAGCAGCGTCGAAGCCTTCTCGACCGTCGCCTGCCGCTCGGCCGGATTGGTGCAGTTCTTCAGGATATAAGTGTAGGCGTCCTGGCCGCGCTGCGCCCTCTCCGTCTGGATGAAGGCTTCGGCGACGCGCCAGAGAACATCGACCTCGCTGCAGGTCAGCAGGCTCGGTGTTGCAGCAGCAATATCGACCACAGTCGCATATTGCTTGAGGTCCGAAGCATTGACCAGGCGGGCACGGCCCTCGGCGACGTCAAGCCGGTCGAGCAGATCGGCCGGCGGCTGCCATCCGGCATCGGCTGCCTGGCGGTCGGCGACGGCCTTGCGCAGCTCCGCATAGCGGCCATCGGAATAGAGCTGCCACATGGCCTCGAGCTGCTTGTCGCCATTCTGCGGCACGGCGAGCGGATCGGCCGGCGGAACCCAGTTCGGATAGAGCGCCTGTAGTCGGGAGATTTCGGCCTGCAGGCGCACCTTGTCGCCGCGGCTGGCGAAATAACGAAGTGCACTTTCATCGACGGCAGGCTGCGGCGCCGCGGCCGCCTGCTGTGGTGCCGGCGCCGCGGAAACGATTGGGGGTGTCACTGGTGCCGGCTGGGCGACCGTCTGAGCCGGCGGAGCAGCCGTCTGAGGTGCCGCCGGTTGCGGTGCAGCAGGCTGCGATTCAGCGGCATCCGGCTCGGACGTGTCCGGTGCTGACGGCGACGAAGAAGTGATCGCCTCTATCTTGTCGGCGACGAGTTGCGCATTGAATTCGGGATTGCCGGCAGGACCATCCGTCGGCTTGATGCGGCCCATCATCATCAGCTCCGGCGCCGGCTTGCCGGCAGACGCGAGGCCGAATTTTTCCTGCAGAGCGGCACGATCTTTCAGCCCGGTGACGAGGGTCGCCACCACGACTGCTGCTGAAATCGCCACGAGAGAAGACTTCACAGACACTCCGGATGCTTCTCCCCGATATAGGCCAGCCCCAGCAGTTGAAGCGTGGACGGATAATAGAGTGCGGGCGAAAATTGCAGGGCCGAGACCGGCAGCTTGGTCCCATCGACTACACAGGCCACAACATCGTTAACAATTCGATAACCGGGATCCGGCAGCACGGTCTTCGGCCGGCCGGTGGTCAGATCGATGGTGGCGGGAACGCCGTCTTGCGACATCCCTTGTTGCAGGCGGGTCAGGAGCGCCCTGTCGGTGACACCGCCACGAGCGAGATAGAGCGGGATGCGGATGGCGTTATAGGCAAACTCGGCGTCGAAACCCTCAGCCGGCTGCGGCTGGCCGCTGAGACTCACCCATTCGGCTGGGAGCTTGCGCGGGCCGAACTGCATCGTCTTCAACAGCGTTAGGCCATCGTCCGACAGTTTTTGCCAGGCATCCGACGGCGCGAGCGCCGCCATCACCGGAATCGCCTCGTAAATCCAGTAGGACGGATTGACGACGGGACCGTCTTCACGGTCGGTGGCGGCAAAACCCTGGCTCCCCGGCAACAGGAGTGTGTGGCCGGCCGAGTGCACAACGGTTTCGGCGAGTAGCGCCTGCGCCATGCGGGAGGCGGCGAGGATATAGTCGTTGCGTTTCCACGCCGTGCCGGCAAGCGCCAGCGCATAGGCGATCAGCATGTCTCCGTCCGAGGCATTGTTGGTGTCGGTGACGTGCGGCTTGACGTTCGGATCCCATTTCCAGACGGCAAGGCCATCGTCGCGCAGCAGCAGTTCGGTGCGGGTAAAATACCAGATCTGTTCGAAATCGGCGGGGCTGGCTGCGAGATAGGCGAGCAGCATGCCATAGCCCTGCCCTTCGCTGTGGCTGATATTACCGTTGCCGTTATCGATGATGCGGCCGGTCGCATCGAGAAACTTCACCTTGTAGGCCGACCATGCGCCGGCATTGATCATCGCCTGCTGCGCAACGGCGGGCGCTCCCCCGGGAGCGAGCGCGACCGATGCCGCCAGCAGGAGTGCGCGCCACCGCCTCATTTCGACCGCCCCAGTCTTCTGAGCATACTTGACGTGGTGACCCCGATCAGCAGCACGAAGACGACCAGCAGGAAGGCGTAGGAGAGGATATTCGTCGACAGCCAGTTGGCGGCGATCAGGCGGTAATTGGCGATCGACCAGGGGGTGGACGGCACGAAATCGAAACGGGTGACGGGCACGGTCTCGATCTTGCCTGTCTTGCTCGAATAGGTGGTGATGTGGCCCGATATCTGCGGCCAGTTCGGTTGCGTGGTCAGAACCTCGAGCCCTTCGCGCAAATCCTTCGCCGACGGCGCCGCCACCACGGTCCATGCGCCGGCTCCGGCGGGGCTGGAGCCCTGTGCAACCAGCAGCGTGTCGGCGTTGGCCGGCGTGAAAATCTGCTCGGCGCCGGGGATGAATTGCAGCGAGCTGCGGGAGATATCGAAATTGCGCGACAGCCACTCGCGGAAGGCGGTGACCCGGTTGTGCAAGACACCGCCGCTGACCTTGGAGTTCCACTCCTCGAAAGCCGTACCGGTATCGACGACGTCCGGCTGCGTATCCGCCACCGGACGCCACGAGGCCTGGCTCGTCGTGGAGATATTGGTCTGCGACAGCGCCGTTGCCGGCATCTGCGAGATGGAGCCGATGAAGATTGCATCACGATCGCCGATCGTATTCGGCGAGGCGACGGTTTCGACGGCGATCGGATGGCCGGCGGTGATCGCCATCTGGCCGAGCAGCGTGGCGGCAGCCGAAAGCGTGTCGGCATCGATGCGGTCGATGAAAAGCGGCGTCGGTTCCGTGGCCCGGCCATAGGGATAGGCGGTGCCGGCCATTGCGGCCAAGTTCGGACGCTGACCGACGCGGGCGAAATCCGGAATCTGCAGCTCGGACGTATCGAACAGAGCAAAGCGCGGGGTCGCGCCGGCGGTCGCGCCCGGCGCGCAAGCCGCATCGTCCTTGGTCATCAGGATCGCCTCGATCGCAACCGAATTGAGACCGGGCTTGAAGTGCCGCATCGTCACGCGGATCGGCAGATGACGGAGAATGCCGCCTGATGTCGTGGTGATCGGCACGGTGGAGGCGATGTTGTCATTGACGTAGATATCGATGTGGCTGCCGGGCAGCACGTTGTCGGTATAGGCGGCGTCGAGCAGCACCTTCGCCTCCCCGTAGGCATTGGCATAAAAATCGGCCGGCACGGCGATATTGAAGCTGGTCCGCAACCGCCGGCCGGAGAATTCGGTGGTTTTCACGCCGAGCTGCGACAGGGCGATATTCGTATCGGAAAAGACCAGCGGCGCGTTCGGCGCGCTCCAGCGCTCGGTGGTCAGCACGTCGCGGCGAACATCCGAGGACCGGTCTGTCGGTGAGACGATGGTATCGATCGCCGAGGAGACCGCCTGCCAGGAGGGGCCGCTGATCAGAAGTACCGGCGAGCCGCTGCGCGGATCGGTGACGAAAGCGGCGAGTGCTGCACTTTCGGCGCCGGGCGGCAGGCCGGGAAAGAGCGGCCGCAGTTCGGCTGCGGTACCGACGAGCACGCTGAGCTTGCCAGGCCCGCCAGCCGGAAGCGAAGCGGTGCTGAAGGCGAAGATCTGGTTCGGCATGCTGCTCAGCACCGACAGGCCCTGCGCCAGCCGTAGCAGCGGCTTGGTGGTTCCCGGCTGCTCCAGCGCCGGGACAACGATGTCGAACTCCGTCTTGCCGGCACCGTCGACGCCGATGGCGCGGATTGCGTCGGCGCTCGATAGCTGGGCGGCGTCCCTGCCGGCAAAGCTCAGATAGGTTCCGGCCGGATCGATATTCGACCAGAGTTCATAAGTCGATTGGATGCTGCAATCGGTGCGGTGACGCTGATCGGCTTCGAAGGTGACAAGATTGGCGCCCGGCTGCAGCAGACCGGGCGGAACCTCGAACGTGACGGTCGACGGACCATCCGGCGAGCCGACGCGCTGTTGGCCGATCGGGCGATTGTTGAGATAGACGGTCAGCGCCGAGGCCTCAGGCGCGACGACGATCGAGTTCTGGTAGGCGAAGGTGAAGCTTGCCTTGGCCGCCGCCTGCTCCAGCGTCAGATAGACCGACCATGACCGGCGGTCGTATTCACCGCCGAGGCCGAGTTTTGAAAAGGGCACGACATAGCGACGGACCTCGCCGGAGCGCGGCGGCGCAGCGGCATTTGCCGCCGCGGCTGGCTGGAGCGCGGGCGCCGCCGGTTGCGGCTGGACGGTGATCGTCGGAGGAACAGGTGCGGGAGCAGGAGCAGGTGGAGCTGCAGGTGCCGGTCTGACGGAAACCGGAGGCGTGGCGGGAGCCGGCACAGGGGTTGTCGGCGGCGTCGGTGGTGTCAATCTCGGGGTAACGGATGCCCCGGGCAGCCGCTCGCCGGACATGTCGAAGGGCGCCGTCTGCGCCTGGGCGAAGGCGGAGGCATTCAACAGTAGAAGCGAGGCAGCGACGATCTTTCTCATCCGGCGTTGACCTTTGCCGCCTTCTGCTGGGCTTCCCTCTCCGGCCGCATGCTGCGGAAGAAGTAAATGAGGCCGCGGCTCGTCTGGTAGAGCGAGAGGCCGAGGAACCAGATGGTGCCGCGGATCAGGCCTGGATTGCGACGGCGCGAGGCCTGGAACTCTGTCCACTGATCGGAATTGGCAAACATCAGGTCGGCGATCAGGCGATGGTCGAGCGCGCTTTTCGGCACGTACTGACAGCCGACATTGCTGATGTCGCCCGACGGCTCGATGTTGCGGACGATGAGCGGCAGGGTTTCCAGTTCCGCGCCACTATAGGGCCGGAAGCGGATCTCTCCGAGTGCGCCAACCAGCATCTCGTCGAGCTGCTTGTTGAAGATGTGGAGCCTCGCACCGTGGACGGAAACGTCCTCGATCGAGGCCGCGTACCACTTGCCATTGACGCCGAATTCGCAGCGCCGGTTGACGCGGACGCGGCGGGACAAGGCGCGCTCGCCGCGCTCCGACACGACGCCCAGCGCGCAACCGGCCATGATCAGGTTGATGACATTCCATCCGCCGACGACGAGCGTGACGTCGGCCTTATAGGGCTCGGCATAGATCTTGTAGATGGTGATGACGAGCGCGACGATCTGCACCGCAAAGATGACGAAGAACGGACGGCTGATTTCCGACAGACGGCTGACGGCGATCGATTCGTCCTTGGCAGTGACTTTGAAGGTCGGCTTCCTCGGATTGAGCATGACGGAGACGACAGCCGGCAGCAGATGCACGGTCTGGACATATTCGTAGAGCTCGGAAATCCAGGGCCAGCGGAACGACCCGTAAAGATAGTTCTGCATCATCAGATTCACGAGCATATAGGCTAGCGTATAGGCGAGGAACTCTCCGCCCGAGGCTGTAAAGATTTCCAGATCGAAGAACAGGTAGAAGAGCGGCGCAAACAGGAAGATCGTGCGCGGGAACGGGAAGAGCCAGAAAAGCGTGGAGGACATGTAGCAAAAGCGCTGCGGGATCGTCAGGCCGCGCTTCAGAAGCGGAAAGCGGAAGCGCAGGATCTGCATCATGCCCTGCGCCCAGCGGCTGCGCTGGCCGATGAAGCTTGCAAAGGTGGCTGGCTGCAGGCCGGCGATCAGCGGCTTGTCGACATAGATGCTGTTCCAGCCGCTGCCATGGAGCGCCAGCGCCGTCTCGCAATCCTCGGTGATGCTGATGCCGCTGAAACCGTTCTGCGATTCGAGCGCCTTGCGGCTCAAAACTGCGGCCGAGCCGCAGAAGAAGGCGGCGTTCCATTTATCGAGGCCGCGCTGGATGATGCCGTAGAACATCTCGTTCTCGCTCGGCATCTTGTCGAAGGTGCGCAGGTTGCGCTCCAGCGGATCGGGATTGATGAAGAAGTGCGGCGTCTGGACGAGGAAGAGCTTCGGATCGTCTTCGAAGTAACCGACGGTCTCCAGCAGGAAATCGCGGGCCGGCGCGTGGTCGGCATCGAAGACGGCGATGAGTTCACCGGTCGAATGTTTCATGCCGTTGTTGAGATTGCCGGCCTTGGCGTGCTCGTTACGGTCGCGCGTGAGGTAGTGGACATCGAGATCGTCGCAGAGCTGCTTCAGCTCGATATGGCGGGCAGCCGCCGCCTGGGCTTCGAGCAGCTTGCCGGAATTGCGCTTCTGCAAGGTGCCGCCGTCGTCGAGCAGCCAGACATGCAGCTTCTCGGCCGGATAATCCATGGCCTTGGCGGCGGCCAGCGTGTTTCCCAGCAGGCCGGCATCCTCGTTGTAGGATGGGACGAAGACGTCGACATGAGGGAAACGCTCATTCTTGGCGGCACGCGAGGGGCGCGACGGCAACGGTGTGGCGACGATGAACAGGCTGAGCGCCAGCATCGCGACGCTATACATTTCGGCAAGATAGAGCAGCAGGCCGGGAATGAAGTTTTCCAACTGATTCAGAGGCGGCAGCGTATTGGTGGTGCGCCAGTAAACATAGCGCAGCACGATCGACGTGCCGAAGGCGAGCGCCACCAGGCGCCAGGTCCCCTCGCCCTTCAGAATCTTAATCAGCGCCATCACAGTCACGACCGTGATGCTGGTGATGAGCTGGGTCTGCAGGTTAACCGGCAGCGTGATCAGCACGATCATGCAGAGCGAAACCACGGCCCATAAGATGACACTGCGGGCTTTGCGCATCGACGTTCCTTCGAAATTGCTCAACCGGGGCACCATCTGGCGCCCGCGGGCATGCTCATTATCTCCGGCAGGCGGCCGTCATGGCCGCGTCGCCTATGCAGTCCGGCGAAGGCACGGTGACGCCGATCGCCCTTACCGATTGTTCGATTGGCGCAGCGGCCGCAGCCGGCCTTACGCTCGTCTGTGGCGCCTCGCCCGGCAGCGGCACGCGCGGGCCGATGGGTGCCGGCACCGCTGCCACACCTTGAGCCGGTTGCGCGGTCGAGGCGCTGCGAACGGCAGCTGCCCGCGGCCGGGTGACAATGGCAGGCGCCGGCTCGTAGCCGATCGGCATCGGGCTGGCGCGGTAACCGCCCTCGTCGGGGTAGATCGGCACGCCGGTGCGCCCGAGTGCAGCATCGGCGGGCGGCGGATTGCCGTAAGGGTTCCAGATCTCGCCGTCGAAGGTGCCGGTGACGGTGTAGCCATAGACGATGCCAAGCAGCTGGCGCTCGCTCGCTCTCGCATCGCAAAGGCGCAGGCGCAGCTGGATCATGCCGAAATTACGCGCCTGGGTATTGGCGTTGGTGCTCGAGCGGATCTGCTGCCAGGCATAGACGCAGGTGTCGCCGGCACGGCTTCGGCCGGAGGCATAGCCGAAGGGGCCATAGGCGTTCTGCAGGAAGGTCGCCGAGATCGCCATCGGCACGCCGGGGGCCGAACGGGCCACCTCGCGGGCAATACCACTCTCGTTGATCTTGCTGAAGCCGGCATTGCCAGCGCCGGGATTGGCTCCGGAACCGCCGAAGAACTGGACCTTCAGGGAATTCTGACCGGGCACGGAGGATGAGGTAAACAGCGAGATCGTCTGCTCGACGCCGTTGCCACGTTTGCGCTCGACGACGCTGACGATCGACGGGCCGCCCGGCGGCGGCAGGACCAGCGCCTTTTCAGGCGCCACGGTTTCCGGCGCGGAAGGCTGGCGCACACCGCCTGTCGATGTGCAGCCGGCCATCATGCCCGCCACGGCCACCAGCAATATCGTCTTTCGCAAGCGCATGTATCGAGCCGCCGCAATCGTCTTACTAGAGATCCATTCGCAAGCCGAAACGCGACGGATCGTCGAATCAACGACCGGTTGGTCGTCCGTTCAGAATAAACGTCCAACATGGTTAGCGAAAAGTAAACAAGCGAGCTCTAACATCACCATCTGGGCTCTTTTCGAACGCTGTTCAGACAGCTCAACCGTATGATGCAAAAATTAATTTAGTAACAACTTAAATGCTCTCATTGCGTCTGTTACTGTTGTCGCGAAAAGCCCGCGGGGAACTATGCCGCATGGCCAGCGTTGCCTTGATGTCTCAGGTAGGAAAAGGAGAAATCCCATGCGCAAGACCATGCTGGCTGCGGCCGCCATGCTGACGCTCAGCTCTGCCGCCTTCGCGCAGAGCACCGTCATCGTCACCGATCCCGCACCGACCGGCTCCGTCGTATTGCCCGGCGAGGTGCGCACCTACGTGATGGAGCAAAACACACCTTCCGTCGTCTATGACGGCGATATCGCGGTCGGCGCGACGCTGCCCGATACCGTCGAAGTGCATACCGTGCCTGATATCGACGGCTACGGCTATACGGTCGTCAACGAGCGGCGCGTGATCGTCGAACCGAAAACCCATCGCATAATCCAGGTCCTGGAATAACGTG
Organism: Rhizobium acaciae; assembly: GCF_025941625.1. NCBI lineage: Bacteria > Pseudomonadati > Pseudomonadota > Alphaproteobacteria > Hyphomicrobiales > Rhizobiaceae > Rhizobium > Rhizobium acaciae. Next base: position 203,847 of record NZ_JAPCZO010000011.1, read on the forward strand.
GATAGAGAATTGCGGACGTGCGGCTGTATCCCGGCTTCACGTCCGCTCGTCTCCCACCCTCACCGCGACATTCAGAAGTTCGCGGATCTTGTGAGCGAGCTGCTCAAGGCTGAAGGGCTTGGCAAGCAGGGAAACGCCGTGATCGAGCACACCATTATGGACGATGGCGTTGCGGGTGTAGCCCGTCGTATAGAGGATCCGGATCGCCGGCCATTTTTCCTGGACGATATCGGCAAGCTGGCGTCCGCTCATCTGCGGCATGACGATATCGGTGAAGATCAGGTCGACTGCCGCATTCTGCTCCAGAAGCATAAGCGCCTCCATGCCGCTAGCCGCCTGCAATACTGTGTAACCGAGTTCATGCAGGCTTTCGGCAGTCATGGTGCGAACGTTCTCATCGTCCTCCACCACCAGGATCGTATCTTTGACGCTGCCCTGAGGGAGCGGCTGGGCGCCAGCGACGTTCAACCGGGCATCCGCCGTACCGACATGACGGGGAAGATAGATCTTCAACGTCGTGCCCCTGTCGATCTCTGAATAGATCTTGATGTGGCCGCCGCTCTGCTTGATGTAGCCGTAGACCTGGCTGAGGCCGAGACCGGTGCCTTTGCCGGGTCCCTTGGTCGTGTAGAACGGGTCGAAGGCGCGGTCGATCACCTCCGGCGACATGCCGGTGCCGGTGTCGGTGATGCTGATCATCACATATTGGCCAGCCTCGACCTCCGAATGCATGCGCGAATATCGCTCGTCGAGTTCGGTATTGGCGGTCTCGATCGTCAGATTTCCGCCGCCCGGCATGGCGTCGCGAGCATTGACGGCAAGGTTCAGGATGGCATTCTCGAGCTGGCTCAAATCGGCAAAGCTCGGCCAGAGGCCGCCGGCAAGCACGGTCTCGATCCGGATGTGCTCGCCGAGCGTGCGCCGCAGCAGCTCCGACATGCCGCCGACCAGCTTGTTGAGGTCGATCATCTCCGGGGCGAGCGGCTGCTGACGCGAGAAGGCGAGAAGACGCGCGGTCAGCACCGCCGCCCTCTGCGCACCATCTCTGGCGTTCTGGATGGAGTATGGCAGGCGAGGATCCTCGCTGCCGGTCAGGCGCCGTTGGGCGAGATCGAGGTTGCCGATGATGATCGCCAGCATATTGTTGAAATCATGGGCGACACCGCCGGTCAGTTGGCCGATCGTTTCCATCTTCTGCAGCTGGCGGACCTGCGCCTGAGCGGCGGCATTCTCTTCCATCTCGTGCCTGAGCTCGGCAGTGCGCTGGACCACTGTCTGTTCGAGGCGCGTGTTGAAGCTGTTGAGTTCGTTGCGAAGGCGGCTCTGCCTGCCGTGGGCGATGATGATCATCTCCATCAGGCCGACGATGATCACGGCATTGATGAGATAGGTGGAAAGGCCGCCCCATTGGCCGGCGGTGGCCGGCCAGAAAACACCGTACGGTTCGACGAAAAACTGCTGGACGATAAAACCGGCAACCAAGGTCGCGACAACGCCCGGCCCGGCGCCGCCTATGAAACTCGCGAGCAATATCGCCGGAAGGAAGCTCAGGAAGGGAAAACCGGAGAGAGTGTCGCTGGCGGCAAGCCTCAGAAGAAACGTCAGGCCAACGAAGGCAATGGCCAGCGGATATGTATAACCCGGCCTGTGACGCAGCCAATCCGTGGCACTCAGCAAATCCATTCAACACCCTTTCTTACAGCGCCGCGCCTCTTTCCGAGAGCCGCAAAACACGCTGCAACGCTTTGAATTGCTGCATAATTTTATTCAAAAATCGATTCCCGATTTAAGGAGTTATGCAGGAGCCGTTGCGGAGACGGCATTTCAGCTTTTGCACATCGAATTTCAACCGGCAATATGCTGTTTCTCGCACTGCCGGCCATGACGTCTTGACGAGCCGTGCAAGCAGTCCACATAAACCTCCACGCCTAAAGCGTGTCGCAAGCTTTCAGATTCGCTCTTTGCGCTTTAGGTCTTTGTTTTTACGCATGTCGTTATCGCAAAACCGCGGCACGCTTTTGCGCGACATGCTTTAGCAAGGTGCAATGGGTGGACGGGATCATGAAAGACATATTCATCGTCGAAGACGACGCGCTGATTGCCATGCTGCTCGAGGACATGCTCGCCGATCTGGGCTACCGGGTCTGCGCCAGCGCGCCCGATCTGGAACGGGCGCTGACAGCCGCCAGGGATTCGGAGTTCGACGCGGCAATACTCGATGTCTCGCTTGCCGGGCAGAGTTCGCTGCCGGTCGCAAAGCTGCTCGACGAACGCGGCAAACCCTATCTCTATGCGACGGGATACGGTACCGCACCTGATGGCAGCAGCCCAAGCACGCTGCCCGTGCTGCAAAAACCCTTCCAGCTCAGCGAACTCGAACAGGCAATGAAGCGGCTTACCGAAGCCTGACGTTCCTATTCAGCGCACCTGATCGAGCAGGCGCTTGCATTCCAGGAGGTCGTAGAGCGCCTCCTGCAGCAGAGCCCGGTCTTCCTTGCCAACGCTCGATTTGCCGATCGAGACTTCCTGCTCGTCGTCTCCGGCGACAAAATTGAAGAACCGGCGGGTGATCGGCGGCTTGGCGCGGCCGACAATCTGGTCTTCATCGGCCATGCCGACGCGCGGTTCCCCGGCACCCATGTCCTGCACGCCCGACGCAAGCGCCTCGACGCTGGCGAGATCACCATGACCGACCGATATGACGAACTTGTTGCCGTTGGACTTCAGAAGCTTCTGCACACCCTTGATCGTATAGCCGTGATCATAGAGCAAATGCCGGATGCCCTTGAGGAGATCCACATCTTCCGGCCGATAGTAGCGACGGCCGCCGCCACGCTTCATTGGCTTTATCTGAGGAAAACGTGTCTCCCAGAAGCGCAGCACATGCTGCGGCAGATCAAGATCGTCTGCGACTTCGCTGATGGTGCGAAAGGCATCGGGGCTCTTGTCCAACGTCATACTGCTACGCGACCTCGCGGCTCGATCCTACGGCGACTCATCATATTTCAACGGTTTGGCGCCGACAATTCAAGTCATGTCTTGATGTTGCACACAAGGATGGAGAGCGCGAGGGAGAAAAAAAGCCGTTTCCGAAACGGGAAGCCGATTATCAGAGAGCCGGATTCAGCGGCTTCAGCTTGATCTTGCGAGCGACATGCGATTTGAGGATGCGTGTCTTCAACACGTTCGACGCCTTGAAGGTCATGACCCGGCGGGGGGAAATCGGAACCTCCTCGCCGGTCTTCGGGTTGCGGCCGATCCGCTCGTTCTTGTCGCGCACCTGGAAGGTGGCGAAGGAGGAAAGCTTGACGGTTTCGCCACGGACGATAGCGTTGCAGATCTCGTCGATGACGGTTTCCACAAGTTCGGCAGATTCGGTCCGGGAAAGCCCAACCTTTCGGAAAACGGATTCCGCTAGGTCTGCTCGCGTCACTGTTTTTCCGGTCATGGTTTCCCCGCCCATACAAATATTTTGTGAAATCGCACGAAGAGTATTTGTCTTGCGCCTTACGGTCAAGCTCTTGTTCGCCGCCAGTTTTTTAGGATTCGTGCCTACCAGCGCAGCAGAACCGCACCCCAGGTAAAGCCGCCACCCATCGCTTCGAGCATCACCAAGTCGCCCTTCTTGATGCGGCCGTCGCCGGCAGCGGTCGCAAGTGCCAACGGGATCGAGGCGGCCGACGTATTGCCGTGCAGGTCGACGGTGATGACGACCTTCGCGGCATCGATGTTCAGCTTCTTCGCCGAACCGTCGATGATGCGGCGATTGGCCTGGTGCGGTACCAGCCAGTCGAGGTCATCGGCGGTGGTGCCGGTCGAATCGAAAGCCGCCTGGATGACGTCGGTGATCATGCCGACGGCATATTTGAAGACCTCGCGGCCTTCCATGCGCAGCTTGCCGACAGTGCCCGTCGTCGACGGTCCGCCGTCAACATACAGCTTTTCCTTGTGCGAGCCGTCGGAACGTAGATGTGCGGTCAGCACGCCGCGATCGGCAACGGTGCCCTCGCCTTCGGTCGCTTCGAGTATGATCGCGCCGGCGCCGTCGCCGAAAAGCACGCAGGTTGTGCGGTCGTTCCAGTCGAGAATGCGCGAAAAAGTTTCGGCGCCGATGACGAGAACGCGCTTGGCAAGCCCGCCGCGGATATAGGCATCCGCCGTCGTCACCGCATAGACGAAGCCGGTGCAGACGGCCTGGACGTCGAAGGCGAAGCCGTGGTTCATGCCGAGGCGGTTCTGGATGTTGACCGACGTGGCCGGAAACGTGTTGTCCGGCGTCGAGGTGGCACAGATGACAAGATCGATATCGGCAGGCGTCAGGCCGCCATTGGCAAGAGCTGCGCGCGCGGCGGCCTCTCCCAGCGACGCCGTCGTTTCGTCATCACCGGCGACATAACGCTGGCGGATGCCGGTGCGCTGAACGATCCATTCGTCTGATGTGTCGACGATGGCCTCCATGTCACGATTAGTCATCACGCGCTTCGGAAGTGCGGCTCCGAACCCGCGAACCACTGAACGGATCATCTTTGATTGAACCCCATCGCTCATGCCGCTTCCGGGCCCATCGGGGGCAGCCTCTTGGCATGATATTTCTTAAGATCGTTTTCTATTTTCTGATTGAGGCCGTTCTTGGCCATGTCGTAGCCGACTTCGATGGCGGCTGCGATGCCTTCCGCATTCGCCCCGCCATGGCTCTTGATGACGATGCCGTTCAGGCCGAGAAACACGCCGCCATTGACCTTGCTCGGATCGAGCTTCTCGCGAAGCATGTCGAAGGCGCTTTTGGCAAAGAGGTAGCCGATGCGGGCGAGCAGCGTGCGCGACATGGCGGCACGCAGATATTCGCCGATCTGCTTGGCTGTGCCTTCGGCAGTCTTGAGCGCGATATTGCCGGAAAATCCTTCGGTGACGACGACGTCGACCGTGCCCTTGCCAAGATCGTTGCCCTCGACGAAGCCGGAATATTCGAGCGAATCGATGTTCGCCTCGCGCAACAGCCGGCCGGCCTCCTTGACCTCCTCCTGGCCTTTCATCTCCTCGACGCCGACGTTGAGAAGGCCGACCGTCGGCCGTTCGACCTCGAAAAGCGCGCGCGCCATGGCGCCGCCCATCAGCGCAAAATCCATCAGTTGCTGCGCATCGGCACCGATCGTCGCGCCGACATCGAGCACGATGCTCTCACCCTTCAGTGTCGGCCAGATCGCGGCAATCGCTGGGCGCTCAATATTGGCCATGGTGCGCAGACAGAACTTCGCCATCGCCATCAGCGCGCCGGTATTGCCGGCCGAAACCGCGACATCGGCATCACCCGTCTTCACCGCCTCGATCGAGCGCCACATGGTGGAGATATAGCGGCCACGGCGCAGCGCCTGGCTCGGCTTCTCATCCATGGCGACGGCAAGCTCGCAGTCGTGAAAGATCGATTTTTCCTTGAGTTTCGGGAACTTGGCGAGAACCGGATCGCACTGTTCCTTGAGACCATAGAAAACGAAGGAAATATCCGGATGCCGATCCAACGCCTTGGCGGCGCCGGGAATGACAACCTGGGGACCAAAGTCGCCACCCATGAGGTCGAGAGATATTCTGATCACGCGTCCCTGATCCTTCTTTTCGCCGATGGCGAAATTTCGGCCAAATTACCGGTTTTAGCGTCGCTTACAACTGAATTGTGTCAAATGCCAGAGGGACTTCAGTCCTTTTTCCAGTCCTTGAGGGCTGCGAAAGCCGAGGGCTTTTTGTCGTCCTCGCCGCTATCCTCGATATGGCCGTCGAACTCAATGCCCTGCTTGCGCGGATAGGGATCGATCGCGAGAGCGGCGAATTCGGCAACGACCTCGCCGGCGTCGATCGTATCGCCGACAAAGGTCTCGGGCAGATCAGGACCGTCGGGATCGAGCAGCATCTCGCCGGCGTCATTGCCGGCCTGGCGGGCAAGCTTGGAGCCCTCCGGCACGAAGATCTGCTCGAAGTTCTCGTCGATGGAGGATTCGACGGGTTCCAGCGTCACGACGCAGGACTGGACGATCCTCGCCTGCACGCGGCCCTTGATGCGCACGCCGTCGCGCTTCCAGCGGGCAATCTGCAGATCGGCGCTGAGATCGTCGACGGAGACGACGTTCCAGGTCCGGGCCAACGCCTTCAGTTCGCTGGTGTCGGCTTCGACATGGACATCGACGGGGTTGGCCGAGATGTGGCCGACCTTGACGTGATAGGAGAAGGGAACATCGTCCCGAGCGTTCTTCATCTTTTCCTCCTTCAGGTGACCGGTGGGCAGGCGACCGGAGGGAGCGTTGCCGAACCGGTGGCGATTACCTCTTCGGGGACGGCGGACAGATGCGATTCTGCGGCCATCATCCATCCGGCGAGGCCGGTCATATCGGCAGGCGCCGAGGTTTCGGGGTAGATATTGCGCTGAAGGGCGAGAGCGAGGGCTTCGGCATCGCCTGTGTCCATCGCCTTCGAATAGGCTTCAAGCCGGCCGTAAAACATTCCGGCAAGCTTCTTCATGCGCTTTGGTACGCTGTTGTCGCCGATGCCGAGTTCGCGGATCGAATAGTCGATATCCTGGAAGAAAGCGTCGACGATCTCCTGGGCGATCTCCTGGCCACTGATAGCGGAAGCACGGGTGCGGCGAAAAAACAGAATCATCGCGATCGACAGCATCTCGAAACGGCCCATGACCGTATCCGGCACATTGAGCCGCTCGTAGAGTTCCGGCATGCGCGCGGCCGCCGCTAACGCCGCATATTGCCTGTCGACGATCGCCTGATTGTTGTTTTTCTTACGGAAGAGCCCGAAGATCATTGTTTTTTCCGGAAATGCCTCATTCTTCATGCCGGCTGGCGTCTGGCCTTGTTGCATGATTTCGAAAGCTGGTTTACCGAAGCAGGCGCGAATTGCAATGCCGATCATGGCCAGTTTCGGGACGACGCCTTCGATGCGTCAGCGAAGCGAATTCGGGAAATTCGACCCGGAATGGCCACAATGGTTTTGCAGGAGGTAAAGCGTCCAAGGCCCAAATGGCTGCTATCGACACTCAAGGGAGTAGATGTCGTTGAATAAACGGTATTTCAAGTCTGATGTGAAATTCTTCAGCAGTGCGGCCATTGCCTTCATAATCGCCTCCACCACCGCTCTTTCGGGTTGCCAGACCAGCACCGTGCTCAATGGCGGCTACGTCGCCGACCAGCAGTCGCTGAACCTCGTCCCGGAAGGCTCCAGCCGCGAGCAGGTGCTGCTTTCGCTCGGCACCCCGTCGACGACGGCGACCTTCGACGGCGAAGTCTTCTACTACATCTCGCAGCGGCGCACGCGTGCGGTCGCCTTCCAGAAATTGAAGGTCGTCGATCAGAGCGTTCTGGCGATCTATTTCGACAAGGACGGCGTCGTTAGCCGCCGCGCCAACTATGCGCTGCAGGACGGCAAGGTGTTCGACACGATCGGACGCGTCACGCCGACCGGCGGCAAGGAACTCACCTTCCTGCAACAGATGCTTTCCGGCGGCAGCGCCGCGAGTGCTGCCCGCAGCCTGTTCGGCGGTGGCGCCGGCGGCACACCGCAGAACCCAAGCAGCCTGCGCTGATCGGACACGCCTTATACGAAGAACCCGCCGGATCGCTCCGGCGGTTTTTTTTAACGGTCGCTGCGTCAGCTTGAAGTGTGCCAAGCCGGCGCCGTTGTTTATCCGGCGAGAACGGCCAGCAGCAGCAGCGCGACGATATTGGTGATCTTGATCGCCGGGTTGACGGCGGGGCCGGCGGTATCCTTGTAGGGATCGCCGACGGTATCGCCGGTGACGGAAGCCTTGTGCGCATCCGAACCCTTCATGTGACGCACGCCGTCCTTGTCGACGAAACCGTCTTCGAAGCTCTTCTTGGCATTGTCCCAGGCGCCGCCGCCCGATGTCATCGAGATGGCGACGAAGAGGCCGTTGATGATGACGCCGAGCAGCGATGCGCCGAGGGCAGCAAAGGCGGAGGCCTTGGAACCGGAGATGAGAAGCACGCCGAAATAGACGACGATCGGCGCCAGCACCGGCAGCAGCGACGGCACGATCATCTCGCGGATGGCAGCCTTGGTCAGAAGGTCGACCGCTCTGCCGTAATCCGGCTTTTCCGTGCCCTCCATGATGCCGGGCTTTTCCTTGAACTGACGGCGAACTTCCTCGACGATCGCGCCGGCCGCACGGCCGACGGCGGTCATGGCGATGCCGCCGAAGAGGTAGGGAATGAGACCTCCGAAGATCAATCCCGCCACCACGTAAGGGTTGGAAAGATCGAAGGAAATTTCGCCGATACCGGCGAAATAAGGGAACTTGTCGCCATTCGCCGCAAAATATTTGAGGTCGTAGGAGTAGGCCGCGAAGAGAACCAGTGCGCCGAGACCGGCGGAACCGATGGCGTAGCCCTTGGTGACGGCCTTGGTCGTATTGCCGACCGCATCGAGCGCATCGGTGGATTTGCGCACCTCCGGCGGCAGATGCGACATTTCGGCGATACCGCCGGCATTGTCCGTCACCGGTCCGAACGCGTCGAGCGCGACGATCATTCCGGCGATGCCGAGCATGGCCGTGACGGCAATGCCGGTGCCGAACAGGCCGCCGAGCTGGTAAGTGGCGAGAATGCCGCCAACTATGACGATCGCCGGCAGTGCCGTCGATTCCAGTGAAACCGCCAGGCCCTGGATGACGTTGGTGCCGTGACCGGTGACCGAGGCCTGGGCGATCGAGACAACCGGGCGCTTGCCCGTGCCGGTATAATATTCAGTGATCACGACGATCAGCGCGGTGACGACGAGGCCGATGATGCCGCAGAAGAAGAGGTTCGCGCCTGATATGTCGGCGCCTCCGACGGAGCCGATCGATCCCCAGCCGATGGTGAGCGAGGTGGCAGCGCCAAGACCGACGATCGACAGCAGGCCGGTGACGATCAGGCCCTTGTAAAGAGCGCCCATGATCGAGCCGTTCGAGCCGAGCTTGACGAAGAAGGTGCCGATGATCGAGGTGATGATGCAGGCACCGCAGATTGCCAGCGGATAGACCATCGCAGACTGGAGGATCGGCGCGCCGGCAAAGAAGATCGCGGCGAGAACCATGGTGGCGACGACCGAGACCGCATAGGTTTCGAAGAGGTCGGCGGCCATGCCGGCGCAGTCGCCGACATTGTCGCCGACATTATCGGCGATCGTTGCCGGGTTGCGCGGATCGTCTTCGGGAATGCCGGCTTCCACCTTGCCGACGAGATCGCCGCCGACATCGGCGCCCTTGGTGAAGATGCCGCCGCCGAGACGGGCGAAGATCGAGATCAGCGAAGCGCCGAAGCCGAGCGCCACCAGCGCATCGATGACTTCGCGCGAGCCGCTCTCATGGCCGAGCCCGACGGTCAAGACCGTATAGTAGATGGAGACGCCGAGCAGCGCCAGGCCAGCCACCAGCATGCCGGTGATCGCACCCGACTTGAAGGCGATGTCGAGGCCGGCGGAAAGGCTGACGGAAGCTGCCTGAGCGGTGCGCACATTGGCGCGGACGGAGACGTGCATGCCGATGAAACCAGCAGCACCGGAAAGCACGGCGCCAATCAGGAAGCCGATCGCGGCCTCGCCGGAAAGAAGCAGCCAGGCTAAAATGAAAACAACAACGCCGACAATGGCAATGGTTCTGTACTGGCGCGTCAGATAGGCTTGCGCACCTTCGCGGATATAGCCCGCGATCTCCTGCATGCGGCTGTTGCCCTGATCGGCGGCAAGCACCGACCGGGTTGCCCAGGCGGCATAAACCACCGAGAGCAGACCGCATGCGATTACGCATAAAAGAATCGTCATTTCGCTCTTTCCTCCCATAGGCCGGAGCTCACTCCTTCTCCGGCAGATACGCCGCCGAATCGCCTTCCTCTCCACAGAAATGCCACAGCTAAGCGTTGCGGAGATTGCTTGGTCGATCACGTGGCGTCAAGACCGCAACGGGCGAAAACCATTGCGGTACGAAGAAAGACGTAGGGGGATTGTTTGGCGGCTAAAGACTTACTTCTTCGCCTCGCCGCGAACCTGCTTTGCGATGCGGTCGAGCACGGCGTTGACGAGCTTCGGCTCGTCGTCATCGAAGAACGCCTGGGCAATCTCGACATATTCGGTGACGATGACCGCCACCGGAACGTCCTTGCGGTCGGTGATCTCGAAAACGCCGGCGCGCAGGATGGCGCGCACTGTGCTGTCGAGGCGCGACAAGGCCCAATCATCCTGCAGAGCTGCGGCAATCAGCGGATCGAGGCGGACCTGATCGCGCACGACTCCGGAGACGATGGAACGGAACCAGGCGGCATCGGCTTTCAGATAAGTCTCGCCATCGATTTCCTGACCAAGACGGTGTGCCTCGTATTCAGCCACGATCTCCAGAACGCCCGTGCCGCCGACATCCATCTGATATAGTGCCTGAACGGCAGCAAGACGGGCAGCGCCCCGCTGGTTCGCAGTCTTGACCGGCCGTTCCGTCTTGTCGTCATTCATTCGTTATGCACCCAGTTTCTGCTTCAGCTCGATCATGGTCAGAGCTGCACGAGCGGCAAATCCGCCCTTGTCCTTTTCCGAGCGGCGCACGCGCGTCCAGGCCTGCTCGTCGTTTTCGACGGTCAGGATGCCATTGCCGATGGCAAGGGACTCGCTGACCGCAAGATCCATCAAGGCGCGCGAGGATTCGTTCGACACGATATCGAAGTGATAAGTCTCGCCGCGAATGACCATGCCAAGGGCGACATAGCCGTCATAATGCGTTCCGCCATTGTCGTCTCCATCGAGCGACATGGCAATCGCCGCCGGAATTTCCAGTGCGCCGGGAACGGTGACAACCTCGAAGGTGGCGCCGGCCTCCGTCAATGCGAAGGTCGCGCCTTCGAGCAGGGCGTCGGCCATGTCGTCGTAGAAGCGGGCCTCAACGATCAAAATATGGGGAGCGGTCTCTCTCGACATGGTTCACCTTCGGTTGGCGGGACATTTACCCACTCGGCAGCCCGCGGTCAAAACATGCCTTCGTCCGAATGGCAAGCAATTTCGCCCGATGCCGCAATGGGAAAGAGGAAATATCTGCAAGGGGATAGCCGCGTCCTGTATGCACAGCTGGGCAAGCCTCTGAAATCAGCTTTCCCGGCCGCCTGGAAAGCGGCAATTCGAAGGCAGTTTTCATGAACAATTCTTAATGGATTTTCAGTGGCTTAACCCATTGAATCGCGAATGAGAGAACGCCAATTCCATGTCGTGACGCAGACGATCCCCTGCAACGACTGCCGACCGTCTAAGCAGATGAAAGGATACAAATCATGCACCGCGTTTTCACCATCACCCTCGCTACCGCCCTCTCCTCCATCGCGTTTGCCGGCGTCAGCCGGGCCGAAAGCCTTGGGATGAACACCCCTCAAGGCATCGAGCAGACGCTCAGGAGCTACCAGGGCGATGATTTCAATGTCCAGGAGGTTTACAACTGGCGCAACTTCGACGACGAGACGAGCGGTCCACACTCCGCACCGCAACGCTCCGGCCAGGCTATCCGCGGCATCCAGGCCTCGATCGACGCCAACAAGTCGCTTGCCCACCGGCTCAACAATGAGGGTGTCAATATTCGCAATGTCGTCAATGCCGAGCAGGCGGCGGATGGGAGCCTCACCTTCTACGTTCGTTGACGGCTCCAGCGTATATTACCGAAAACCTGAATCGATCTTCGTGGTTATGCGTGGATTGAAAGTGATCGAGCGCCTTCACGCGTCCCATTAAAACGTACGGTGCTCAAAGCATGGGCGGCGGTCTCCTCTTCGCCCATGCTGGGGATATCGGAGATAGGCCCAGATAATCATTGAATTTTCCCGGGATGACGGCTTCTCTTCTTGAAACAGGAGGACGTCATGGCAACGGAACCGAAGGCGGTGATCAATACCGCCGATCTCCAGCTCGAGCACTGGACACAGGGCGAGCTCTATGAGAGCACCGACAAATCGTTCGGCGCGCTTCTCGGCCTGGTCGGTCTGGGCGTCAGCTACAACGAGGTACCGCCCGGCAAATCCGGCTGCCCCTTCCACAACCATCACGTCGAAGACGAGCTTTTCTATGTGATCGCCGGTACCGGCGAATACCGTTTCGGCGATACGCGCCATGCGATCAAGGCGGGCGACGTGCTCGGCGCGCCGGCGGGCGGACCGGAAACGGCGCACCAGATCATCAACACCGGCACGGCCACACTCATCTATCTCGGCATTTCGACCATGGCTAAGACCGAGATCGTCGAATATCCCGATTCCGGAAAGTTCCTCGCCAAGACGAACAGGGACGGACCAAAAACCGGGCGCTTTCGTCATATCGGACGGCCGGAAGGCGATCTCGACTATTGGGACGGCGAGCCCGGCGCCTGAGAGTGCGATTTCCATAAGGACCCGATGTGACAGACATTCCGACCCTCGAAACGACGCGGCTGACGCTTCGCCCTCACCGCCTCGACGATTTCGACGCGCATGCGGCGCTATGGGCGGACGAGGATGTCGTGCGCTTCATCACCGGCGTGCCGTCGACGCGCGAGCAGAGCTGGAGCCGCATGCTGCGCGTTGCCGGCATGTGGCATCATATGGGCTTCGGCTTTCTGGCGATCGTGGAAAAGGACAGCGGCCGGTTCATCGGTGAAGCGGGCTTCCTGGAAGCCCGCCGCGAGATGGAACCTTCGATCGAGGGGACGATGGAGGTTGGTTGGGCGCTGATGCCTTCGGCGCACGGCCGCGGTTATGCCACCGAGGCGCTGAACGTCCTGATCGGCTGGGCGGAAACGCATTTTCCCGAAAAACCGATGAGCTGCATCATTAGTCCCGAGAACCAGGCCTCGTTGCGGGTCGCAGCCAAGCTCGGCTTCCGCGAGACCGCGCGCACGCAGTACAACGGCGAGATCATTCAGTTTTCGCGTTAGGGAATTCCACCAAGCGGGCAACCTAGCGCGCGCCATTGCGGGCTTGCTGACATTTGCCGATATCGCCAACAGCAAGTTTGAGCAAAAGGATATCGACGACCTCAGATTGCAGCACCCGACTTCATCCCTTCGCACCTGCTACGCGCAAGGAACGCGCTTTAGAGTCGCTGACAAGAGGCAGAAACGCTTGGAATCCTGACGTCCACCACCTTGACACAACTAAGCATCGACGGGCGAGCCGCGTGGTAATTGCAGCCGGCTGAAACTCCCCATCCATAAGAGGCTGATCACAAATATGACCGTTTTCATTGTTTGCCACAAGGATTTGCCGAGCTACCCTCCTCCCGAGGGCGCGAAAATCATATGGCTCAATTCTAAACCTCCGTTGGAAAACAAGGGAATGGATGTCATTGCCGGCTATGATTTTTTCAGCGAGCCGGAGGAAATTCACGCGAAATTGTCAGGATCGCTGGGAACGATCGTAATCGCGAAAGTCGTTTCCGAAGAATCAGCAAAGCCTCGCAACATTACTATCTGGCAGTATCGTAAATTTTTAACGCGGCTAAAAATAGGAACACCTAATCCCGAATATCCCGGGATGAATACAACGAATTCAGAAGAAGTACTGGTCACAAAACCGGAGAATCCGGCGCATTTTACAGAAAGTTTTTTCCTGCCTCGGCCATTGAACCTCCAAAACATATCTCAACACTATGCACGATTCCACAATATTGTTGACTTCCTGAGATATACAGCGTTTTCAATCGAAGCAAACACGTTAACGCAAGCCGAAGCTTTGCATTTTTTTAATTCCAGCACTTTCGTTCCTGGAGGCATTGAACTCGGCACGTATCCGACGGACTGGTGGCTCGATACTTTTGTGCGCCTTGTGGCACCGTCTTTTGAATTTGCGAAACGATATCAACCGTTTCAAGCCGAGGACCCCGTGCAGAAACGTGCGATCTCATTCTGCCAGGAGCGTCTGGGAAGCTATCTTCTCATCAAACGGATAGCCGAACTCTATGGCAATAACCTACCTGGGTCCTTGTTCGGAGAAATAGCTACCGTATCGGATGATGGGGTCTATAAAAGCGGCGTATGAACCGGGGCGGCCCAATTCCAAAGGTAACATCGCAACTCTTTGCGATACTGGCAGCAGAAGCGGCTAAGCCAATGAAGCTGGCTAGAGAAAACCGACCACGGATAGTCGATCTCCCACACCCCTCCAGGCTGACCGGCGAAAGTTCTGCGAACAGTGTGGCGCAAGCTTCACCTCAAATAGTAGGCAGCAAACAGGCTCGAATTGCCGTTCTGCGGACTTCCCATGCAGACGGCAGCCCTTCGCGAAGGACAATACCTTGACGATCAATCAGCCCACGTCTTCTTTGCCGGCCGGTCTTCCTGATCTGGCGCTTCTCACGGAGAAGGCTGCCGGCACGGGATCCGTCATTATCTATCAGCCTTATCTCGATCCTTCGCAGCGCAGCCAGCTCGATGCGGCTGCCATGCCGCTCGACATCTCGTTCAATACGCAGGCTACGACCCGCGAATATGAACTCTTCCTCACCCTGCATCAGCATCACGAGGCGATCGGCCTCGGTGACGACGTGTTTTGGGGGCTGCTCTCCAGCAAATTCGAGATGAAGTCGGTGACGAGCTTTCCGTCTTTTGTCACGGAGGCGGAAAAGGCCAGGGCAGAAGGTGCGGACGCCTATCTTTACAACCCGCTGATCGGCCACGCGGCGATCTACAGCAACGTCTGGGAACATTCGCTGCTTGGCGGCCATCCGGGCATGGACCCGATCTTCCTGCATATCCAGGAGCTCGGCTATCCGATCGCACCGCCGCAAGACAAAAGCGCCTTCGCGTTCTGCAACTATTTCTGCGGCAACAGGAAGTTCTGGTCCGGATATTTCGCCTTCTGCGAACGCATTCTGGGATCCTTGGAAAATGAAGCGCGCCTCGGCACGCCGGCGGGCATTGCCTATGCCGGTTCGGCGCAGTATTCACGCGACGCTAACGCGACGATGCGCCCCTTCGTGATCGAGCGTCTGCTCGGGCTCTATGTCCAGCAGGCTGCCGCCAAAGGATTGAAGATCGCCGCCTTCGTGCCGGCGCCTGTCCATTTCGAGTGGAAGTTCGGTGTCCGCCTCGGCCGGATGCTGCATGGTCTCTTCGCCGCCAAGGAGGCTTTTCTTCAGAGCCGCGACCAGGCCCACTTGACCGCCTGGCAGGAGGGCCGTCAACCACTGATCAAGCAGCCGCACCTTATCTGGGGCGCCGACGACCCGCCGGCCTGGATGCCGCGCGGCCAGTTCACGGGTGGCTGCGAACTGATGCGTGCCTATGCTCCGCAGGCTCCCGGCGCCTCCCCGGCGCCGCAGCAGGCTGTGCGTACCGAGATACCCGGCGCCCAGAAGGTCGAGCAGCCGCTTCGCAACGCATTGCAGCCCTTTGCCGGCGGATGGCAGGCCCACAAGGATCGCCATTGCATCTGGATCGTGACGCCCGACAACTACAATCACAGCCACGCCTTCGACGAAGTCGCGCTTGGCCTACAGGGCGCTTTCGAGGAACTCGGCGGCTCGGCACCGATCACCCGGGACATGAACGCATTCGCCGGCCGTGCGCCGATCATCTATGGCGGCAATCTTCTCCCCGCCGAAATCGTCAGCCATCTGCCGAAGGACAGCGTCGTCATCAATCTCGAGCAGGTGTCCGAAGAAAGCATCTGGATCAATTCGCGCTACACCTCGATCCTGAAGTCGTTTCCGGTTCTCGACTACAGCCCGCGCAACCGGGAAAATCTCGCCGCCAAGGGCATTGATCACGCCGGCGTGCTCGAAATCGGCTATAGCCGCTGCCTCAGCCAGATACAGCACGCCGCCGTCAAAGATATCGACGTGCTCTTCTACGGCTCGATGAACGAACGCCGCCACCATATCCTGAAGACGCTGAAGGACGGCGGGCTCAAGGTCACGCACCTCTTCAACATCTATGGCGCGGAACGCGATGCGGCGATTGCCCGCGCCAAGATCGTGATCAACATCCATCATTATGCGAGCGGCGTCTTCGAGATCGTGCGCATTTCCTATCTGCTCGCCAATCGCGTTTGCGTGCTGACGGAAGGCGACATCCGCGATCCGGACCTTCAGCCCTTCATCGGCGGCTTGGCAATTGAGCCCTATGACGACATGATCGAGCGCTGCTACAAGCTGATCGCAGATGCCGACGAGCGCGATGCCATTGCCGCGACGGGCCTTGCGGCCATGCGGAGCCGGTCGCAGGCGGACATGCTGATGAGCGTCATGAAGGCGGGCGCCTGATGAAGACCGCAGAAAAGGTACGTCATGCGCATTGAGACCGCGGCCATCGAGGGCATCGTTGCAATCACGCCGCCACGCTTCGGCGATCACCGCGGCTACTTCTCCGAGGTATTCAAGGATGCCTGGTTCCGGGAAAATGTGGCCGACGTCACGTTCATCCAGGACAATGAATCGCTTTCGGCGCAAGCCGGAACCGTCCGAGGGCTGCATTTCCAGATACCGCCCTTCGCACAAGGCAAGCTGGTGCGCTGCCTTGCCGGCCGGATCATGGATGTCGTCGTCGATATCCGCGAGGGATCACCGAGCTTCGGCAAATGGCTCTCTCAGGAGCTCTCGCCGGAAACCGGCAAGCAGCTCTGGATACCGGCCGGTTTCGCGCACGGATTCGCAACGATCGAGCCGAACAGCGTCATCAGCTACAAGGTAACCGCACCCTACAGCCCGCAGCATGATCGGGGCATCGCGTGGAACGATCCGATGATCGGCATTCGCTGGCCCTTCGATGAAAGAGACATGGTATCGTCAGACAAGGACAAGACGCTGCCGCGGCTCGCCGATCTGCCAGGCCATTTTTCCTATTCAACACAGCAACCCAAGGATTGATCGACGATGCGCATCCTGGTCACGGGCGGAGCGGGCTTCATCGGATCGGCATTGGTGCGTCATCTCGTCAGCGAGATCGGCGCCGAGGTGCTGAATGTCGACACGCTGACCTATGCCGGCAATCTGGCGTCACTGAAATCCGTCGAATCGGCGCCGAATTATCAGTTCCTGCGCGCCGACATCTGTGACCGCGCCGGGATGCAGGAAACATTCGCGTCTTTCCGCCCCGATATCGTCATGCATCTCGCGGCAGAGAGCCATGTCGACCGCTCGATCTCGGGCGCAGCCGATTTCATTCAGACCAACATCGTCGGCACATTCAGCCTGCTGGATGCCGCACGGCACTATTGGGATGGGCTTGACGCTCGCCGCAAGAGCGCCTTCCGCTTTCTGCATGTCTCGACGGACGAGGTCTACGGCTCGCTCGGCGACGAGGGCCTCTTCGAGGAGACGACGCCTTACGATCCGTCCTCGCCCTACTCTGCCTCCAAGGCCGCGAGCGACCATCTGGCCATCGCCTGGCACCGAACCTACGGCCTGCCCGTCGTCGTCTCCAATTGCTCCAACAACTACGGACCGTTCCATTTCCCCGAAAAGCTCATTCCGCTGATGATCCTCAACGCGCTGGAGGACAAGCCTCTTCCGGTTTACGGCAATGGCGAGAATGTCCGCGACTGGCTCTATGTCGAAGACCACGCCCGCGCGCTCTTCACGATCGCCTCCAGGGGGCGCCCCGGCGAAAAATACAATGTAGGCGGCCGCAATGAGCGCAGGAACATCGATGTCGTTCATCGCATCTGCGCTATTCTCGACGGCGTCTACAGTGACAAGGGACCGCATGCACGTCTGATCACCAACGTCACGGACCGCCCCGGACACGACGCACGCTATGCGATCGACGCCTCGAAACTCGAAAGCGAACTCGGCTGGAAGGCGCAAGAGACGTTCGAAACCGGCATCGAGAAGACCGTGCACTGGTACCTGGAAAACGAATGGTGGTGGAGGCCGCTGCGCGAAAACGTCTACTCCGGCGAACGCCTCGGCGTTTTCAAGGGACGATAAGCGATGCGCATTGCCGTCACCGGCAAACAGGGCCAGGTCGTTCAGTCGCTGCTCAGACGGGGCGCCGAAATGGGCGTCGAAATCTGCGCGGTCGGGCGCCCGGAAATGGACCTCGCGGATCCTGCAAGCATCGCAGCCGCCTTCTCGGCTCTGCGGCCGGATGTGATCGTCTCCGCCGCTGCTTATACGGCGGTCGACAAGGCCGAGAGCGAACCCGAGCTTGCTTTTTCCGTCAACGCGCCAGGCGCCGGGGCGGTTGCCGCGGCTGCCGCGCGGATCGAGGCCCCGGTCATCCATATTTCGACCGACTACGTCTTCAGCGGCGACAAGGCCTCCGCCTATTGCGAAGAGGATGCGACCGCGCCGATCTCGGTCTACGGGCGTTCGAAGCTCGCGGGCGAGAAGGCCGTCGCGGCAGCGAACCCGAACCATGTCATCTTGCGCACCGCCTGGGTCTATTCGCCCTTTGGCACCAATTTCCTGAAAACGATGCTGCGGCTTTCCGAGACGCGCGATCATCTTCGCGTTGTCGCCGATCAGACAGGATGCCCGACCTCGGCACTCGACATCGCCGACGCGATTCTTGCGATCGCATCCCGTATCGTAGCGGACCCGGAGCCATCGCTGCGCGGCATCTTTCACCTGACCGGCAGCGGCGAAGCAAGCTGGGCGGACTTCGCCGAAGAGATATTCACGGAGCTTTCTAAATCCGGCGGCAGAACCGTCGGCGTCGAGCGCATCCCGACGGCGGACTATCCGACACCGGCCAAGCGTCCCGCCAATTCACGTCTCAACGGTGACAAGCTCGCCAGAACATATGGAATCCGGCTCCCGGAGTGGAAGCAGTCCATGACGATTGTCATGCAAGACCTTTTGAATAAGGGTCTTTAAGGAGATGGGCATGAAGGGAATTATTCTCGCCGGCGGCACAGGCACGCGTCTGCATCCGATCACGCAGGCCGTCTCGAAACAGTTGATGCCGGTCTACGACAAGCCGATGATCTACTATCCGCTGACGACGCTCATGCTCGCAGGCATCAGGGAGCTGCTGATCATAACCACGCCTCACGACGTCGAAGCCTTCAAGCGCCTTCTCGGCGACGGCTCCCAATGGGGAATTTCGCTGACCTATGCCGTACAGCCGAGCCCGGACGGCCTCGCCCAGGCCTTCATCATCGGCGCCGACTTCGTGCACGGCGACAGCTCGGCACTCGTTCTCGGCGACAACATCTTCTACGGGCACGGACTGCCGGAAATCATGAAATCCGGCACGAGTCGGCTAGAAGGCGCCACGGTGTTCGCCTATCACGTCACCGATCCGGAACGCTATGGCGTTGTCGGCTTTGACGAAAAGATGAACGCGCTGTCGATCGAGGAGAAACCGAAGGCGCCAAAATCGAACTGGGCGGTGACCGGCCTTTATTTCTACGACCAGCAGGTGGTCGATATCGCCGCCAACCTGAAGCCGTCACCGCGCGGCGAATTGGAAATCACCGATGTCAACCGCACCTATCTCGAGCGCGGCCAGCTTTTCGTGGAGCTGATGGGCCGGGGCTATGCCTGGCTCGACACCGGCACGCCGGACAGCCTGCACGATGCCGCAGGTTTCGTCAGCACGCTGGAGAAACGCCAGGGCTTCAAAATCGCCTGCCCCGAAGAAGTCGCCTGGCGCATGGGTTATATCTCGCAGAACGACCTCGCCAAGCTCGCGGAGAAGCTCGGCAAGAGCGCCTACGGCCAGTATCTGACGAAGCTGTCCCCGGATTGGTGAGCTATCGGGCCGGCGCCGCGTCGCGGACGTGCAGTTGGATGCGTCGACGAGCGCCTGATGTTGTCCGCGCCCAGCATGCCAGTCGTGGTGACCCTGGAAACCGTTAGAGGCTTTTGATTCAAGTGCTCGGGAATTCCGCCAGCCGGGCGGCGTAACGCGCCATGGTGTCGACTTCGAAATTGACGAAATCGCCGGCCTTGCGATCGCCCCAGGTGGTGACCTCGAGCGTGTGACGGATGAGCAGCACGTCGAAATCCGTGCCGTCGACGGCATTGACCGTCAGCGAGGTGCCGTCGAGTGCGATCGAACCCTTGGGAGCGACGAATTTCGCCAGATGTTCGGGCGCGCGCAGGCGGTAGCGCGTGGCGTCGCCCTCTGCTGTCACCGAGAGGATTTCCGCCTTGCCGTCGACATGGCCGGAAACGATGTGGCCGCCGAGTTCATCGCCGATCTTCAACGACCGTTCGAGATTGATGCGGCTGCCTTCCTGCCAGCCGCCGATCGTCGTCAGCCGCAGCGCCTCTTCCCAGGCCTCGACCTCGAACCAGCGACCATTGCTGCCTTCCTGCGGCAGGCCGGTGACGGTGAGGCAGATGCCGGAGTGAGAGATGGATGCGCCCATATCGATGGTCGCCGGGTCGTAACTCGTCGCAACGCGAAGCTTGATGCCCTCCTTCAGCGGCGAAACGGATTCGATCGTACCGATATCGGTGACTATTCCGGTGAACATCAAAGCCCTCTTTCGTATTCGTCCAGGCGATCTTCGCCGAACATCAGCGTGCCCGTATGGGTAAAACCCGATGGTATGTCGGTTGCATCAAGCGGGGATTCAATACCGCGCTCGCCGATGACAACAGGCGCCTGATAAAGCTGGATGCGGTCAACGAGGCCAGCCTCGAGGAAAAGCCGCGCCGTCTTTGCGCCACCCTCGACCAGGAGCGAGGAAATACCGCGCGTCGCGAGTGCCGGCAACAGGACTTCCGGATGGTAGGGATTGCAATGGACGACCTCGACGCCGGCGGCTTCGAGGACTGCGCGGCGGGAGTCCATGTCGGTGGCGTCGACGGGTAGGTTACCCCCCTCTGCCTGCGACAACGATCCTTCCTCACTCGCCACCACGATGACCGGCACTTGCCGCGCCGTCTCGACGAGCTTGCTGGTCAGCGGCAATGCCAGGGAAGGATCGAGGACGATGCGGATCGGCGATTGCGATTCAAGACCTGGCGTCCGCACCGTCAACAGCGGATCATCCGCAATCGCGGTGCCGATGCCGATGAGGATGGCATCGGTTTCAGCGCGCAACGCCTGCACCTGGGCGCGGGCGAGCGGGCCTGTTATCGTCACCTGCCCTGCCCCCTCGCGGCCGATCATGCCATCGGCAGAAATGGCAAGCTTGAGAGTCACATAGGGCCGGTTCTTCGTCTGGCGGGTGAGATAGGCGGCAAGCGACTGCCGGCCCTCCGCCTCCAGCACGCCGGCATCCACCTCTATGCCGGCTTCGCGCAGCATGGCGATGCCGCGGCCGGAAACACGCGGATCGGGATCGGTGACGCTGATCACGACGCGGGCAACGCCATAGGCGATCAGTGCCTCGGCGCAAGGTGGCGTCCTGCCGTGATGCGAGCAGGGTTCGAGCGTCACATAGGCGGCGGCGCCACGGGCGAGCGCGCCTGCTTCAGCGAGCGCCTGCGTCTCGGCATGCGGGCGGCCACTGATCGCCGTCACCGCACGGCCGACGATGACGCCGTCCCTGACGATCAGGCAGCCGACGGAGGGGTTGGTGGCGGTGCGGCCGAGGTGCCAGCGCGACAGGCGGATCGCCGCCGCCATGAAACGTTCGTCATGCGGCGTGATGCTCATGGCTCACCTGTCCAGCGGGTCGCGGGCGATCTTGGCGTTGATTTCGGAAATAACCTTCTCGAAATCCTCGGCAAGCGAGAAATCCCGATAGACCGAGGCGTAGCGCACGAAGCCGACATCATCGAGGCTCTTCATGGCTTCCAGCACCTGCAGGCCGATCTGCTCGGAGGAGATCTCGGTCTCGCCGGAGCTTTCAAGACGCCGGACGATGCCGGAGACAGCGCGCTCGATGCGGTCCCGCTCGACCGGGCGTTTGCGCAGCGCCACTTCGAAGGAGCGCACCAGCTTGTCGCGGTCGAAGGGCACTTTGCGGCCGGTCTTCTTGATGACCATCAGCTCGCGCAGTTGCACACGCTCGAACGTGGTGAAGCGGCCACCGCAATCCGGGCAGATGCGTCGCCGGCGGATGGACGTGTTGTCCTCCGCCGGGCGCGAATCCTTGACCTGGGTATCTTCAGAACCGCAATAGGGGCAACGCATCCCTACTCCTTACCCCATGTAGCCGTACATGGGGAAGCGGTCAGTGAGATTGACCACCTTGCCGCGCACGGCGGCTTCGACGGCGGCGTTGCCCTCATCGGAATTGGCGACCTTCAGGCCGTCGAGAACCTCGACGATCAGATTGCCGATCTCGCGGAATTCCGCTTCCTTGAAGCCGCGGGTCGTGCCGGCCGGAGCGCCGAGACGCACACCCGACGTGACGAAGGGCTTTTCCGGATCGAAGGGAATGCCATTCTTGTTGCAGGTGACGTAGGCGCGGCCGAGGGCCGCCTCGGCGCGCTTGCCGGTGGCATTCTTCTTGCGCAGGTCGACCAGCATTAGGTGGTTGTCGGTGCCGCCGGACACGACGTCGAGGCCGCCGGCGACAAGCGTTTCAGCCAGTGCCTTGGCATTCTTGACCACCTGGGCGGCATAATCCTTGAATTCTGGCTGCAGCGCCTCGCCGAAGGCAACAGCCTTGGCAGCGATGATGTGCATCAGCGGACCACCCTGCAGACCGGGGAAGACAGCCGAATTGAACTTCTTCGCCAGATCCTCGTCATTGGTGAGGATGACGCCGCCGCGCGGGCCGCGCAACGACTTGTGGGTCGTCGTCGTCGCGACATGGCAATGCGGGAATGGCGACGGATGAACACCACCGGCAACGAGGCCGGCAATATGGGCCATGTCGACCATGAGGTAAGCGCCAACCGAGTCGGCGATCTCGCGGAAGCGCTTCCAATCCCAGATGCGGGAATAGGCGGTGCCGCCGGCGATGATGAGCTTCGGCTTGGTTTCCTCGGCCTTGCGGGCGACTTCATCCATGTCGAGCAGGTTGTCGCCTTCGCGCACGCCGTAAGAGACGACGTTGAACCACTTGCCGGACATGTTGACCGGCGAACCATGCGTGAGGTGGCCGCCCGAATTCAGGTCGAGACCCATGAAGGTGTCGCCAGGCTGCAGCAGCGCCAGGAACACGGCCTGGTTCATCTGCGAACCGGAATTCGGCTGGACGTTGGCGAAATTGACGCCGAACAGCGTTTTGGCGCGCTCGATCGCCAGTTCCTCGGCGATATCGACGAACTGACAGCCGCCGTAATAACGCTTGCCAGGATAACCCTCGGCATATTTGTTGGTCATGATGGAGCCCTGGGCTTCCAGCACGGCGCGGGAGACGATGTTCTCTGAAGCGATCAGTTCGATCTCGTGCCGTTGGCGACCGAGTTCCTTTCCGATCGCGCCGAAAATATCCGGATCGACGTCCGCAAGCGAGCGATTGAAGAAGGATTCGGTGGAAGCATTGGTCATGGCGGGCTCCTCAACTGGAATGCGCTGAGGTATTAGCCTTCCGCTGTGGCGAGGGCAATACGAAGAACGACATTTGCTGAGCAAAGCGCGCGCTCACACTCTTTTGCGGCCGCGCCGCGCCGATCTTTGGCGACCATATCGAGGACCGCCTCTCCGACATAAAAAAACCGCGCCGGAAAAAGCGCGGTTTTCAAATTGCGATGCAGAGGTCGCCGCTTATTACTGGACCGGCTGTTCCATGCCAGCCGTAGTGTCGAGCGCCAACTCGGCATTGCCGTCCATCTGATAGATGTCGTCGCGGAATTGGACAATGCCGTCGGGCATACCCCAGGCAGAGATGTAAACGAAATACACAGGAACTTCCGCCGCGAGCTTGATCGGCGTGTTGACGCCGGTTGCGATCACCTGCTCCATCTGCTGGCGGCTCCAGCCGGGGGTCTCGCGCAACAGCCAGTTCGTCAGGTCGCGCACGTTCTGAACGCGGACGCAGCCCGACGATTCGAAGCGCATCAGCTTGTTGAACAGGCCCTGCTGCGGCGTGTCATGCATATACTCGCCGTTCTTGTTGTAGAAGTTGATCTTCGTCGACGCCATGGCGTTGATCTTGCCGGGGTCCTGACGGAACATCAGGTTCGGCGCCTCGCCGTTCCAGTCGACGGTCTCGGGGGCGACTTCATTGCCCTTGCCGTCGAGCAAACGAATGGCATTCTTTTCGAGATAGGTCGGATCCTTGCGCATCAGCGGCATGATGTCTTTCTCGACGATCGAGCGCGGCGCAGTCCAATAAGGATTGAGGATGACCTCGTAGATCTTCGAATTGACGAGATGCGTCGGGCGGCTGAGGCGTCCGACAACCGCGGTGTGGCGCGTGGCGACACTGCCGTCTTCAACAGCCTCCACATAGGCGGCCGGGATGTTGACCATCAGGTGACGGCGGCCCAAGTCTTCAGGGAAGGTCTGCAGACGGACGACATTGGTGTTCAGCTGCTGCAGGCGGACATCGGCGGGGATGTTCATCGCCTTCAGCGTGAATTCGCCGAGAACGCCATCGGCCGGCAGGCCGTGACGCGCCTGGAAGCGCTTGACGGCGCCATCGACATAAGAATCGAAGGCGTTGGACAGGCCGGCCGCGCGCGGCAGGTCGCCGGTGATCGCAAGGCGCTGGCGCAGCGCCTGGACGGCGGGAGAGCTGACGCCGAGCTGCAGACGCTGGTCACCGGGATTGACCTCAGGCCAGCCGCCGGCTGCGGCGATCTGCTGATACTGCATGATTGCCTGCTGGGCGCTCGCAACCGATTGAGGCCCGAGGATCGGCGTGTTGGAAACCATGGCGGTTGCCGTGCGCGACGCCGCCTTGGCGTCGAACTGGTCGTCCCAGTTGCCGCGGCGCGGCGCATTGATCAGCGTATCGAGCGCCGATTGCGCGAATGCCGGCGCGGCAAGCGCGCCGGCGCCAACCGTTGCCGCGGACGCAAGGAAGGCGCGGCGCGAGAGAGCTTCAATTCCGTTTTTCTTCGACATAGTCCCAACCACTGAATGCCGCTATAAAGAGAATCTGCGGCCTTTTGCGATATCACTGCGCTTTAACGCAGATCCCAGTCCATTCGTTGTCCCGGCGGATCAAAAAATTCCGCTTGCCCCATCACAAGATTGCGATGCGGCAGCCTGAACATTCCTGATCGGTCCATTGAAAGCGCCGGTTGTTAAGCCTTCCGCTGCCACACCAATATGGCCAATTCGTGTTGCCGGGCCGGAAGACGGACTTGCCGACTGCCGGAAACAGGACGCAACGAACCATATGACGGGTAAAGCGTGCCGGTTAATAACGGCTAAAAAACGGCTTGAATACCGGGCTTTGCGCTTGCCTGCCCCGCGTTGCAAAGATGCCACGCGGATGAAAACGGCAAATCGGACGTGTAGAGACACGTCCGATTTCCTGCAACCCTGAAGGAGGT
The DNA here is from genome assembly GCF_025941625.1 of Rhizobium acaciae. Lineage (NCBI taxonomy): Bacteria > Pseudomonadati > Pseudomonadota > Alphaproteobacteria > Hyphomicrobiales > Rhizobiaceae > Rhizobium > Rhizobium acaciae. The sequence continues at coordinate 229,143 of NZ_JAPCZO010000011.1, forward strand.
CAGAGGTCTTAGAGACGGTACAGGATCTGGTCGCTCCAGAACGTCTCCGGCTCCTACTCCCATTCGACAATGGCTCCGGCGGCTTTTCAACCTGTTTAGGTACTTGCACCTGCCGCCAATCTCGCGTCATCCGGCTTTCCACGTCGTTTTCTGCCGATTGTGGATATGCGTGCCGTTGACAATGCAATTTTCACTACCCGGTCGTTCTTTCGTTCGTTAATGAGCCGCGCGTAATTGCGCTTTAATGCTATTGAGGTTTTCTGCAGGGAAGCAGCTGACATCTTTTTGCCCGCCATACCACGCCGGCGTGGTTGCACCTGCCAGCGGCGCATCGTCATTTCTCTCATGACTTCGAGGTGAGAAGCGCCGACTTTGCAACCATGACGTGAGACGTATGGTTTTGGCGCATTTGCAAATTGTCGCGATGGCCGTTCGATTTCAGTAGTCAGAGCCTGGAGTTTACCGCTCCCGTTCCAGCAGTATATGCGTTAGCGATGCGAATACCGTCGACGGTTCATCGGCGAGGAGCCCTATCTTCCGCCGCCGCCCGTCGGGTACGAGCACAAGCCAGTGGATGATAAACCCGGCCCGAGCGGCCTACTTCCGAAAGGGCCGCGGGTAGGTTAAGCCAGTGGTACACGCCAACCGTGAGCCCACCGATGCTGGAATTTTTAGACGAACTTGTGAAAGCGACCATCAAACTCCTGCCATCGGTGAAGTTTGACAAAAGTCATCCCGTTCACCGTCTGCTGATGGCCCTTTACTCAACCATCATCGAGGATGCGGACAGCGCCGTTACTCTTCTCGGTATGGACCGTTGGGCTGGCGTTGAGCATTTGCTTCGGTCTGCCTTAGAGGCACATGTTGACCTCATCAATCTCGCCAGCGACCCCCAATATCTCGACCTGATGATGATCGCTTACCACAAGCAGTGGATACGGCTTACGGAGGCAGGTGCAAAAGGCGACAACCAGTTCCTCACGTTCTTCAAAGACAACCCAGAGGTTGAGGAGCAGCTTGCTTACCACAAGGAGGAACTCGCCAAACTTGGGACCAAAGGACCGGCGCTGAATATCTTCGAACGGTTCGAGAAGGCTGGAATGTCAGACATCTATCGTTCGATCTATCACAGCCTCTGCAACGATACCCATAACAACGTCCAAGCGTTGACCGACCGGCATTTCAGGGTCAGCAAGGCGGAAGGGTTGATAAACCTCGTCATCTTCGAAGACCCTGAACAGCACTCACTCAAAGCGTCGCTCGACTGCTTTATCGCAACCGTGAACGGATCGAACAAGATCATCCATCATTACTTCAACACCGACGCTCAAAACGCGGTCGAGGAATTCCATAAGCGGCGAGAAGAAAAGGGGTTGATTTGGGCCGACGCCTCACAATAGGGCGAGCACAAGAGCCCGATACCATTCCCTTCCCGCGTTAGCTCGGGTCAAACCATTCTTCACCGAATTTTTCGAGGAACACTTCGGCCTCCGTTTTGGTGGCAAAGCAGTGGACGTTGTAATGCCGGTCTTCGCAAAAAAAACGCTGTGTCCACGGGAGCAACATCAATTTCCTGCAAACTCGAATTGCTCCTCACCCGCCTTGCCACGATAACTCGGCAAGCATAGCGATTTGGAAGGGCCGTCCGCGGTCGATGGCACTGGAGCTGAGTTCACCTTTGCGTCGGATCATCCGACGTATGCTCTATTTTTGTTCTTTCTTATCAACAGGCTTCGCTCGTACTTTTCCGTCAGCTTTTTCGCGGTTTTATAAATTTCGTCCATCTCCCGGTCGATCAATGCCTTTATGACCGCCTGGACCAGAATGAAGCATTGTACGACGTCGTCGAATGTTGTTTTGGCCGTGTGACTTCCGGTGTTTCCGACGTGCCGCAGCGCGTGGAGGATTTGCATATATTGAGGATGATCCTCCCCAAATTTCTCTATCCGGCTGTCCAGATTCTTGGGCTTCTTCGGGATCTCACGCGGAACACCCAACTGGTCAAGAAGGTGTTCGACGAACATCCGCAACTTGTTTGAGCATGCGGCATGGTCATTCCACAAAAGCCGGAATGCATTCGCAAGATCTACCCGGCATTCCTCGCTGAGCTTCTTTGAGAGTCGGAACGGATACGGCGCCGGGATCATGGATTTCGGATAGTAGTACGTGAAAACATCGGTTTCCTGATCGACATCGCCATAGACCGGTTCTTCCTGTTCTGAAGAGATCCCAGACACGGCAACTATCTCGCCGCACCAGACCACCTCGCAAACTAGAAAACACACGAAACGTGTCTCAATGTCGTATAAGGTCCAGTTTCCTTCACTCCTGCCTCTGAGCGAATATGCTGTCTCGCGTTCTGCCAGCGACGATTTATCGAATCTGAGTGCTCCCCCGCACCGCGGGCAGGGCAAAGGCGGGAAGGTCGTATATTTCTGCTTCCAATGCCTCTTTTCCATCAGCCCCCCAGGCGGAGCACCGCGAGCCCTCAGCCACGACTCCACTTTCCAACATATACTTTCTCATACTAACGCATGACCTTGTGCAACCCTGACGTCAGAAATGAATGGAGCCAGCAAAGGCACTTCCCCTCGCCCCGCACCGCCCAGCGATAAGCGTTGCGAATGGCATAGAACGGGAACTTCCCCAATTACTCGCCCCACACCTCCATCTAGCCAGCCGATTTTGCGGCGTCGCCGGTGTAGAGGTTGAAAGGCAGCAAACAGCTTGGGCGATTTCCACTGCTAGTTTCGTCCGGCGCTTTGCCTGAATGGGACCCGCCCAGCTCGTTTTTTTGACGGACCTGGTGCCGGAGCCTAGAAAACCTCCCTCCCCATGGGAGTTGATGGCTGCTGATCTACGCGACCATAACATGACGAGCGGCGACATCATCGACCGCTTGATAAAACTAACCCAACGATGGGGTTTTGAGGTTACAAGACTGATCACTGGAACGGGAAGAGAACAAAATTCGTTTGGGATAAGCGTCACCCGCCATTGTAGTGGTCCTATACTCCATCTATTTTCTGGTTGTGGAGCTGAGGAGCCTGAATTGTCTTTTGTCCTTGAAGAGTTCGAAAATCTACATCCCGACGATGAGATCGCCTTCGCAGAGTTGGTTCAGGGGTATCAGTCCGAATTTGACCGCAACAGGGCCGAGATGGACGAGCGAGCCGATAGCACCTATGTCCACTACACGTTCATGAACAAGGTTCTTGCGGCGGCAGGCGAGTTGAACATTGAGCCATTCGCGAAGTGGGAGGTTCCGCCTCGCGGCCGCATCTTTGATGAATTCGATGAGTTTGTTTTCGCGCTCCAGCGATATCTCACCGGGCTAAAAATCCGGAAGTCGAGAGCCGCCAAGGTTTACTCGGTCGAGCTTCCACCCAGCATCAAGACCCAGATTCATTTCTTCATCGGCCGCATTCGTGAGGTGGTGGAAAAGGCGGGCCTTGAGGAGCGGAAGAAAAATTCGCTCTATAAGAAACTTAACGCGTTCGCGGCCGACGTCGACAAGGCTCGCACGGAGTTCGGCAACGCTATGCTCATGGGCATAGACGTTGCCCATCTCGCTAAGGAATTCGGGGAGGCCATCAAGCCCGCAACAGACTTCGTGCGCAGCATCAACGAGCTGCTCGGGGGTGAGAAGGCGAAAGAGCCTGAGCAATCCCAACTGCCTCCTCCGGAGGACCGGAAGCGTATCGAGGCGCCCCGGAAGCAAATTGAAGGGGCCGAAGGGCGACAACTTCTCGCGTGATTTGGACGACGATATTCCCTTTTGACGCTGGCGCGCAAAGAGGCGCAACGGTACGCCTTTTCAGGCACCGTTACGCCTCGTCGCGCCAGTTAGGAGGCTCTAATAAGCCAGCAGGGAAGATAGCTTAGCAGATCACAGGCGATACAAAATCTGGTCGTTCCAGAAACGATCCAGACGCTGGAGCAGCTTGTTCATCTGCGTGAACTCGTCGGTGCCGATGCCGCCGACCTTGTCGATCGAGGCGATGTGGCGTTCGTAGAGCTTGGCGACCGTTTCGGCGATGTCCTGGCCGGTTTCGGTCAGGCTGATGCGGACCGAGCGGCGGTCGATGCGCGAGCGCTGGTGGTTGATGAAACCGAGATCGACCAGCTTCTTGACGTTGTAGGAAACGTTGGAGCCGAGATAGTAGCCACGCGAGCGCAGCTCGCCGGCGGTCAGCTCGGAATTGCCGATGTTGAAAAGGAGCAGCGCCTGGATGGCGTTGACGTCGCTGCGACCCTGACGGTCGAATTCGTCCTTGATGACGTCGAGAAGACGACGGTGCAGACGTTCAACGAGATGAAGGGATTCCATGTAAAGATCACGGATGTCGTGGTCCTGCTGGTCACGGAAGGTCGATACCGCCTGCGGCTTGATTTTCGTGTTCATATTGACTGCCTCACTGTTTGTTTGGCGGTGTGTTTTCTTCCCGCCTTGAGTGAGACCCTATCGAATACATATAAAATTCGACTTAAACCGCAGGCTTAACGGAGCCTTACCGGTAACTCCACGTTGTCTCAGGGTAAATCAACACTTACCTGGCGGCGATGCCGGCGCTTTTCCAGCCAGAGCAGCAGGCGGAAAATCAAATAGACCACGGCGACGATGACATGCAGCAGGATGATGAGCTGGTTGGGGCCGAAAATATCCGGCAGCAGGCCATACATGAGGATTTGTCCGCCGGCGGCCAGCACCCAGATGACCGGTCCCCAGGAGACGGTGAGCCAGAGGCCGAGGGAGGCGACGGGGAAGAGCACGGCGAGGCTGGTGCTCGCCACCTTCCACGGAAGGCTCAAAAGATCGAAGCGACCGGCGCCGACCAACGAATAGCCGACGAGCATCGCCCAATATTGCAGGCCGAACCAGAAGCAGGATAAGGCAACCAGTCTCAGGAAGAGAATGAAGAGGATATCCGCCAGTGTGCGTTTCGGTATCGTCGGGGATTCGGTTTCCATAGCGCAGACATCGGTTTGGGGTTGCATCTTCATAAAGAACGCCGCGTGTCTGACAAGACGCGCTGGAGAACGCTTTATCACTTTGAGTTTGCGCATACCCCCGAAAAATCGATTCCGATTATCGGCATCATGCGCCAGAGGTTCTTCCGCCGCGGCCAATCGTCCGGTTTGGATTTTCCAGGCGCCATGATAATGAGCGCTCCGATAAATGGAATGGGCCAGGGATAGATATCATGCAGGACAGGACGCATCTCGTCGACGACATCACCGGCCATCGCCGCATGCGGCGCAACCGCAAGGCGGATTGGACCCGCCGGCTGGTGCAGGAGAACCGGCTGACGGTCGATGACCTGATCTGGCCGATCTTCATCGTGCCGGGTTCCGGTATCGTCGATCCGATCCCGGCCATGCCCGGCGTCAACCGCATGAGCATCGACAAGGCCGTGGAAGCCGCACGCGAAGCCGCCGGCCTCGGTATTCCCGCACTCGCCACCTTTCCGAATATCGAGATGGAGCTGCGCGACGAGACCGGCTCGAACAGCCTCGAAGCCAACAACCTGATCAATCAGGCGACGGCGGCGATCAAGAAGGCGGTGCCTAATATCGGCATCATTACCGATGTCGCGCTCGATCCCTTCACCAGCCACGGCCATGACGGCATTCTCAGAGGCGGCGAGATCGTCAATGACGAGACGGTCGACCAGGTGGCGCGCGCCGCCGTGATGCAGGCAGATGCCGGCGCCGACATCATCGCGCCGTCGGAAATGATGGACGGACGCATCGGCGCGATCCGCATGGCGCTCGATGCAGCCGGCCACCAGAGCGTCGGCATCATGAGCTATGCGACGAAATTCGCCTCGGCCTTCTACGGCCCCTATCGCGAGGCGATCTCGACGGGCGGGCTGCTGAAAGGTGACAAGAAGACCTATTATATCGACCCCGCCAATGGCACCGAGGCGATCCGCGACGCGGCCCTCGACGTCGAGGAAGGCGCCGACATGCTGATGGTCAAGCCCGGCCTGCCCTATCTCGATATCTGCTGGCGGATGAAGGAGGCCTTTGGCCTGCCGACCTTCGCCTACCAGGTGTCCGGCGAATATACGCAGATCAAGGCGGCGGCGATGAATGGCTGGATCGACGGCGAGCGGGCGATGCTCGAAACGCTGCTGTCGTTCAAGCGGGCGGGATGCGACGGCGTCCTCACCTATTTCGCGGTCGAAGTGGCGAAAATTCTCGCAAAGCGGTGATTGGGCCGAACCGGCCGAAAATCATCCGAATCTAGAGCAAATATTGCATTTTGCCCTGCCGATACCATATCAGCGGCATCGTTTTTCCGCAGGAGATTGAGATGAGCTACAACCCCAATCCGCTTTATGCCGCACCGGAGGACTGGCGCGCCTATAGCGGCGTGTTGAGCCGCCGGGTCTTCGCCTTCATCCTCGACTACGTCATCGTGGCGCTGCTCTGCATTCCCGCGGCGATCGTACTGTTCTTCCTGTCGATCGTCACGCTGGGGCTCGGCTTCTTTCTCTACCCTGCCCTCTTCGTCATCGTCGCCGGCATTTACTTCGGCCTGACTGTGGGTGGACCGAGCCAGGCCTCGCTCGGCATGCGCGCCATGGGGATCGCAATCGTGCGCGTCGATGGGCGGCCGATGGATTTCATGACGGCGATCGTGCATCTGGCGCTGTTCTGGATCCTCAACTCGGTGCTGACGCCGCTCATCCTGCTTGCCGGCCTGTTTATCGAACGCAGCCGTCTCGTTCACGACCTGCTGGTGGGTACGGCGACGGTGCGCACGGCCTGAGACTTTGGCTGAAACCCTAACAGCAATCCCGGGGCGGAGACGAAATAAAGTCTCCGCCTTCTCTTTGCCGACGGGCGCCGGTGCTCCATATCTAAAATTAGAAGACTGATATGAAGGGCGAAAAGCGCCCCGCTGTTGACGTTTTTTATTCTTAGGTCATGCTGTCAGGAAACGGCACGGTCTCGACAAGGAAATTTCCGCGACAAATGAATACGCAGACGACGCCATCCCCGCAGTTTTATCTGACGGCTCCGGCTGCGTGTCCGTACTTGCCGCATGAGATGGAGCGCAAGGTTTTCACCCATCTGGTCGGCCCGCGCGCCGCCGAGATGAACGACATCCTGACGCAGGGCGGTTTCCGCCGCTCGCAGAACATCGCCTATCGCCCGGCCTGCGAGTCCTGTCGCGCCTGCGTTTCCGTCAGAATTCTCGCCCAGGAATTCGAGCCGACGAAATCGATGAAGCGGGTGCTTGCTGCCAATTCCGACGTCATCGCCACCGAATTCGCCGCCCAGCCTTCCAGCGAGCAATATTCGCTCTTCCGACGCTATCTCGATTTTCGCCACCAGCAGGGCGGCATGTCCGACATGACCGTACTCGACTATGCAATCATGGTGGAAGACACGCATGTGAATACGAGAATCATCGAATACCGCCGGCGTGAGGAAGGTTCAGGACTGGAGCAGCGTCCGAAGGGCGAGCTGCTTGCCGCCGCCCTCACCGATACGATGAGCGACGGGCTGTCGATGGTCTATTCCTATTTCAATCCGGCACTCGAGCAGCGTTCGCTCGGCACCTTCATGATTCTCGATCATGTCAGGCGCACGAAAGCGCTGGGACTGCCGCATGTCTACCTCGGCTACTGGGTTCAAGGGTCGCGGAAAATGGACTACAAGACGCGCTTCCAGCCGCAGGAGCATCTGACCCCGCGCGGCTGGGAACGTTTCGATCCCTCATCCATGCCCGAGAGCACCCACGACTGAATGTTCCCCACCGCTCTTTCCGACCATCGGAAGGGCCTGCTGCTGACGGCGATCGGCGGGTTGGCGCTTTCCGTGGATATCCCGCTGATGCGGCTCGCCGACGGCGAGCTGTGGTCGATCCTGGCCGCGAGAAGCATCGCGACCCTTGGCGTGACGCTGCTGGTGGCAACGGCTCTCAGGATCGCCAAGGGGCGATGGCCAGTGCTGGTGCCGGGCTGGCCGGGCCTCGTCACCGGTCTGCTCTACGGCCTGACGACGGTGGTCTTCCTTCTCGCCGTTTTCAACACGTCGACGGCCAATGTCGTTTTCATCGTCGCCTTCAATCCGATGTTCGCCGCCCTGCTTTCCTGGATTTTTCTCAAGGAGCGGCCGGCGCCGGCAACGCTGATCGCCATGGCGGCGATGATCTTCGGCGTCGGCCTGATCGTGCGGGACGGGCTTTCGGGCGGCCATCTCTTCGGCGATGCCATGGCCCTTCTCACCGCCTTCATCATTGCAGCCGCCATCACCATCAGCCGTGCCTCACGCCGGGAGATGGGCTTCGTCTCGCTGCTTTCGACGGTGCTGCCGGCGGCGATCGGACTGACCTCGGTCATGCCGGCAGGCGGTTTTTCGATCGAGCATCCGGCCTGGATCCTCTTCAACGGCGCGGTGATGATGCCGCTTGCCTTCTGGTGCCTGGCAACCGGGCCGCGTTACCTCTCCGCGCCGGAGGTCGGCATGTTCTACCTGCTCGAAACCGTGCTCGCGCCGATCTGGGTGTGGCTGATCTTTGCCGAAACGCCGGCAAGCATGACACTTGTCGGCGGCGGCATCCTGGTGGCGGCGATCGCAGCCCATTCCGTCTGGATAGTGCGGAGGAAAAGCATCGTTCAAATGGCAGTCTAGGACGTTGTCGCCTGCTCCGCCCCATGTTATAACTCCGTTACCACAGAGGGTAAAAAGATGAACGTCACAATCCGCAAGATCGGAAATTCCGAAGGTGTAATCATCCCTAAAGAGGTGCTGCAGCGGTTGGGCCTGAGCAGCGGCGACAGCCTCGAACTGCGAGAGATCGAGGGTAATATTCAGCTCGTACCGGAATCGGCCGATCTTGCCGAGCAAATGCGGGCAGCCCGCATCGGAATGGAAAAATATCGGGTGGCACTCCGCGAACTCGCGAAATGATACGGCTTAAGTGGCTAAGCCGCCAAGCAATTGAAAATATGCACGATGAGCAAATTGCCGAGCATGGCGGTCTGGCTGGCCTGCGGGATGCCAATGCATTGGAAACCAGCTTAGCACGCCCGCTTAACAAGGCTGCATACGGCGAGACAGACATCTTCGTACTCGCCGCAGCCTATCTCTATGCCATTGTCAGAAACCACCCATTCGTGGATGGAAACAAGCGTACCGGCTATCTCGCGGCGTTTACCTTTCTCTATATCAACCGCTACGTCATCAATGCCGACAACGCGCAGGTCATTGCATTTGTACTAGAGGTAGCCGCCGGCGAGATCGACGAGGAAGGTGCGACCCGCTTCCTTCGAGATTTCAGCATACCGCTCAGCCCGTCGCCTTGAACTGCTGCTGCTCCAGTTCCCTGCCAAGCCCCTCGACCACATGCGCCCAGCCTTGCCGGGTCTTTTCCTCGTGTGCGGCCCATTCGGCGCACATTTCATGGGTCAGCGTCAGACGGCTGCCGCCGCCGAGAGGCTCGATGTTGATTTCGACACGGTCGCAATTGTGGTCGTGTTCCTCGACGGAGAAGCTGAAGACCATGCGCTGCGGGCGCTTCAATTCCAGGAAAACGCCTTGGTGAAAGGCGTCGCCGGTCGGGCGGCGGTCGACGACGAAGAAACGGCCGCCGACACGCGGATCGATGTCGGCACGGATGACATGACCGTCATCGGTCGCAAACAGGAAGCGGCGGGCGATTTCGGGGTTGAGCCAGGCGTCGTAGACAACGGCGGGCGGCACCCCATAGGTGTGACTGACATGCAGTTTGATGGTGCTGGCGGGCATCGATTTTCCTCCGGTAACGGCGCGCACACTCCTCCCGTGCGCGGCCTGCGGCCATTCCGTCCGCCACCGGAGCCGGCCTGCTCATATTTTTGCTAACAGGATTGAGATAGAGGAATTGTCGCGCCCGCCAAGAGTCAGGCGCGGAATTTACTGGATCATTCCCTCAAGCGGAATCGATTGAAGGATAAATATCCAGCATTCAAAGCATTAAAGCGTCCTTTGCGCGTCTGAAAAGACGCGCAACGCTGTCGTGTCCTAGCCGGCGAATTTGCCGCTGCGCGGGAAGCCCTTCGGCACGGTGCGACCGGCGGTGGCGCGATCGGCCAGCCACTCGGCGAGTTCGTCCCTGTTCTTCGTGAAGGTGCGGCCGGCGCTGTCTTCCCAGACGAGGCCGTCTGATATCGCGAAGCAGCGGACGTCGGAAATGCCGCCATCCTTGTAACGCTGCAGACGCACGCCCTTGCCGCGCGACATTTCCGGCACCTGCGCCAGCGGGAAGACCAGCAGCTTGCGGTTTTCGCCGACAACGGCGACATGGTCGCCGCTGACGGGCACGAGCAGCTGGGTTTCCTCGGGCAGCCCGACATTCATGATCTGCTTGCCCTTGCGGGTATTGGCGACCAGCTCGGCTTCGGGAACAACGAAGCCGTTGCCGGCGGTCGAAACGATCAGCTGCTTGCGCGAGGGATCATGGACGAAAGCGGTCAGCACCGCCTGGTCGTTATCCATGTCGACGATGATGCGCAGCGGCTCCCCGTGGCCGCGGCCGCCCGGGAGCTTGTCGCCGCCGAGCGTGAAGGCCTTGCCGCCTGTCGTGACGATCAGGATCTTGTCCGTGGTCTGCGCCGGGAAGGCGATCTTCAAGCCGTCGCCTTCCTTGAAGGTCAGCGCCGCCGTATCGGCGATATGGCCCTTCAACGCGCGGATCCAACCCTTTTCGGAAATGACGACGGTGATCGGTTCCTTCTCGATCATCGCCTGCTGGATTGCTTCCTCGTCGGTCTCGGGCGCGTCGGCAAACTGGGTGCGGCGGCGGCCGACCTCGGTCGCCTTGGCGAATTTCTTCTTCACTTCGCCGATTTCCCAGGCGACCGTCTGCCACTGCTTGTCGTCGGAGGAAAGCAACGCCTCGATCTCGCCCTTCTCCTTGGTCAGTTCGTCGAATTCCTTGCGGATCTCGAACTCTTCCAGCTTGCGCAAGGCGCGCAACCGCATATTGAGGATCGCTTCGACCTGATTGTCGGTGAGATCCCAGCGAGCCATCATCACCGGCTTCGGCTCGTCCTCCTCGCGGATGATGCGGATGACCTCATCGATGTTGAGGTAGGCGACCAGCAGGCCGCTGAGGATTTCAAGGCGTCTGTCGATCGCCGCCAGACGGAAGCGCGAACGGCGCTGCAGAACTTCACGGCGGTGGTCCAGCCACTCCTTCAATACCTCGTTCAGCGCCATGACCCGCGGGATGCGGCCCATGGAGAGCACGTTCATGTTGAGCGGGAAGCGGCTTTCGAGCTCCGTCAGCTTGAACATCGATTCCATCAGGATCGTCGGGTCGACGCTGCGGGTCTTCGGCACCAGCACGACACGAATGTCTTCGGCCGATTCGTCGCGGATATCTTCCAGCAGCGGCAGCTTACGGGCGATCAGCAGCTCGGCGATTTTCTCGATCAGCCGCGATTTCTGCACCTGGAAGGGAATTTCGGTGATGACGATCTGGTAACCGCCGCGGCCGAGATCTTCCGTCTGCCATTTCGCCCGCACGCGGAAACCGCCTCGGCCGGTACGGTAGCTCTCGATGATGCTTTCGCGGTTGTCGATGATGATGCCGCCCGTGGGGAAATCCGGGCCGGGAATGAATTCGACGAGCTTTTCGACGGTCGCATCGGGATGCTTGATCAGATGCAGGGCGGCGTCGCAAAGCTCGTGGGCATTGTGCGACGGGATCGAGGTCGCCATGCCGACGGCGATGCCGGAGGAGCCGTTGGCGAGCAGGTTCGGGAAGGCGCCGGGGAGGACGACCGGCTCGGAATTCGATTCGTCATAAGTGTCGCGGAAATCGACGGCATCCTGATCGATGCCTTCGAGCAGCAGTTCGGAGACCGCCGTCATCTTCGATTCGGTGTAACGCATGGCGGCGGGGCTATCGCCGTCGATATTGCCGAAATTGCCCTGGCCGTTGACCAGCGTGTAGCGCTGCGAGAAATCCTGGGCGAGACGGGCAAGCGCGTCGTAAATCGATTGGTCGCCGTGCGGATGGTAGTTACCCATCACCTCGCCGACGATCTTGGCGCATTTTCTGAAGGCCGAGTTCGGCCTCAGCCCCATCTCGTTCATCGCATATACGATGCGGCGATGGACAGGCTTCAGCCCGTCGCGCACGTCAGGCAGGGCGCGGTGCATGATGGTCGACAACGCATAGGCAAGGTAACGCTGCTCGAGCGCCGCCTTGAGGTCGACCGGTTGGATGTGATCGTCGTCTCCGCCTGAAGGCGGCAAAATCTCTTGTCCCATAGGTTCTGACTAGCCCAGAAGAGGCCGGCGGGCAAGGAATCGGGGCCATTGCAGCTGTGGATGAAGTCTGGGGTCGACATCAAAGGATGAGACAAACGCTCCGCCGCAATTTGGACTTCGTTTGCCGTTCCTCTCAACAAAAATTTAGAGGTCGGCAAATATAAAGCAGGCCCAATCCGTAGTAGCGTCACTGCAGATTTCCAACCGCCACCACGCCACCAGAGGAATCACCCCATGAACTTTTACCGGACAACGCGGCTGATGCTATCGAGCGCAGCCTTTTTATCGCTTGCCGGCTCGGCTTTCGCTCTCGACGGTGCCGATCTGCTGAAGAAGCTCAATGCCGCCTATGCCGCACAAGGCGGAACGATTTCGGCTGACGGCGTCGATATCGACGGCACGACCGCGACGCTGAAGAATGTCAGCGTCAAATCTGCCGGCAGCGAAAGCCTGGCCGTTGGCGAAGTCACCCTTTCCGGCGTCGAAGAAGACGAGGATGGCGGCTATTACATCGAAGAGGCCGCCTTCCCCGATATCAACACCACGAAAGACGGCGTCACGGTCACGGCGCAGGAGCTGACGCTCGGCGGCATCTCGATCCCGGCAACGCCGGGCGGCGACACGCTCGATACCATGATGCTGTACGAAACCGCCCATACCGGCCCCCTGAAGGTGGTCAAGGATGGGGCGGAATTGTTCTCGGTGCTCGAAAGCGACGTTAACCTGACGCTGCGCGAAGACGAATCCGGCTTCGATTTCGATGGCGCCTTCAAAAGCATGAAGGCCGATCTCAGCAAGGCTGAGGATCCGCAGAGCAAGGACGCGATCGAGAAGCTGGCCCTGCAGCACATCCAGGGCGACATCACCATGAAGGGCGCCTGGGAACTCGCCCCCGGCACGATCGACATTTCGGAATTCGCCTTCGACTTCACCAACATCGGCAAGCTGAACCTTGGCTTCAAGATCTCGGGCTACACGATGGCCTTCGTGAAGTCGCTGCAGGATGCGATGAAGCAATCCGAAGCCAACCCGAACAAGGAAGAATCGCAGCAGGCGCTCGGTCTTGCCATGCTCGGCCTGATGCAGCAGCTGTCCTTCGAGGCCGCGCAGGTGCGCTTCGAAGATGCCTCGATCACCAAGCGCGCGCTCGATTATGCCGGCGCGCAGCAGAACATATCCGGCAAGCAGATGGCGGATTCGCTGAAGGCGATGACGCCGATCATGCTGGCACAGCTCAATATTCCGGAACTGCAGAACGCCGTTTCGGCTGCCGTCAACACCTTCCTCGACGATCCGAAGAGCCTGACCGTCAAGGCCGCTCCTGAAAAGCCGGTTCCGTTCCCGACGATCGTGGGCGCCGCCATGGGCGCTCCGAACACGCTGCCGCAGGTGCTTGGCGTCAAGGTTACCGCCAACGATTGATCGCTTCGATCTCGCGACGAAAAGGCCCGGCAGTAGTGAACTGCCCCCCAAAGGTTGACGTCCAACTTTCGGGGGCAGTTCACGGACTGCCGGGCCTTTTCGTTTTCAGGCGCGATGACGGGCGACCTCGACGATGGCGAGGACTGCGATATCAAGCAATTCCTCCATCGATGCGCCGTCCCTCGCCTGCACCGACATGCCCTGGATGATGGCACCGAGGAACCGTGCCAGCGCGCGGGGGTTCGTCTCTGGCTTCATGTCGCCCTCGCGGATGCCACGCTCGATCCTCGCGGTGAAAGCGTCCAACGACCGACGGCGCATCGCTGCAACATGGTCGGCGATCACGGCGTTCTCGCTGGCGCAGTTCAGCACAGCCGTCGAGATCATGCAGCCTTTCGGATGCTCCGGCGCCGAGAAAATTGCCGCCGAGCCCCGCAATATGCGCTCGAAGGCAGAGACGGTGTCGATCGGCTCGCCGAGCGCGGAAAACGTGTCGGAGCCCAGCCCTCGGTATTGCTCCAGCGCGGCGCGATAGAGATCGGCCTTCGAGTTGAAGGCGGCATAGAGGCTTTGCGGCGTGATGCCCATGGCGGCGGTGAGATCGGCGATCGAGGCGCCCTCATATCCATGCGCCCAGAAGGTTTCGCGGGCAGCCGAGAGGACGGTCTCGCGGTCGAAGGCCGGCGGACGGCCGCGGCGGCGGGCGGTAGAATTTTCCACGTCTCGGCTATTTTTCACAATGATCACTCTAGAAATTCGAAACGACCTTCTATATTCAGGAACGGTCATTGTGATTATAGAAGGTTTAATCTGATGAGTCTTCCCCTCGAAATGGCAGACGCCGACAGGAATTCATCGCTTGCCGCAGCGGTCGATGCAGCAATCACAAGCGCGCTCGACGACAAGCGGCTTGTGGGAGCGGTGGTGCTTATCGCCCACGACGGAGAGCTCATCCATCGCCGTGCCGCCGGCCTCGCCGACCGCGAAAACGGCCTGCCGATGCGCGAGGACATCATCTTCAGGCTTGCCTCCATCACCAAGCCGATCGTCACCATCGCTGCGATGCGACTCGTCGAGCAGGGAAGAATCGGGCTCGACGACCCGGTGACGAGGTGGCTGCCGGACTTCCGACCGAGGCTGCCTGACGGCAGCGAAGCGATCATTCGCATCCGCCACCTGCTGACCCATACGTCCGGCCTCAGCTACAGCTTCTTCGAAGGGGACGATGCCTATACCCGCGCCGGCGTTTCCGACGGCCTCGACGAACCGGGACTGCCGCTGGCCGAGAACCTGCGGCGGATCGCCAGCGCGCCACTGCGCTTCGCGCCGGGCAGCGACTGGCAATATTCCGTCGCCATGGATGTTCTGGGCGGCGTCATCGAGGCGGAAACCGGCGTGCCGCTGGGCGAGGCCATCGCTGATCTGGTGACGAAACCGCTTGGCCTTGCCGATACCGCGTTTTCGGTTCGCGACCGCAGCCGGCTGGCAGCGGCCTATATGGACGCTTCACCGGAACCGGCGCTGATGGGCGAGACTGCGCTGGTGATGTCGCTGATGGGTCCCATCCGCTTCGCGCCGAACCGCATCTTCGACCCCGGCTCCTATCATTCCGGCGGCGCCGGCATGGCGGGAACGGCGGGTGATATCCTGGCCATACTCGACACCATCCGTAGGGGTGGCGCACCGCTGCTCGCGACCGAAACCGTAGGGATGATGATGACGGACCAGGCAGACGGCCAGCGCCAGCAGCATGAACCCGGCTCCGGCTTTGGCTTCGGCTGGTCAGTCATCACCAATCCGGCCGAGGCAGGCGTCCCCTTCCCCAAGGGTACGCTGAAGTGGGGCGGCGTCTACGGCCATAGCTGGTTCATCGATCCGGTCAACGGGTTGACCGTCGTTGCGCTGACCAACACGACGCTGGAGGGCATGTGGGGCAAGTTCACGGTCGATCTTCGCGAAGCAATCTACGCGGCATTGTGAGCGACCGAACCAACAGAAAAGCCCGGCGATTTGCCGGGCTTTTGCATTTGGGATCAGACGATCTCAGTCTTTCTTGACCGGCGGGATCGGCCGGATCGAGAGTTCGCGCAACTGTGTCGGCGCTGCCGGGCTCGGCGCGCCCATCAGCAGGTCCTGGGCCTGCTGGTTCATCGGGAACAGCGAGATTTCGCGCAGGTTCTTCGCGCCGACGAGCAGCATGACGATACGGTCGATGCCGAAGGCGGCGCCACCATGCGGCGGCGCGCCGTACTGGAAGGCGCGGTAGAGGCCGCCGAAACGATCCTCGACATCCTGCTGGCTGAGGCCCACCTTCTCGAAGGCGGCGACCATGGTTTCCGGCGACTGGTTACGGATCGAGCCCGAGGCGATTTCGAAACCGTTGCAGACGGCGTCATACTGGAACGCCTTGATGGTCAGCGGATCCTGGTTCTGAAGCGCATCGAGGCCGCCCTGCGGCATCGAGAACGGGTTGTGCGCGAAATCGACCTTCTTTTCTTCCTCGCTCCATTCGAAGAACGGGAAGTCGACGATCCAGCAGAGTTCGAAACGGTCGCGATCGACAAGGTTCAGCTCTTCGCCTGCCTTGGTGCGGGCTTCACCGGCAAACTTGTAGAACTTCGCCGGATCGCCGGCAACGAAGAAACAGGCGTCACCGTCATCGAGGCCGAGCTGGCTACGGATCGCGTCGGTGCGCTCCTCGCCGATGTTCTTTGCAAGCGGGCCGGCACCCTCGAGCTTGTCACCTTCCTTGCGCCAGAAGATGTAGCCGAGGCCAGGCTGACCGGTCGACTGCGCCCAGGCATTCATGCGGTCGCAGAACGCTCTGGAACCGCCGGTCTTGGCCGGGATCGCCCAGATCTCGACCTTCGGGTTGGAGGCGATCATGCCCGCGAAAACCTTGAAGCCCGAGCCGGCAAAATGCTCGGTCACGGCCTGCATGACGATCGGGTTGCGCAGATCGGGCTTGTCGGAGCCATATTTGCGGATCGCCTCGTCATAGGGGATGCGCGGCCATTCCTTGGTGACCGGCTTGCCTTCGGCGAATTCCTCGAAGATCGAGGTCATCAGCGGGCCCATCGTGTTCCAGACGTCTTCCTGGGTGACGAAGCTCATTTCGAGGTCGAGCTGGTAGAATTCGCCCGGCAGCCGGTCGGCACGCGGATCTTCGTCGCGGAAGCACGGCGCGATCTGGAAGTAGCGGTCGAAGCCGGCAACCATCAGCAGCTGCTTGTACTGCTGCGGCGCCTGCGGCAGCGCATAGAAAGTGCCGGGATGAATGCGCGACGGCACGAGGAAGTCGCGCGCGCCTTCCGGCGAGGAGGCCGTCAGGATCGGCGTCGTGTACTCCGTAAAGCCGACATTGCCCATTTCGCGGCGCATGGCCGAGATGACCTGGGTGCGCTTGACGATGTTCCGGTGCAGCGTTTCGCGGCGAAGATCGAGGAAGCGATACTTCAGGCGGACGTCTTCGGGATAGTCCGGCTCGCCGAAGACCGGCAGCGGCAATTCCTTGGCGGCGGAGAGGACTTCGATCTCCTGTGCGTAGAGCTCGATTTCGCCTGTTGCCATGGTCTTGTTGACGGTGTCTTCGGTGCGGGCCTTGACGAGGCCGTCGATACGGATGACCCACTCGCCGCGCACGGTTTCCGCCATCTGGAAGGCCGGGCTGTCGGGATCGGCAACGACCTGGGTGATGCCGTAGTGGTCGCGAAGATCGATGAAGAGAACGCCGCCATGGTCGCGAACGCGGTGAACCCAGCCGGAGATACGGACGGTCGAGCCGACATCCGACTTGCGGAGGGCGGCGCATGTGTGGCTGCGATAGCGATGCATGATCTCAAATCCTGGCATGTGGCTTAAGACGGCAGCAAGGGTTCCAAGACCCTCAAGCGCCGACAAGAAAATCGGGCGGAAAAGCGCATGGACGCTCCGATTTGTCAAGGCTTGGCGCGCGCGGCCCGGCGTTTGACACGCGTTTATGGCGAGGCTGCGACCGGTATGCTGCGGCAGTTTGGCTATGCTTCCTGTATTGATGAAGATGCCGGTCAACTTTAAAAGGATCGGCATTCTCACTGTGGAGCATCCGCATGCCTCTCCTTAGCCGACGCAACCTTCTCAAGGCATCCGCTGTTGCGGGTGCCTATGGCGTCGGCATCGGCATTGCCGGTAAATTCGGGTTTGCCGAGGCGGCTCCCGAGCCGCAGCTGCTGACGGCTGTGAAGACCGAGGCCATGCTGACCGAGGCGGGACCGACCAGGGATATCATGAGCTGGGGCCATGACGGCATGCCGCCGATTCTCAGGATGAGGAAGGGGCGACCCTATGCGGCGCGGCTGAAAAACGGGCTCGACGAGCCGACGACGATCCACTGGCACGGGCTTCGCATCGACAACCGCATGGACGGCGTGCCGTTCATGACGCAGCCCTACGTCTATACCGGCGACAGCTTCGACTATGCCTTCACGCCGCCCGATGCCGGCACCTTCTGGTATCATCCGCATTGCAACACGCTGACGCAGATGGGGCATGGGATGACCGGCGTCATCGTCGTCGAAGATCCGGCCGATCCGGAATTCGATGCCGAGGTGGTGCTGAACCTGCGCGACTGGCGGCTCGGCGGCAACGGACAATTCATCGCCCCCTTCCGGCCGCGCGACGCTGCCAAGACCGGCACCTACGGCACGGTGCGCACCGCCAACTGGCACCAAGAGCCGCGATACGACGCGCCGGCCGGCGGGCTGGTGCGGCTGCGAATTGCCGTGACCGATGTGACGCGGATCTTATCGCTGAAGATGGAAGGCGCCGAGGCCACCGTCATCGCGATCGACGGCAATCCGGTGCCGAAGCGTTTTTCCCTCGACCTCCTGCAGATCGGACCGGGTCAACGGCTCGATCTTGCCGTGCGCATGCCGGATGGCGAAGGCGCGGTCGCGACGCTCGAGGATATCCGCGGCACGGCGCCGAAGACGATCGCCAGCCTGCGCGCGGTTGGATCATCGTTGAAGCGCGATATCGGCGATCTCGGGCCGCTTGTCGACAATCCCGTCCCGAAGGCCGATCTAACGACTGCGGAGCAGATCCCGCTGGTGCTGAGCGCCACGGCCGAGAATGCTAGCGTCGAAAGCATCTGCGGCACGCTCGGCTACAGTTTCTGGGCCATCAACAAGGTGCCGTGGCCGGGCGACACGCCCGATCCGACGGCGCCGCTTGCGGAATTGAAGCTCGGCAAGAGCTATGTCTTCAATCTGGAGAATACCACGCCGCATTCGCATCCGATCCATCTGCACGGGATGAGCTTCACGGTGATCTCCTCCTCGACGCGGGAGGTGATGCCGCTGGTCTCCGATACCTATCTCATTCAGCCGGACGAGAAAGTGCAGCTTGCCTTCGTCGCCGACAATCCCGGCGACTGGCTGCTGCATTGCCATATCATCGAACACCAGAAGACGGGGATGACGAGCTATCTCAGGGTCAGCTGAGACTGCCTGCACTTTCACCGCGATTGCCGCCGTGCCTAAGTTTGGACGTGATTCTTAGCCAGCAATGCTCGAAGCGTATGCTGTTGTATTGACATATCGAACCGAAAGGAGAAGGAAGGTTTAACCGACCTTTTCCTTGCGAATGAAATGATATGATCGAAACCACCGCCGATTTGGCGGCCGCCTGCAAAGAGCTGGCCAAGTCCGACTTCATTACCATCGACACCGAATTCCTGCGCGAAACGACCTTCTGGCCGGAGCTCTGCCTGATCCAGATGGCAAGCCCGACGACGGAAGTTCTCGTCGATCCGCTGGCCAAGGGCATAGATCTCGCCCCCTTCTTCGAGCTGATGGCCGATACGAAGGTGCTGAAGGTCTTTCATGCGGCGCGCCAGGACATCGAAATCATCTTCAATCGCGGCAATCTCATTCCGCATCCGATCTTCGACACGCAGGTCGCCGCCATGGTCTGCGGCTTCGGCGACAGCGTCTCCTATGACCAGTTGGTCAGCCGCATCAAAAACGTCCATATCGACAAGTCGTCGCGCTTCACCGACTGGAGCCGCCGGCCGCTGTCGGACAAGCAGCTGGATTATGCGCTGGCTGACGTCACCCACCTGCGCGACGTCTACCTGTCGCTGAAGGCGGAACTCGATCGCGAAGGCCGCAGCTCCTGGCTCTCCGAGGAAATGGACATTCTCGAGTCGCGCGAAACCTACGACATGCATCCAGACGATGCCTGGCAGCGGCTGAAGATGCGCCTGCGCAAGCCGCAGGAGCTGGCGATCCTGAAATATGTCGCCGCCTGGCGCGAACGCGAGGCGCGGGCCCGCAACGTGCCGCGTTCGCGGGTGCTGAAGGATGATGCGATCTACGAGATCGCCCAGCAGCAGCCCAAGGACACCGAGGCGCTCGGCCGTCTGCGCACCGTTCCGAAGGGTTGGGAGCGCTCGACTTCCGGCGCGGCGGTCATCGAGGCCGTCAACACGGCGCTTGCTCTACCGAAGGCCGATATGCCGCATGTACCACGCCAGGCGCAGGCGCCCGAAGGGGCCGCTGCTGCCGTCGAATTGCTGAAGGTGCTGCTGAAGCTGATTTCGGAAAAACACGGCGTGGCGCCGAAGGTGATCGCCAATAGCGAAGATCTCGACAAGATCGCCGCCGAGGGCGAGAAGGCCGAAGTCGCTGCCCTGCACGGCTGGCGGCGCGATCTTTTCGGCGAGCCGGCACTGCAACTGATCCAGGGCGCGATCGCTCTGCGCTTCGTCGACCGGAAGGTCGAAACCGTCAGCCTCTGAGGCGGCTGCATATCAAAGCTTAGCCGTTCACGGCTAAGCCATTGCCTTGTTTTAGGCTACTACCTTATCTCTCTAGTATTGGGGCCTGATAAATCCCCAGGCAGCAGGCTCGAGGTAATCACGAGGTGGTTGCATTTCATCCATGCTCACAGGCCGGCGCGTTAACGCCACTATTTTGAATATCTCGCCGTCACCCCAGCCGGACCAGTGTTCATCAATCAGCGGTATACCGTCCGAAGTCAGACATTGCATCAGACCTGCATCAGCGGAATCTGGTGTCCGGTTATACCATGCGCAGTCTTCGCCGAGCAGCCGATCCTGTTTTCTCATGTCGACGATCCCAGACACCATGTCGAATCTCTTGGAGAACGGCCCGCGATTCGACGAGGAGCGGATAGCTTCGAACCTGCGCTCACCCTTGGATGCGGAATATTGGAGCCCTTGGTCTTCGAGTTCGTTCCAGACGGTGATCAGGATTGATCCATCCTCGCCGTCACGCTGTCGGAGCCACCAGGGATAATGACGCAACAGCCTCTCTTCGGATCTGTGGCTGACCAGCTTCGCCTCAAAGTCTCCAGCATTTGGAGTGTAATCGTCATAGCTTGGCAATGGTTTGAGCCAGGTACCGGCTTCAAAAAGCTGCATAGGTGGTCGTACCGCCGCCCCCGGCACAGGCCCGCGCTGCAGTTCAACCAACCGCGTCTCGGACATCACCTCTCGACTGGAGAAAAGTACTTTCGTCGCGACCTCTACGTCGCCGGTCAGGCAAGTTAACCAAACAGGCCCGGACCCGTCCTTATTCATTTTCCGAACAATCTCCCGCCAACGACACTGCTCACCGCCGATGGCCTCGACATCATCGGTTTCCTTGACCTCCATGATGCGGTTATAGTCCTGAGACGGTTCGACCTGCCTGACCTCGATTGACGAGATCTCACCATTCTTCCTGGTTGCCGTCAGAACAACGTTCTTGAAGAAGTGTCCGTAATAAATGTTCGTTTCTTCGCGTCTGTCCTCTTCAACATGCGTCCAGCCGTTGTGATGTTGGACGACCCGTTGGCGGCCCCCTTTGTCATTATAGGTGTCACGCACGATCATCTTTGCGGAATAATCGGGCACATCAGGACTGGCGAAAAACGGAAACCCATTCGCATGTGCGGAGCCAGCCGCGATCGTGATCACTGAGAAAACAATCAATCTGTACATGATACTCCTGTGCAGGAAGGCGCCCACAACTATTGATAGCAATACGGCGGAGGCCTGAGATTGACAAGGTGTTGCCGAGGCAATCACGTGGCCCAACAAAGTCGGCGAATTGGCTTCGGAACAAGCGCCGCCGCCTCTA